>CAZWTD010000009.1:0-40374 GCA_964637345.1 uncultured Gammaproteobacteria bacterium
AATCCGCGCAGGTGTTTGAATTCGATGCAGAGGCACCTCTCGTAAAAGCTGGAGCTGCACAAGGGACTTGAACCCTCGACCTCCCCGCTAGAAGCGGGATGCTCTCCCGACTGAGCTAGTGCAGCATTACTGAAAGGAACTCTGCGCCGTGGAAGCCCTCGACAAGATCGAGGGGAACTCCCGACCTGCTGAAGCCGAATCAGTTCTGCCTGCTTCGACTCATAAACAATTAGCGAGGCGAACCAACTGAGCTAACGGCGCAAGGAATTAAAGACGCCAAAGCAAGATACTCCCTTTGATTATCCTTGTCAAGTCCTAGCTCCTTACGCGGCCTTCAAACGCTCGCGGACTTTTTCGACAACATCCTCAAGCTTCCAATCGGTTTTCACGAGAAAATCATGGACCCCAAAGCTCATTGCCTCGGAGACCGAGTCTGCGTCATTGAGATTGGTGAGGAGCATCACGCGAGCCGATCGACCCCAAGTATCTTCGCGTATACGCTGAAGGGTTGCCATGCCCCCGAGGTTCGGCATAACGAGATCAAGAAGAATGAGGTCTGGATGCGACTCAAGCGCGCACTTCAACCCCTCAACGCCATCCGAAGCTTCGAGTACTTCGAAGCCCTCCTGGCGGAGCTTCTCGATTAATGCTTCCCGTAACGGCTGCTCATCTTCGACGACGAGCAGTGTTTGAACGACCCCTCCCGGTTCGTTGCTCATGATGCTTCATGATTAAGAATAGCTTCTCGAATTGAATCGATAATCTCACGAAGTGTATGATCCGACTTTACAAAATACTGTGTTGCCCCGAGCTGTAGATAGGCTTGTTTTTTATCGTACCCTCCGGTATTCGTTACGACAAAAACCGGGATCGTCTTCCCTCGCTCATCGCTTCGAAGCTGGACAAGAAAATCCAGTCCGCTCTCACGTCCCAATAAATAGTGGTCAAGCCATACCGCATCAATTCGAGACAAGGACCTGAGATAATCTGTTGCCTGGGAGAAGGTCCGAGCAATAACAACAGAAAAGCCCGCAGCCTCAAGGGAGGTTTGAATCGCCGCAGCCAGCGGCTGTTCGTCTTCGAGAATAAGAATAGTTGATTGCGTGTTCATCCAGGGAAATAATTAGTGATTTTTACCTGTTCTCTCACGAAGTCCTTTGAATGGAAGAATAATGAAGAATGTTGTACCGCGCCCCTCAACTGACTGAAACCATACAGATCCGTGAATTTGGTCAACAATGGACTTCACGAGGTAGAGCCCGAGGCCGTTTCCGTTACTGACCGCGGCTTTTGCATTTTCAGCGCGAAAGAGTTTCGAAAAGACGTTTTTCTGCTGAACAATCGGAATACCAATCCCCCGATCTTCCACAATAACACCGAGGCTTTCCGTAGCCACCAACCGACCGTCAAGTGCAGACCCGGCCGCCTGGTGAATAAGTCGACAGGTTACCACTCCGTTCGGATTGGAGTACTTAATTCCATTCGTCAATACATTCTCGAAAATCATCCGAAGAAGATTCGGGTCAGCCTCTATCACCGAAATTTCATCCGCAATAATGAAGTCAATATTCACTCCGCGCTCCGGAAGGTACAACTGGAGGTTTGCGTGAAGTCCCTCAAGGTAACCCCGTAACTCAATCGACTCAGGCTCAATAACAAAGGTGCCGAGTTCAAGCCGAGAGACGTTGAGAAGCGCGTTGACCAGGCGAATCATCCTCTGATTTCCCGAAATGATCTCTCGAAGATAGCCGCGCTGCTTCTCGTTTAATGTCCCAGTCCCCTGGTCTTCAAGTAACTCGGCGTACCACTTCACGCTGGAAAGGGGCGTTCGAAGTTGATGCGAAGCTAAGGACACAAACTCTGTTTTTGCTCGATCAACCTCTTTTTCGTGCGTAATATCTCGCTCAAGCGCAACGAAGTACACAACTTCGCCCGAACGATCCACGATCGGACTAATGCTCGACTGGGCGATGTAGGTTTCTCCGTTCTTTCTCCGGTTCGTTAGGTCGCCGCGAAAAGGCTTTTTGTCATGTTTCACCACCTTCCAAAGGTCCCGGTAAAACACCGGATCCATCTGGCCGCCCCAGAGATCCGGACCCCCGGCCTTTTTGCCAATCATCTCGGAGAGCGTATAGCCGGTAATCCGTTCGGCGGCCGGGTTTGCATAGATGATTCGAGCATCAGCATCGGTAATCACAATATGCTCGCTGGCATTTTCAACAGCGAGTTTAAACCGTTCCGTTTCCTGCTCAGCGAGGCGCCGAGAGTGCGCTTCTTCCTTGGCCTGGATAAGATCATGCTCGATGACGCGAACAGCCGGGCGAATCATAAAAAACCACAACAGTACAAAGAGCACTGCGGCGCCACCGGTTATGGCAAATGTCGCAACACGGAACGAACTCGCGCGCGCGCCGATTTCGGCTTCGTACGCTGCAACAAGATCCTCTACTCCAGCAATATACGCGTCGCCTACTAGCGCAAGCTCGGCGATTTTCTCCGAAGAAACCGGCGAATGAGACTCGGCCGCAACTATTGTAACCTCGAGCAAGCGATCAAAACGCTCGGAGGCAGTTCTCAGCTGAACGCTCTTTGCACGGAGCGAGGCTCCACGCAACGCCGGTATGGCCAGACTCGCGTCACCGTCGGGAAAAGCTGCCTGCACTCTTAACCATTGGCTCCGGATTGTTCTCAGCTCCTCAACTCGCTCCTCGCGCTCGCTCGCCGCTCCATCTACCTCAAGAAACGCTGTTAATTTCCCGATCCGTTCGACGTAGGCGCGTTGTCGCGTAAGCGCGCGAAGAACAACTGCGTCATCAATTTGCTGTTGCGTTAACGGGGCGAGAAAAAAACCAACACCGATAACGAGACAAAGTAACACAACCCCGCCGGCGAGGTAGCGCCTCCGGAGGAGAGATTGAGAACGTAGGGGAATGTCGTTCGTAGGCATTCAGATGTGCGTCTGGTGTTGTTTCATTGTCCTTACTGTACCGGAAGCGGCACTATCCGGTCAAAACGAAAAACCTCCCGGACGAAGCGCTATCGGCAAGCGGAAGATACAGTCGAAAACGAATGGATCTTCACTTGTGGCTACCGAGACTGCTAAGGAGGGGTTGCAGTCTTTTCGCCGCTGACCGATAGCGACCCGCCAGCGAGGCTGTTCTTAGGGAACAGCAAAGGGTAGCATGAGCACCCTTCTCTGTCAACCCCTTTTCCCCAGCCCCTTGCCCTTTTCTCCAAGCTACGCTATACTTCCTTTGTCGCGCAGAAATGCCGACGATTTTTGCCTGTTTTTTCGGACGTTCAGGATCAGTGAAAAGAGAACAATCGTCAGGTTCGGCTCTTGCCGGACTCATTGAGCAGGAAAGCGACCTCGAGCTTTCCGGTGTTACGAATAGCTCGGCGAAGGCCTGGCTGATGGCTCAAGCTGTTCCACAGCTGACCCATCACTGGGCAACCTTATGGTTGGTACGAAATGTGAAGGAGGGTGAGGAACTTTTTCATCAACTTGCCTTCTGGGCTAAGACTCTCAACCAGGAACTTCGAATCACCAATCTCCTTCCAACGAACCTCGCCGCGCTTCATGAGCTTCTTACCGGCCAGCGCGGCATCACGATCCTCTCCCTTCCAGTCATCCATGAACCCTTCCCGAGTCCGGCGCTTTTCCAACGCTCGATTTTAAAGTTAAGCGTCGGCCAGGAACTTGATCTCACAACGGCCGTTGAACACCTCGTCAGCGTCGGCTATGAATCGGAAAACCAGGCGGCGGCTCCAGGCAGCTTCGCAAAGCACGGAGGAGTGCTTGAAGTATTTTCCGCACAGTGGACCGAGCCGTATCGAATTGAATGGAATGGACGCAAGATTGAAACGATCCACCCGATCGATCTTGCGTCGAAGCGCGCACGAGCCGAAGTCCCAAGCGTTACGATTCTCCCCCACGCCTTAAAAAATACGGCGATGGGCGCGTCGGTGTTTGATTACCTTCCCTCGGATCGAACCTTCATCGTCTCATCCGACCCAGAGGGGTTCCAGGAACTCGACCACGAGTGGCCGAAACTTGCCCAGAAAATTCGTCGCTACCGCGCGGTCACCTTCCACACCTTTGGAACGCGCCGCTCTATCGCGTTCGACTTCCAGGCTCCAAAGCTTTACCACCGCCACCTCGATCAGTTTACCGATGATGTAAAGAAACTCCGGCGGGAAGAGTACGAAGTAACGATAAGTACCGAGCACGCGAACGAGCTGAAAAAGCTCTTCCGGAACGAAAAAATGAAGGCTCCGACTCTTCTTACTCCGCCCCCTGGCCAGCGCGTGTTCGGCTGGACCACCCAAAACGAACGAAAGGCCGTTTTCACTGACTCGGACATCTTCGGAGAACGCGGCGCTCGCGAACCGAAAACTTCAAGCCAGCAAGTCAACGCGTCGGTCTTTATTGCCGAGCTGCGGCCAGGCGACTTCGTCGTTCACCTTGACCACGGGATCGGTCGTTTCGCTGGAATGACGACGAATAAAATTGATGGCATTGCAAAAGAGTATTTCGTCGTGGAATATGCGGAAAACGATAAACTCTTCGTCCCGGTCGAAGCGGCCGAAAAAATTTCTAAATACTTCGGCTTAGCCCAACCGAAGCTCCATCGCTTATCGGGTAGCAATTGGTATCAAGTTACCCACAAGATTCGGGAGGAAGCAACGAAAATTGCCCAGGAACTTCTCCGTTTATACGCTGAACGAGGAACCTCGTCGGCGTTTGCGATGGCCGAACGGGACGAAGAACGCAGGCTCGCCGATTCCTTCCCCTACGAACTAACCCCAGACCAAGAGCGCGTCATCGCTGAAGTCTCGGCTGACCTGGCGAACGATCGACCGATGGATAGGCTCGTGTGCGGCGACGTCGGCTTCGGTAAAACCGAAGTCGCGATCCGTGCGGCTTTTCGCGCGGTCCTTCAAGGAAAGCAGGTTGCCGTCCTCTCCCCAACGACGATTCTTACCCAGCAGCACTTCGATACCTTCCGCGAGCGACTCAAGGATTTCAACGTTAACGTGGAAATTTTATCACGCTTTCGGTCGGATCGCGAGCAAGACGAGGTGATACGAAAGCTCAATACGCGCGATGTTGATATTATCATTGGCACACATCGCCTCTTGTCGACCGACATCCACTTCCGAGATCTCGGCCTCATTATCATCGACGAGGAGCAGCGCTTTGGCGTCCGTCATAAGGAGCAGCTCAAGCAGCTCCGCACCCAGGCGCATATTCTGACGCTTTCCGCCACGCCGATTCCCCGAACCCTGAATTTCGCCCTCTCCGGCCTCCGGGACATCAGCGTTATTGAAACCCCGCCTGAAGGCCGACTTCCGATCGAAACGATTATCAAGCCCTACGAGGACGACATTGTTATTGCCGCGATTCGCAACGAGCTAGAACGCAAAGGTCAGGCCTACTATCTCTATAATAATGTTGAGACCATCGAGCTCGCGGCGCAGCGGATTCAAAAACTTGTTCCTGAAGCGAAAATCGGTATTGCTCACGGCCAAATGGCTGAGGATGAACTCGCGCACGCAATGTCCGAATTCGACAACGGCAGCACGAATGTTCTCGTCTGCTCTACGATTATCGAAAGCGGACTCGACTTACCGAACGTCAATACGCTCATTGTCGACAACTCGCCGAAATTCGGGCTCGCCCAGCTCTATCAGCTTCGCGGCCGCGTCGGCCGAAGCAAGCGCCAAGCCTACGCCTACTTCCTCTACCACGCGACGAAATTGAATGAAGCTGCCCGAAAACGGCTTCAGGCGCTCTTGGAAGCGAAAGAGCTTGGCTCGGGATTCCAAATCGCCCTACGCGACCTGGAAATTCGCGGAACCGGAAACCTCCTTGGCCGCGAACAGCACGGCAAGGTCGCAGCAATTGGCCTCGCGCTCTACACGCGCCTCCTTGCTCAAGCGATCGACGAACTCAAGAGCGGAAAAACCCCTCGGCCGATCCGCGACGTCCAAATTGATCTTCCGATTGAGATCGGTATTCCGAAAATGCTCGTTCCCAGCGAGCCGAAGCGCCTTAAGCTCTACCAACAGCTGGCCGGACTCACGACGGAAAAAGATCTGACTGACTTCATTAGTCGAGAGTTCCGCGGCGTTGACCTCCCCCCGCCGCTCGCGAGCCTCTTCGAGGTTCTCAAAATCAAAATTCTCGCTCAGCGAACGGACCTCACGCATCTCACGGCGTCAAAACTCTCCGTCGACGGAAGCCTCCGGGAGCGCATCCTTCTCAAATTCGCCAGCAAGGTCAGCCCAGAAGCGATGACGATTCTTCGAGTCGTGTCCGAGGAGTGGTCGTTTATGGGCGACCAGGCAAAAATCGATAAAGCTGCCCTCGGGACAAATTGGCTGAAGAGCCTGGAGTCAATTATTCGAAAACTCCAGCTGCCTGAAGTACCGCCGGCAAATCATTGACAGACACAAGCCGCTCCCTTAGGATCAACTCGTGGCGATCGGATCGCCATGTTTTTGTATGGATCATCAGTTTGAACCACTCGGCCCCGACGAGCGAAGAGCCTGGCTCGCCTGGTCGACGATTCTCGAATTAGGGCCGCGGAGCCTGAATCGCTATCGCGCGGCTTTTGGATCTCTAGCTGCGGCCTGGAGCGCCCCAATAACCACATTCCGAGAGCTTGGCGCCTCCGCGATTCAATGCCAAGCAATTGAGCAGGCGCGAAGTGCATTCGATCCCAGCGCTTTTTCCGCTCGTCTCGAAGAAAGTCGCATCCGAGCGATTGCTCTCCCTGACCCAAACTATCCTCCTCTCCTTCGTGAGTTAGCCGATCCGCCCTTCATCCTCTACGTTCGCGGCGAGGTCCCCAGCGGACGACTCTTCTCGATTGTCGGAACGCGCACCCCGACTACCTACGGTCGCTTGATGGCTGAACGACTTACCCAAGCCGCCGCCCGCTGCGGATTAGGCATCGTCTCCGGACTTGCCCTCGGAATCGACGGTGTAGCCCACGAGAACGCGCTGAACGCTCAAGCCCGAACTTTCGCGGTCTTTGCTTCCGGCCTTGATCGCGTCTATCCGGCAACGCACGAAGCGCTCGGACAGCGCATTCTTCAACAGGGCGGCTGGGTCTCCGAATACCCGCCGGGAACCGAGCCGCTGCGCTTCCACTTCCCGCGCCGAAATCGAATTATCGCCGGATTAAGTTTTGGAACATTGGTGGTCGAGGCTGGCGCTAGCTCAGGCGCGCTGATTACCGCTCGGCTTGCGCTCGACGCGAATCGAGAAGTCTTCGCCGTACCCGGACCGGCCACGAGCGCACTATCAACCGGGCCGCACGCCTTACTTCGGCAGGGCGCCCAGCTTATCGCCTCCGAGAATGATCTCTTCGAGGCGCTCCAAGCACTCCCAACGAGCGAAGGCACGCAGACACCAAAAACGCTTTCGACTGAAGCGGCCTGCCTTTTGTCCTTACTGGCGAAAGAACCCTGTAACGTTGACCAACTCATTGAGAGGAGTAGAATGACGAGCGGTCGCGTTCTTGGGCTTTGCGCGGAGCTTGAGCTTCAAGGAAGAATCCGCCGGCTCGACGATGCAACGTATGTGGTCCTCGGGTAAGGAAAAACCAAGTCGAAGCTGCCGACGACTTGACGAGTAGCCGTCCGGACTGCTACATAACCAGTCAGCACTGCCTGTCCGATTGCGTATGCCATCCCAACTCGTCATCGTCGAATCCCCAACGAAAGCAAAAACCATCGGCCGATTCCTCGGTCGGGGCTTTACTGTGCTGTCGTCAATGGGTCATGTCCGCGATCTCCCAAAGCACGAACTTGGGGTTGATGTTGAGCATGAATTCATCCCGCGCTACGTCATCCCTCGAAAGAATCAAAAAACCGTCACTGCCCTGAAAAAAGCAGCAGCCAAGGCAAACAGTGTCTACTTCGCAACTGATGAAGACCGCGAAGGAGAGGCGATTTCTTGGCACCTCGCTGAAGTCTTAAAGATCGACCCTGAAAAACTCAAACGGATCACCTTTCACGAAATCACCGAACGGGCCATTCAGGACGCGCTCGCTCATCCCCGCTCGCTCGACCAGCGGCTCGTGAACGCCCAACAGGCCCGCCGCATCCTCGACCGCCTTGTGGGCTATGAGCTTTCCCCTTTCCTCTGGAAAAAGGTAGCGAAGGGACTATCAGCTGGCCGAGTTCAATCGGTCGCGGTTCGCCTCATTGTTGAACGTGAACGGGAAATTCAGGCCTTCAAAGCTGAAGAATACTGGACGATCGAGGGGCTCTTCTCAACAGCGGACAAGGTGCAGTTCGAGGCCCACCTCTTAAAGACAAATGGCACTTCGCTTGAAAAGTTTTCAATCAAAACAACCGAGGAGGCGGAAGCCCTCGTCGAAAAAGCCCGAGCGTCTTCCTACGCGGTCGGACCGATCGAAAAAAAGAGCGTCCAAAAGAACCCGCTTGCGCCTTTTACAACCTCAACGCTCCAGCAGGAAGCAAACCGTAAGCTCGGCTTCTCGGCGCGTAAGGCGATGTTCGTCGCTCAGGGGCTCTACGAAGGCGTTGAGCTCGGTTCGGAAGGATCGGTCGGCTTAATTACCTATATGCGTACCGACTCGGTCAACCTCGCTCAAGAGTTCCAAACAGCGACTCAAGCATTTCTTGCGTCGAAGTTCGGGGCGGAGTATGCCACCGGGCCGCGGTCCTACAAAACGAAGAGCAAATCCGCGCAGGAGGCCCACGAGGCGATTCGTCCTACTTCCGTTGATCGAACGCCCGAGGAGCTCCGACCCTATCTGACACCGGACCAAATGAAGATCTATGACCTCATCTGGCGGCGCGCAGTCGCGTCCCAAATGCCCGCGGCGCAATTTGATGCTGTGACGGTGGATGTGAACTCTCAGGATAACGCCTTCACCTTCCGGGCGAATGGCTCAACCGTATCATTCGAAGGTTTTCTCAAAATCTATCCGGAAGCTTTGAATGAGACGCGCCTCCCCGAACTCGCAACGGGACAAGCGTTGAACGCCGATTCAATTACCCCGAACCAGCACTTCACGCAGCCGCCCGCCCGCTATTCCGAAGCTGGGCTCGTGAAAGCTCTTGAAGAATACGGGATTGGACGGCCTTCAACCTACGCACCGACGATCGCAACGATCATCGACCGAAATTACGTTGAGAAAGAGGAGCGCCGCCTTAAACCTACTGAACTTGCGATGCTCGTGAACGACGTTCTTGTCGAGCATTTCCCGACGATCGTCGACTACCAATTCACGGCAAAAATGGAAGATAGCCTCGATGCGATCGCGGCCGGCGAGGAAGATTGGGGACCGATTATCTCAACCTTTTATCACCCCTTTCACACGAACCTTGAAACAAAGATGGAGCAGGTCTCGAAAAAGGAGCTGACCGAGACCGCAACCGATCAAGTCTGCGAAAAATGCGGAAAACCCATGGTGATTAAGCTGGGACGCTACGGAAAATTCCTCGCCTGTACCGGCTACCCGGAGTGTAAGAACACCCGGCCGCTCAACGAAGATGGAAGCGTTGGCGCGAAGCCTGAAGCGGAGATAACAGACCAGGTCTGCGACAAATGCGGGAAGCCCATGGTCGTCAAATTCGGCCGCTACGGAAAATTCCTCGCCTGTACCGGCTACCCGGAGTGTAAGAACGTCAAAAACATCGAAGACAAGATTGGAGTAACGTGCCCGCAGTGTAAGGAGGGAGAGCTTGTGGTTCGACGGAGTCGCTTCGGGAAATCCTTCTACAGCTGCAACCGCTACCCGGACTGCAAATTCGCTCTCTGGGCCAAACCGACGGGCGAGAAGTGCCCCGACTGCGGGAGCCTGCTTGTCCACGCCAAAGGCGGAGCAATGCGCTGTAGCAGCAAAACCTGCAAGTATCAGCGGGCGGCTGAGGGGGATTCTCCAGCCGAAGCCTAAGCGAGCAAAGCTTGCTTGGATGGTCATTCGAGCGTCTTTCGGCTACACTCACCGATATGGTGGGCCGAACGACGCCTGAACAACGAAAAAGCGGAAAGGTTGGCCGAGAGTCCGTCGACGATCTCATCGCGCTTTTCTTAGCCCGTCATCCGGATGGGGATGCCGACCTTATTCGACTTGCCTATGAGTTTGGAGAACAGGCCCATCAAGGCCAAGTTCGAATCAACGGCGAGCCGGTATTTACCCACCCGGTTGCAACCGCAGTTCGACTTGCAAAGCTCGGCCTCGACGAAACAACAATTGCTGCCGCGCTCCTTCATGACGTCACAGAGGATGCCGGCGTTTCCGCGGAAAACCTTCGTCGAGAATTCGGAAAAGACATTGCCTTCCTCGTTGATGGGGTTACCAAGCTGGGACATATCAAATACCGAGGTCTCGAGCGATACGTCGAAAACGTTCGCCGCATGTTCATCGCGATGGCTGCTGACGTTCGCGTTATTCTCATTAAGCTTTCCGACCGTATCCATAACCTCGCGACGCTCGGCGCTCTTCCGGAAGCAAAACGGCTCCGGATCGCGCGGGAATCCCTTGATATCTACGCGCCGATTGCGAATCGACTTGGAATTGGAGAACTGAAAGGAGAAATCGAAGATTTAGCCTTTCGCTACGTCGATCCGGACGCCTTTCGTAAACTCGAGGCCCAGTTGCAAGAGTACTACCCGCACGCTGAACGAGTTCTTCGCGCTGCCCAGCAAACAATCCGACGCCGCTTCGCAGACGAACAAATACCGATTATTAACTGCCACGGGCGGAAGAAACATCTCTACTCACTCTGGCGAAAACTTCAGCGACCCGAGGTGAACGGCAACCTTGAAAGCGTCCATGACCTCGCTGCGCTCAGAATCGTCGTTCCAAATGTCGCGAGCTGCTACCAAGCGCTCGGGGTCATCCATCAACTCTGGCGACCACTCAAAGGAAGAATTAAAGATTATATTGCTCAGCCGAAACCAAATGGCTACCGATCGCTCCATACCACGGTATTCGGACCGCACGGTCGCATTATGGAAATCCAAATTCGCGACGTTCGGATGCACGATGAAGCCGAATTCGGAATTGTCGCCCACTGGCACTATGCTGAATCTGGGAAACCCCGGTCCGGAGCGCGACTTCCTCAAGAGATGCTCGCCTGGACACAAGAGCTTACCAAATGGAAGCGAGAGTTCGAACATGACCACCGCTACCTCGAAGCCTTAAAGATTGAGGTATTTCAAAACCAAATTTTCGTCTTCACTCCGCGCGGTGATGTTGTTGAGTTGCCCGAAGAAGCGACGCCAATCGACTTCGCCTACCGAATTCACTCCGACCTCGGAAACCGCTGTACCGGCGCACGAGTGAATGACCGGCTTGTCCCGCTCGAATCTCAGCTAAAAAGCGGCGATGTTGTCGAAATTCTTACCGAGAAAAGACGAAGAAAACCGAATTCGGACTGGCTTGAGGTAGTGAAAACCAGCGCTGCACGAGAGGCGATTCGCCGAAGTCTCAGGCGTTAAGATCCGCCCTCAAGTCGTTTGATCCACTCGGTAATCGTTGGCGTATTCGGCCGCGCCTGATCAATCACCTTGAGGATTTCGAGCGCCTTGTCTTTTTCGTCCCGCGCCTCATACGTGCGAGCGAGTTCCAGCCGGACGGGAATCGACCCTGGGACAATTTCAATCGCTCGATTCAAGAGTCGAAGCGCCTCATCAGTGTTTTCATCTAAGCGTTCTTGCCGGGCCAGCTCATAGAGGAGGTCGGATTCATTCGGATACTCAATCGCGAGTTCCCGCATGATAATCTTTGCGGCTGCACGATCTCCGAGAATTTCGTGAGCGAGCGCCTGATGATACCGCGCGTCGAGATCGCCCGGCTTTAAGGTGAGCGCCTGACCAAAGTGGCGGAGAGCTGACTGAGCAAGATCTTTATCAACGGTAACATCAGACTCACCTGTCGTTGATTGTGAGAGTAGTAATTCGGCCTTTCCGTACTCGACTCGATCGCGCGCTGAATTCGGCTCAACCGCGATTAAACGCTCGTAGCGGGCGAGCATTGCCGGCGCCGCATCAGCGCGATACTTCGCGAGCTGACCGAAGAGCTGGATTGACCGCTCAAGCAAAGCCGGATTCTGGGAGTCAAACACTTCCGCTCGTTCAATCGACCGAAGAATCGAGTCGGTCGGCACTGACTGGCCGTTTGCTGTCTTCAGCTCAAGATCAGCCATTTCCTGCTCAGCCAGCTTCATGTGATACCCCGCATTCCAAGGATCAAGAGCAATCGCCCGCTCAATCTTCTCACGGACGTCGCTGAGCGGCTTCGTCGCAGTGATTGCACGATTCGCAGAAGCTGCAGCGAGCGGGGCGGTCCAAACGCGTCCAATCCCGTACCAGCTCAACGCGAGTACGGCTACAGCCCCGACGAGCACAGCGCGTTGCCCCCGAAATCGTATTCCGTCTCCTTTCTTTACCACACGAGCATTCGCTACGGCTAAGCCAAGGGCAAACCAAAACACGATCGTCATCAGCATTGATCCGGAGCCCAGTAACAGACTGATAATCACCCAAAGGAGAAGCCAGCCCTTCACAGAATCGGCGGACTCATTCTTTCGTTTTGCTGCATCTTGCTGGCGAGCAAAAAATGTCGTTCGTAATCCGATCAAAACAAGGCCGATAACGAGTAGGCTTCCAGCGATTCCATAGGTCGCAAACAGCTGCCAGAGACCGGAATCCGGACGGATGAAGCGAAGCTGACCGATTGAGAGCGCTTCAAACGAAGCTGGTCGATAACGTACAAAATCATAAAAGAAGGTTCCGGGACCACTCCCGAGGACTGGAACTTTCTCAAGCGTATTCCATGTTATCGAGGCACTCATTGAACCCGGTAAGGTAAGGTCCGCATTTACAGGAAGCGTAATCCGGGAATGCAACGGAATGGCGAGAAAAACGAGCGCCGCTCCCCCTGCGATCCAAAGCCAAAGATTCCGCCTCCAGTCCTCTCGGCTGGTCCATGTTGCAAAGGTAAGCACGGCCACGCCCCCGAGAAAAAGGAGGAGTGCTTTTGTCTGATCAACGAGAAGGGCAGCTACGAGAAGAAGTGCGAGCCCCCCATCAATAACCCGTCGCATCGCCGCTTGGGACACGGCACGACGCAGCAACCACAACGACAACCAGACAAGAGCGACATACATCCCAAACACCTCAGACGAACTTCCTGTTGGAAGAAAGCCTGATCCCAAGTTGCTACCAGGAAAAATCGGCACGCCTCCGAGGCGCGCGATTACCAGAAGCGCAGTCAGCACCCCTGAGGCAGCGAACAACGCGAGATACCAACGCTGGGCAGCCTGATCGGTTGTCTGGCGCAAAAGGAATACAAAAATAGCTGAAAAAAACAGTACGAGAAACGACTCGCTTTGCAGCCCAGACATGCCCCAGAGGCTCACATACGGCTGAAAGGACCAAAGCGATCCAAGTCCTCCAGCAGCAACAACAAAGGCCAGGGTCAGGTCAAAACGGTCAAATTGTGCCTGAAGTCGTCCGCTTTGAAAGGACCAGATGATCCAAGCAATAAATGCGATTGAGGTCCCGAGGCAGAGAAGCCAGGCCTTCGGAAGCTCCCAAGGTTCAGGGAAAGCCGTAAGATACAGAAGCGGAGCCAAGGCAATAACCGTTCCGAGACTGGCCCGAATCATAAGGAGGGGAATAGTGGAAGCAGGTCGTCGATGGAAAATCATGCTGAGATCGTACGAATAAGAGAATGAAGTTCGTCGTCTGAGTAGAAATCAATAGTAATCGTTCCGCGATCACCGTTCCGAGTGATTTTCACCCTTGTTTTGAGCGCATCACGAAGCTCATCTTCAAGCGCGCGAATTTCAGGATCCCCAGTCGGTCGAGCGGGTCGCTTCCCCGGAATGCTCCGGCTGGAATCCTCGCTCTTTCGAACCGTGAGATTCTCTTTCACAATCGTTCGCCAGAGCGCCAGCTGCTGACTCGGTTCAACCGCGCTTAAGATCACCTTGGCATGTCCCATGGTAATCCGACCATCGCGCAAGCTCTTCTGAATCTCGAGCGGAAGGTTCAGCAACCGAAGGGTATTTGCGACCGTGGCGCGATTTTTCCCAACCCGCTTCGCTACTTCTTCCTGCGTAAGACCGAACTCGTCGACTAATACCCGAAAAGCTTCGGCCTCTTCAATGGGATTGAGGTCTTTGCGCTGGATATTCTCAATTAGGGCGAGTTCAAGCTTCGATTGGCGAGAGACGCTTCGAACAACTGCTGGAACCGTCTTCAGCCCCAAGGTTTTTGCCGCTCGAAAACGCCGTTCGCCAGCAACCAGCTCAAATCGGCCGCTCGCGGCTTTTGTCACGATCAGTGGCTGAAGAATCCCGTGAATTTTAATTGATGCAATCAGCTCTTCCAGCGCCTGGTAATCAAAAGTTTGTCGTGGCTGGTGGGGATTCGGGTCAATTTGGAGAACCGGGATAGCCTCAATCAACTCGCCGCCGGTCGGCCGGCTGACCGGGACGCTTGGAGCAGGCGCAGATGTCGGTTTTTTGGGGATCAGGGCCGAGAGTCCGCGGCCAAGACTTGCTTCTTTCATAGAATAGATTCACCGAGCAGTTCGCGAGTCAAACGTTCGTAGGCTCGCGCTCCGCGTGAAGCGCGATCGTGTATGAGAATGGGCCGGCCATAGGACGGCGCCTCCGCGAGACGGACATTACGAGGAATGACTGACCGAAAGATACGATTTGGAAAATGCCGATAAAGTTCTTGAAGGACTGCGTCAGAGAGATTATACCGGCTATCGTACATTGTGAGAACTGCGCCGAGAATTTCGAGCTCCGGACGAAGCCCATCCTTCACAAGCTGAATTGTTTCGAGTAGTTGACCAAGTCCTTCCAGGGCGAGATATTCGCACTGGACAGGAATAAGAACCTCCCGAGCGGCCGTCAAGCCGTTGATGGTCAGCATCCCGAGCGAGGGAGGATTATCAATAAGAATAAAATCATACTGGCCCTCAATCTGCGCCAGCGCTTGCTGAAGCTGAACCTCGCGGCCTTCGACATTCACAAGCTCAACATTCGCCCCGGCTAAAGAGGTTGTTGCTGGTGCAATGTGATACCGCTCGTGCGAGGTCGGGCGAACAATATCACTGAATGGCGTTGCTCCAAGGAGCGACTCGTACACCCCACGTTCGATATTCTGATGCTTCACACCGAGGCCGCTGGTGGCGTTCGCCTGAGGATCAAGATCAACAAGAAGAACTCGGCGCCCATAATGGGCGAGGTAAGCACCGAGATTAACGGCCGTCGTGGTCTTCCCGACTCCGCCTTTCTGATTCACGATCGAAATAATTCGAGCCATAGGTCGAGCGATTCGACCCTGAGTATACCATAGATTGCTCGGCCCGAGAACGTGAAAACGTTGACAGTTTGGACGCCTTTCCGTACGATTGGCCTGCTATGCCGCGGTGGCGGAACTGGCAGACGCACAGGACTCAAAATCCTGCGAGCGCAAGCTCATGAGAGTTCGATTCTCTCCCGCGGCACCAGAAGAATCCTGGGCCATGTCGGTTCCCCCGGACTTCCTACTCATTCGGGATGGATGATGATCCGGGGCGACCGGCGGTACCAAACCTAAAGCTCCACCGATAACAGAAAACCGAGGCTTCCCTCGGTCTTCATTCGGTTGGTATTAAGATGCGTTTGATTGAAGCTTCTTCCGAGCTTCATCAATACCTACTGCTTCCTCTAGTCGGGACTCCCGCTTCTTTAGTGCCCGAAGCGCGTCTATGGCATCGTCCAAGGTTGCCTCATACTCCCGGTTGATAGCATTCATGACCTGAGTATAGAGTCCGGCTATCCTAAGATAACTCGCCCCTCGAAGGTCCGCTTCAGACAAAGCATTCACGTGTTCTTCTAATAGTTTTTTTGCTTCCTCCCACTTCCCTTCCTCAGTCAAGGCGTTGAAAGCTTTGAAGTTGAATTCCATAAATTATTCTCGTTCAAAAGAAGCTAAGAAGGTCCGAATGAATACTCGCTTGGCATTTGAGGCTCCTTGGAGCTGATCCCGAAGTGTCCGGCTGATGAAATCCTTCTTTTCTGTCCCGCTTCGGCGGCCGATCGCCTCTTTCTTCACAAGAGCCTGAAGCCCACGTTCAAACTTACTGTAGGTTGCTCCGGCCCGGAGCGCGTTCGCGATCAACTCACCGACCTTTTGGTCGATTCGTTCGGTTAACTTTTCTTCAAACTTTTGCGCATCCAAAATTTCCGAATCATCACCGTCATCACTTGAGTACTCGAATCCCTCGAGGTAATCAACCGGGGCGCGTTCGCTTTTTGCCTTTAACGTATCGAGGTATTGAAGCGCCTTTTCCCATTCCTCCATCTTCGTCCGCTCACTAAACATTGTCTTTAAGCGCTCCTGAGCCTTGGTCCGTGCTTTTTCAAAAATCGCCTGTGCCGGTCCAAGCTCACTAAAAACTTCTGCACGGGCCTCTTTGAGACGTTCAAGCTCCTCGCTTGCGTTCAAGATATTCTGAACGCGCTCCCGCTCTGTATCAATATCATCAAGCGTGATCCCGTAATCTTGGGAAAGCCATTCCCGCGACTTCTGCTGCATATCGCTCGGCTTAAAAAAACGTCCGATGACCGGGGCGCGCTGCCAACCCTTCTTGCGTGCGACATTCATCCAACTCGAGCGCTCTTTTAGGCTTCTCATTCCGCCGTGGTCAGCGACGAGCCCGTCCATAACCAGCTCCTTTGAGCCGATTCGCGCCTCAAGCGCGCGGTATTCGGAAATCGAATCCATGAGGGAACGGAGTGCCTCAGGATCGCGAACTGCCATTTCTTGGACGTACTCATCGACCTCCGCCATCTCCGCTGGCGCAAATGTAATATCTAGGTCTTCTTTTATCCTCTCTGAAAAAAGTCGCTTTATTTCTGGGGCCGAGTTTTTTCCGAGCTCGAATTGCTCCCGGACCCGCGCAAAAGCGGCCCGGCCTTCTGGGGTCCCTGGGTCAACATCTTCTACGTCAAGGTCGGCGCGGTCAAGAAATTGAACGAACTCCGGCTTATCGAGAAAAGCTCGAAAGTCTGATCCCTCGCTTTCTTTCTTTCGCGCACCTTTTGAGCTCTCGGCATTTCTAAACGCCGCCTCAAAACCAGACGAAGCATCGGCACCACGTTGACCTTTCATGATTTTGTGTTATTAATTTCATTGATAGTATAGCACAAAATTCTTACGTAAGCAAGTAAGAAGGCTATTCCTTGGGTGCCGGGGCGGGATTTGCACCCGCGACCTTCGGATTATGAGCCCGACGAGCTACTTCTGCTCCACCCGGCAACAGACAGTCTACGGGTATTTGAAAAGAAGTCAACCCCAATGCGCGGGGGTTGATTTGCTGATCATCTTATGACACAATAGTCCCGCTTGATTCATTTTATACGAACACCCCATCGAACGAACGAGGAGCGCAGGCCGGCATTCGCGGGCGAGCACGCGTTCGTGAGGGAAGGGGGACGCGATGAGAAAGAAGTGGCGCAACACGCTCTCTTCCGAACGAACGAGGAGCGCAGCCCGGCATTCGCGGGCGAGCACGCGTTCGTGAGGGAAGGGGGACGCGGGCGAAAGCTGGAGTCCCGACGCATTCGGTCGGGACGGAAGCGGCAGCCCGCGATCACCCGTGCCTGGGTAGCTCAGTTGGTTAGAGCGGAGGACTCATAAGCCTCAGGTCGCCGGTTCGATCCCGGCCCCAGGTACCAAAAAACGCTAGCGAAACCGCTCGCGTTTTTTGGTTTGGCTGACTTGACGATTTTGAGAAAACAAGCTAGTCTGATATCAGTTTGATATTATCTTCCTTATTTATGACTCAGGAGAAACCTGCTCAGGCAGTAAACGGCTGGTCAGCGTTATTCGTTCTACTCTTCCTTATGCTGCTCTCTGGCCTTGCGATTGTTTGGAGCGCTGTGATTGAGTACGAAATGGGGTTAATAATGATTGTTCCTATTCTTATTGCCGGTTTCTGTTTGACCGGACTATTTATCGTGAAGCCGAATGAGGCAGTCGTCGCTACAATTTTTGGACGCTACGCTGGATCTGTGAAGTCGGCTGGCTTCTGGTGGATGAATCCTTTTGCCGATAAACGCCGCCTCTCTCTTAAAATTCACAACTTCGAAAGCGGCCATCTCAAGGTGAACGACCGGGAAGGCAACCCTATTGAGATTGGCGCAATTGTTGTCTGGAACGTTGTCGAAACCGCCGAAGCAATTTTTAATGTCGAAGATTACCGCAACTTCGTTGAAGTTCAGTCCGAAGCGGCGATTCGTAACCTAGCGACAACCTATCCTTACGATACCCACGAAGAGAACTCGCTTTCTCTCCGCGGCAATACTGCTGAAATAGCTGAAAAACTCAAAGGAGAAATTCATGCCCGCCTTTCGCGAGCCGGGATCGAAGTAATCGAATCTCGAATCTCTCATTTGGCCTATGCTCAGGAAATCGCCGGGGCGATGCTCCGACGCCAGCAAGCAGGAGCAATTATCGCCGCTCGTCAGCTCATTGTTGAGGGAGCGGTCAGTATGGTGCACATGGCTCTGGAAAAGCTTGAACAAGGGGGGATGGTCAAGCTTGATGAAGATCGAAAAGCTGCCATGGTAAGCAATTTGCTCGTAGTGCTCACGGGAGATCGCGATGCCCAGCCGGTTATTAATACTGGAACTCTCTACCAGTAAGCGTGAAGAAGCCCCAGCAAAAAAGTTTTCTTCTGCGGATTGACCAGGTAACTTTTACCGCACTCCAAAAATGGGCAAATGACGAACTTCGTAGCTTAAACGCACAGATTGAGTGGATACTTCGTCAGGAATTAAAAAAACAACGGCGCCTGGATACTTCTCAGCGATCCTAGGCTCCCGTAGAGAACTTTGGCTATTTTGCCTTAGGAACCGCAACCGCAGTTACCACCGCAGCCACATTCCCCGCCACAGCAGGATCCTGATTCATCTCCGTGCATACGTATCATGAGTTAGTTGAATTCGTAGATTCCGTACTTGTATTCGTGTTTTCAACCTTAGCCAGCGCCTCGTTGATCAACGTCTTCCATTCATCAAGCGTCTTCGCACCGACGCTTTTCTCACCGTTAATGAAGAATGTCGGCGTCGAATTTACCTTCCGTGCATTTCCTTCAGTCACATCACGGTTCACGTCAGTCCGGCGCTCCCCGTTATCAACGCAGGCAGCAAAAGCGTCACCGTCAAGCGAAAGGTCCTTCGCATACTGCTTAAAGATATCAAGGGCCTCATTTTTGCTCTTCCCGCTCCAGGTTGACTGCTCAGAAAAAAGACGGTCATGGAAGTCCCAAAACTTCCCTTGGGCCAGCGCGCACTGAGCCGCCTCAGCCGCCGGACGAGCATTCGGGTGGATCGAGAGCGGATAATCATTATAGACGAGCTTCACTTGGGTAGGGAAGGCAGAGAGAACCTCAGGCAAGGTTGCCTCCGCATAAGCGCAGGCCGGACATTGGAAGTCCGAATATTCTTCAATAACAACGGGCGCATTTTCTAGACCACGAACGGGATCAGTCGTGTCGAGAGGAAGATTGACGTTCCCCGTCTCGTTGGAACGAAAAATCAGGAACCCAACCGCTACCAAAATAACTATCACCCCGCCAAGGATGCTCAAACGTCGAATCCTTCCTTGTCGCTCTTGGCGGAGAGAATCTTCGGCTTTCTCCTGACGACGGAGCTCCCGCCGCTGCTTCTTCGTCAATTGTTCGTTAAGAGTTTCGTCCATAATCGCGCAAATAGTTAGCCAGCAAATTGAGATCCCAACGGAGAACTTGAGGGTCTTGGGTGAGACCACGAACGGTCAGAAGGAGCGTGTCCGGATCGTTCTCGGTAAACGTCTTACCATTGTTTCCCTGGAGATCGACAACGAGAAGGCCGATCCGTTGGTGGACCGATGAAGCCGGGAGCAACGAAGCGTTCGCCTCAATCCAATCCTGAACTTGGTAACGCGTTCCGTCGCTATCAGACACAGATAGTAGCTCAGGCGCCTCAAGACCATCAATACCCTCGCCGGCTAGGGTCACATAGAAGACAAGGGAGTTCACGTTTGCTTTCGCGAGAGCGACCCGATCAGCAATTTCACTCTGATGACCCGATTTTGTCGGTAATGACTCAAGCGCGGCCGCCAACTCCGGAAAGAAGTAGGTGGCCTCAATAAGCATGGGCGAACGAGTCGACCCGCTCCGCCATGCTGCGTCGAAATAATCGGTAAACCGAGCGGATTTTACATCGAGCACGCCCGCGTTCGTTAGAACCGTATCATTCGTTGCTCCCGTTCTCTCAGGAAGATTCAGATAGGCCCCGAGGACGAGAAGGCAAAGTCCCGCAATCCAAATGGAGAGCGGGAGCATGCGCCGACGAGCCGGCAGCCCGGAGCCTATTCCAAGCGTACCAGGGCCCGAAGCTACTCGAGGAGCCCGAATCTGGGCTGCCCGACGACTAGAGGAGGCCGTCGATGACGGATTTGAAGGTGTCGTACGGGAGGGCACCGCTGATGAGTTGACCGGTCGTAAGATCATTCCCCGAGAGAACGAAGGTTGCCGGCGTTCCGGTGACCCCGGCTGCATCGCCTTCGCTCGATTGCTCGGTGATGAGGTCTTGATACTTCTTCGCCGAGTAGCAGTCGTCGAACTTCGATTCGTTCAAGCCAAGGTCTTTCGCAAGGCTCGTGTAGAGACTGTCGCCGAGCTGGGTCTGCTTCTCGAAGAGTTGGTCGCCGTATTCCCAGAACTTCCCTTGCTCACCAGCACAGGCCGCTGCATTCGCTGCCGATTCAGCCTGCGGGTGAATTGAGGTTAAGGGATAGTTGCGATAGACCCAGGAAATCTCATCCGGATTCTCGTCAACTAAACGCTGGAGCGTCGGATGGAGCTGATCGCAAAATGGACACTGAAAGTCGGTGTAGGTAACGAGAGTCACCTTTGCTTTCTCCGGCTGTGCTCCCCGGTAATAATCATCCTTCGTCGGTTCAGCAATTTTTGTTGCGTCGCCGGAAGGTGCCGTGGGCTGAGCGGTGTTCGTATTCGCAACCGCAGTTCCTTTTACCTTCGCATCCGAACCTGAGGCCGGAGTACCGATAATGAGAAAAGCAACGGCCGTTACGGCAATTCCCGCAAACAGGCCAAGGAGAAAAGTCGTCTTCGGAGGAGCGTCAAGAAGTCCGCCGGCTCGACGCTGAGCAGTCGGCATTGGAGGAGGTGTTGGCTCCGGGTCGTCATGATACTCACTAGGGCGAACGTCGCGAGCTGTACTGCGCATGGTCGTACATAAAGCTACGGATGAAAAGCTGTTGCCATGACCCTTCCCCTTCGAAAATCACGTCAAAACAGCGTAGTCGTAGTATACGGAAGTAGATGGAATACGTCAATGCGAGACCGAGCGCAGTTTTTGATTCAAGATATCGCGAAAGGTTGCCTCGTCCAGGACCCCTTCATATTTCTCTCCGTTGATGAAAAAAGTGGGCGTCCCACGAACCCCTAAAGCAATTCCATCAGCTAAATCATCTAACACTTCCTCCCGATATGTCCCCGAGTTCAGGCAGGTTGAAAAGCGTTCAAGGTTTACGCCCGAAAGCGACGCAGCGTTGCGAATACTTGCGTCGGTCATGGAATCTTGGCCAACATACAGCCGATCATGGAAGGCCCAAAACTGATTTGCCCCTTGCTCCCAAGCGCACATACCCGCCTCGGCTGCGGTCTGAGCAAGCGGATGCGCATCCGAGACAGGATAGTCACGAAAGACAAAACGAACTCGACCGGAAAATGCATTCATTAAACGTCGAATCGTTGGAAAAACCTCGCGGCAGTACGGACATTGAAAATCCCCAAACTCAACGACAACCACTTCTGCATCGCTCGGCCCAAGACTTGGATCATTTCCTCCGGTAAGCAGCTCGCGATTCACGGCCGCCGAAGAGGGCAGGGCCACATTCGCAGACGGGTTGTCGGTAAACTGGAGATGGGTATTCGTCACGACATTCTGATAGGCTCGAAGGACGAGGCCAACACTTGCACCGCCAAAAATAATAAGAAAGACCGCCAGACCGAGCGGGCCGGGCCGGGTGTACCAAGGATGATGTGTAGATCGCTGTGATGTCGCGTCCTCCATGCTCGCCCCATTGTACCACGTCGGACGGGGTTTCGAAACGCCGCTAGACTAAACGATCAGCATGATCGCGACCGTATACATAAGGAGGAGAGTCGAAACGATCGTTGGGTGATGCTGAATCCGAAAGCGGATAAAAACGTTCAAGGCAAGCGCAATCGCGAGGAAGGCTAA
The DNA here is from genome assembly GCA_964637345.1 of uncultured Gammaproteobacteria bacterium. GTDB lineage: Bacteria > Patescibacteriota > Patescibacteriia > HK-STAS-PATE-3 > HK-STAS-PATE-3 > CAZWTD01. The sequence goes on from CAZWTD010000009.1 coordinate 22,309, forward strand.
GAGCGCGAGGAGTATGGTCCGAGACGTCAGCATCAGCGTGAGAAGGCGCTCGGGAGTCAGCGAGCCTTCAGGCTCAACAACATCGACTTTGAAATATCCGGCGGATAGCATCGGGACGCGAAGCACATTTTTCGCTGCGTCGGTTGCTAGTATAGAAATGTCATCACTCGGCTGTCCGGTCTTCGTTCCGTCAAGATAGCCATAATACCCGAGCGCGGTATACGCGAGCGGCGTCTCGTGTCCGCTGTAGGCCGCAGAAACAACATTTGGCTCCGCTCCGACTTCGGCCACAACGAGATAGTTCGATCGGGGCTCCCAGGTTGGAAGAATAAAACTTCCTGCTAATTCGAGCGTAGGCGCCGCCGTATCAATGCTAACCTTAAGGCTCTCTGAGGCCTCGCTGGCTTGTGAAGAAGAGCGGGCGAGGGCTGTCAGCGTATGCGCCCCGTCGGACAAGGCGCTTGTCGGAGTGAGCGAGAAGGTGCCATCAGAACCTGAAGTGCCGCTCGCAATGACCGTCTCTCCCTCTCGAAGCTCAACCGTAACTGACGGGCTCGTTGTTCCGCTGATCGTCGGAGTCGCGTCATTGAGCAGCGCTTCGGCGGCTGGCGACCTAAAGACTGGACGATCGGGCGTGACTGGAGCGGGCGTTTCGGTCCCTTGAACACTGCCACTGGGTTGCGTCGCCGTGTCTGAATGCGTTGGTGCCTGAGCCACCTCAAGTGGAGTTGTGAGTGGCGTCCCAAACATCTGAGCAATAACGATCGTTGTGACTCCATTCACGGTTCCCGTCGCAACCGCAACGCCAATTTCCTTGTAATTGGCATTCATGATGTTCTTCTTGTGCGACGGGCTTGCAAGCCAAGCCGCCACTACATCTTCGGAAGTCGAAAAATCCTTCGCGAGATTTTCTCCGGCGTACTTATACGAGTACCCGGCGCGCTGGAACCAAGCCCACGGCGTTACATTCGAGGGGCTTGTGTGTGCAAAATACCCATTCGCTATCATATCGTTCGCCTTGGCCTGCGCAGCTTGACCTAAAAGGCCATTCGAGCCTAGCGCTGTCAGACCAGCCGCCGCCCGAGACTCATTCGTCAATCGAATAATATTCGAAGCGGTAATGTTCGAGAGGTAGGACGCATTCGGCGCAAAGGCAATGAGAATAGCCGCAGCCAGCTTTACGGTAAGGGCCAGCCCGGCATAGACGCGTAGCCACTTACTCCGCAGCGCATGCGGGCGATGGTCATTCCCGGCGTGGGGAATGAAGGCGTGTTTGAGATGATGATGGAGGGGTCGCTTCATTGTCGTTAGCAACAGGCTAGACTAGCACGGTCGATACCTTCGGGCAAGGTTGCAGCGCAACGCAAAAAGGCGCTCTAGAAATTCGAGGCCTTCTCCCGACCCTGAAGACGGGTCATGCTGTTGGACATGAGGAAAGCTCATGAAGAACCAACAACGAAAGTATACCACATTTTCCCTACCTTGTGAAGCCCCGTTATCGAGAAATCGCCTGACGCAAGGTCGCGAGCGAAAGCATCGCGCATTTCAAACGACCGGGAGCAAGCTCTTTTCCAAATCGAGACAAATGTGACTCGTCGGACAGGGCACGTACTTCCTCGAGTGTTTTGCCCTTCACCTCTTCAGTCAACATCGAGGCTCCCGCTCGACTAATCGCGCAGCTTTCCCCGGAAAAGCGAATGTCTACAATCCGACCCCCATCAATGTGAAGCTGCATGGTCATCACGTCGCCACAGGAAGGATTAGCTGATTTACCGAAGACCGTCGGATTCGACAATTCGCCAAAGTTCTGAGGGTGCCGATAATGCTCGAGAATGTCTTCTCGGTAAAGATCCATATGCGGCTTAGGTCAAAATCCGTTTGGCCTCTTCGAGCGCTTCGGCCAGGCGGTCAATTTCCTCTTGCGTGTTATAGACGTACAGACTAATGCGCGCTGTTGCTACTGCACCAAGTTTATTGACCAGCGGCTGCGCGCAATGGTGGCCTGACCGAACGGCAATTCCTTTCGCATCACAGACTGTCGCGACGTCGTGCGAGTGGATCCCTTTGAGGTTGAAAGAGATAATTCCTCCGCGTTCCTGAGCGTCCGCGGGCCCATAGGCCGTTAGCCCATCAATTGCCCGAAGTCGCTCGAGGGCATAGGTCGTCAAGGCCTGTTCATGGGCTGCGACGGCCGGCATCCCTAGACCCTCGAGATATTGAAGAGCCGGAGCAAGTCCAACGACCGCGGCAATATCCGGGGTCCCGGCTTCAAATTTATAGGGAATCTCATTCCAGGTCGCCGTCGTATACGTCACGTCATTAATCATGTGCCCTCCGCCGAGGAAAGGGTCGGCCTCTTCCCAGCGCGCCCGTTTTCCATATACAAAACCAGAGCCGGTTGGACCGAGCATTTTATGCCCGGTACAAACGTAGAAATCACAGTCGATCGCCTGAACGTCGACCGGAAGATGCGGGGCAGCTTGCGCGCCATCAACGATGGTAACAATCCCCGCTTCCTTCGCCCGCGCAACGATCTTCTGCACCGGGTTAATCGTTCCAAGTACATTCGACATGTGCGAAACGGAAAGCAGTTTCACATCCGGAGTCATGAGCGTATCGAGGTCGCTCACATCGAGACGTCCTTCGGAGGTGAGCGGAATAAACTTCAACTGAACGCCGCGATCCTTCGCGAGGAGCTGCCAGGGAATGAGGTTCGCGTGGTGCTCCATCTCCGTCAGGAGCACGGTGTCCCCTGTCTTCAAGAATGTCCTCGCCCAGGCATGGGCGAGAAGATTGAATCCTTCCGTCGCATTCCGCACGAACACAATTTCCGCCGCTTCACGAGCATTTAAGAACTTTGCGGCTGCCGCTCGTGCGCCCTCGAAAGCCTCAGTCGCCCGCTCGCTGATCGCGTACACGCCCCGATGGACGTTAGCATTATACTCGCGATAAAAGGTGTTCAGCACCTCGATCACAATTTCGGGCCGCTGACTCGTTGCCGCATTATCAAGGTAAGCAAGCGGGTACCCATGAACTCGCTGCTGAAGAATCGGGAAATCAGCGCGCACTCGTTCAGAATCCAATGGATGATGCATACGTTTGATCAGACTTCAAGAAATATTTCTTCGTTCCGAATTGTGAGTCGATAGGTCGCGATGGGTCGAACGGCCGGCAGAGAACGAACCGCGCCAGTAGCCAAGTCGAAGCGGGAACCGTGGCGAGGACACTCCACGCATCCATCAACCAATGCTCCGGCCGAGAGCGAGGCGCGGGCGTGCGAGCACTGATCGTCAACCGCGAAGAAGCGCCCGTCAAGATTGGCTACGAGAACCGGGGAATGGTCTGGAACTGAACATCGACGCATCGTACCAGGCGGAATTTCATGAGTTGAGGCGAGCCGGTATTCAGACATACTCGAGGGGAAGATCACGAACAGCGCTCTGGAGGTGGCCTAGGAGGGAAACCCGCTCGGCATCAGGCAAATCGCGCAGGGGTTCAGCCAGGAGGCCCTCTATGAGCATACGCGCAGCTGACGCCTTCGGCAAACCCCGGCTCTCCAAGTAAAACAGGTTTTCCGGATCCAGCCCGCTCGTCGTTGACGCGTGGCCAGCTTTGACGTCATTTGCGAGGATTTCGAGGCTGGGCAGCGATTCGGATTTCGCGGTCCGGCTTAAGAGCATGGTTCGCGCCTCAAAAAACGCTGTCGTCTGAACGCCGCTCGGGGGAATGGCGATCAGGCCGCTCGCGTCGGCTGTCGCGGAACCGGCGAGGGCCCCGCGCAGATTCGTTAATCCCTTCGTCGCTCTTCCATCGTGGTGAACAGCAACGGCAAGTTGAAATCGGTCCTCTTGTTGCCCGATAAAAAACCCAACGACGCGCAGCTCGGCCTCATCATGAAGATGCACAGTAAGTCTCCGCCGAACCTGCCCGCCAAACAGCGCAAAACAATAGACGAGTCGACTTCCTCGAGCCAAGGTAAAACGAAGATCTCGATCAGTTACCTCGCCGGCAACCCGATCAATAATGACGCGATCTTCTTTTTCAGCAATCTGCAGCTGTTCCATAATTACCTCTCTAGTCTCCACGCGCGAGCAAACAATCCTGGGGTTCGGGGGAGAGCCAGAGCGTTTTGAGGGTGAGTAACGTTATAAAAAGACGCGCGACTGCTCTCCCCCGACGCTCTTTGGTTCTTTCTGGCGCCAGAAAGAACATGGGGCCTCGCCCCTTCATTTTTCCATTCTGTATTGAATGACATACGACGTACCCTCATCCCACGGATCCGGTCATTTCTAAACCAATCAACCGATTGAGTTCAACCGCGTACTCCATCGGCAGCTCTTTCACAATCGGTTCGACAAAGCCGTTCACAATCATCGCAGCCGCTTCATCCTCGGTTAAACCGCGACTCATGAGATAGAAGAGTTGTTCTTCGCCGATACGGCTGACCGTCGCTTCATGCTCAATCTGTGAAGGCTCGGCAATATCCATTTTTGGATAGGTGTCGGAACGTGATTCCGGATCGAGAAGCAAGGCGTCGCATTTCACTTTCGACTTCACTCCGGTTGCACCAGGATAGACCTGGAGAAGACCGCGATAGCTTGTCCGGCCTGTCCCTTGGCTGACTGACTTCGCGGTAATAAGCGAACTCGTATCGGGAGCAACATGAATGGCCTTCCCGCCTGTATCTTGATGCTGATCTGAATGAGCAAAAGCCAAAGAGAGAATTTCCGCGCGAGCCCCACGGCCGAGCAAATAGACCGAAGGATACTTCATCGTTCGGCAGCTTCCGATATTACCGTCGACCCACTCCATTGTCGCATCTTCATACGCGACGGCGCGCTTTGTGACAAGATTATAGACGTTCTTCGACCAGTTTTGAATCGTCGTGTAGCGAACGCGTGCGCCCTTCTTCACAATGATTTCAACGACAGCACTATGCAGGGAAGCGCGAGAGTAGATCGGGGCGGTACACCCTTCGACATAGTGAACGAAGCTCCCCTCATCAGCAACGATGAGCGTCCGCTCAAACTGCCCCATCGCCTCGGTGTTAATCCGAAAATAGGCCTGGAGCGGAAGCTCGACCTTCACGCCTTTTGGAACGTAAACAAAGCTCCCGCCACTCCAGACAGCTGAGTTGAGGGCGGCGAATTTGTTATCGCCAGGGGGAATAACGGTTCCGAAATACTCTTTCACGAGATCTGGGTGACGACGCAGCCCTTCATCCATACTCAAGAAGACGATCCCTTGCTCCTCGAGTTTCTCCCGAACATTATGATAAATGACTTCCGAGTCATATTGAGCTCCGACTCCGGCGAGAAATTTCCGCTCAGCTTCAGGAATACCGAGTCGGTCAAAAGTCTTCTTAATGTCGGACGGCACCTCGTCCCAATTTTGACTTGAGCGGTCCGTTGGGCGGACGTAATACGTAATCGCGTCAAAATCAATTCCGTTCAGGTCGGCGCCCCATTTCGGCATCGGCTTCTTTTGGAAGAGGGTAAGCGCGTGTTGCCGAAACTTCTGCATCCATTCCGGTTCACCCTTCTGACGAGAAATATCCTCAACCGTCTCTACGGTGAGTCCGCGTTTCGACTGAAAAGTCGGCGTCCGTTTATCATGGAAGCCGTAGGTATACTCGGTCGCAATCGTTTCCGCTGGCCGACTCATTTCTGGCTGGCGAGAATCTGATCGTAGCCGTGAGCCTCGAGCTCGCGGACGAGCGAACGGTCTCCGGAACGGACGATACGACCTCCAGCAAGAACATGCACAAATTCGGGCTCGATGTACTCGAGAATGCGCTGGTAGTGCGTGATGATAAGCAAGCCGCGCTCAGGAGTGGCCATCGCCTTGACTGACTCAGCAACGATCCGCAAGGCATCGATATCAAGGCCGGAATCCGTTTCGTCGAGAATAGCCATCGTCGGCTCGAGCAGGCGCATCTGGATCATCTCAACCTTCTTTCGCTCGCCGCCCGAAAATCCCTCGTTGACGCCGCGGCGGAGAAAAGCCGGATCCATCTTTAAGTCAGCGAGCACGGCGTTGAGTTTTTTTTGGAAGGGAAGGACACCAAGCTGTTCCGCTTTCGGCCGCCGAGCATTATAGGCCAACCGTAAAAAATTCGACAAGCTGATTCCGGGAATCTCGCTTGGATTTTGTAAGGCCAGAAAAAGCCCGCGACGAGAACGTTCATCGGGGGGAAGCTCGGTGATATCTTGGCCATCAAGAAAAAGTTTTCCTCCAGTAATCGTATATTTCGGATGCCCCATGATGACCGAAGCCAGCGTACTTTTTCCTGAACCATTCGGTCCCATGATCGCATGGACTTCGCCGGCGCGGATCGTCAGCGAGAGGCCGCGAAGAATATCTTTTCCTTCAACGGCGACGTGAAGGTTCTCGATACGAAGTTCACTCATACGCTTTTCGGCGGCCAAATCAGCTTACCGGAATCATCATATACGCGAATCGCATCAACCGGACAGGATCGCGCCGCCTCGAGAATAACGTCGTCGGCTTCCCCTTTTGGATCAAGCAAAACCACTTTCCCCTCGTCATCAAGGCCAAAGGTACGAGGCGCTAAAGCCGAACAGGAGGCGGCACTAATGCAGGCATCTCGATCAACTTCTATCCGTGATATCTTCGGCTCGGCTGTTGCATTAGGCATGAGGTGTCGTGTGGTGAGAAACAAGATCACGAAGGCGAATTCGATCCATTGTTGTATGGAGCGAGCTCTGAATCTTCGACCAAACGTCATGAGTAGAACAGTAGGCCTCGCGCGGACAGGTTTTTGAATCGGACTGACAGGGCAAGAGCGAATCATCCTCAAGAGCCCGAACAATCTCGCCGACCGTAATCCGATTCGCCGGACGGCTCAAACGATAGCCACCTCGACTCCCGCGGGTACTGGCAAGGAGCTTTGCGCGCTTCAACTGAGCAACAATTTGTTCAGCGTAAGCATAGGGAACCCGTTCAGCTTCGGCTAGCTGGCGCAGGGAAAGGCTAGCCTGGCCGGCATTTTTCGCCAACCCGACCATCAGGGCAAGTCCGTAATCCCCCTTAGAAGAAAATTTCATAGTGAGTATTCCGACTGCCAGAGTAGGATATCTAGACCACCCTGTCAAGCGAAAAACTTCTGGAACAAACTTGTCCACTGGACGCGCCTGGCTGCACTCGTTATGATAGGGGCCCTCAATCGCGAACCAAGAGGATGCCCCTATGGCTCATCCAAACGAATCGGAACGCGAACAGCAGCTACTCCAACGCGCAAAAGCCAATCCGCGCGCCTTTGAAGAACTCTACCGTCTTCATCGATCATCGGTTTTCCGTTACTTCTGGTATCGCGTCAATCAAAACATCGATCTCGCTGACGACCTTACCCAAGAAACCTTCACGAAGGCTTTTGAGCATCTCTCGACCTATGAGGAACGAGGGAGTTCCTATCGAAGCTATCTGTTTACAATTGCCCATAACCTCCTCATCAGCTATTACCGATCAAAGTCCGAACTCCCGCTCGACGCGGTTGAGCGACTGGCTGACCCGAATGAACGCGATCTCCGTCAACGGATCGACCTTGAGCTCCTCTGGCGCGCCGCCGAGCGACTCCCCCGTCTCGATCGCCTCGTACTGACCCTTTTCTACCGTTCCCAAAAAACGATCCGAGAAATTGCCCAACAACTCGGAAAAAGCGATAACGCAGTCAAACTCCTTTTAAGCCGTTCGCGCGTACGGCTCCGTAGTCTTGTTCAGGCTCCCCGTGCCCTGATTCGGCGGCGACCTAAAAACTGACACCTTTTTCCCCCTACGACGTTAACCGATTACACAGGCTTAATCGTAACTTCTCATAGGAGGAAGGGCATCATGTCCACTCGAACGCTGGCGGCAATACCAGATCGCCGGGTTCCGCAAGGGAAATGGCTTGCCTGGTACGTCCTGCGGAGTGATGATACTTAGGGATGAGGCATGCTCTGTCTGAACCCGCGTCAGCCCTACGATCCGTGCCTTCTGCACGGTCCGACAGCCGGAACTCCGGCGCCAATGTCGACGAGGCGAGGACGAGCTTCGCGGCCGACTCCCGAATCTCCTTCTCCATTCGTCTGACAATCTCAATCCACCGCCCGCAATCATTTCTGGGCGGTGGTTGGCGTTTAATAAAAAAGCGCCCCGCCTCGTCCGTCAGACAACGTCTGGCGAGACGGGCGGGGCAAAGATCATCTTCTCTCAGTCGGCGTTCGGAGCGCTCTCCTCATCATCCGGGCGGGCCTCGGATCCAGCCGGGTCAACGTCGTCCGGCGAACGCGTCGCCGCTTCCCACATCGCGCCGAGAAGCTCCTCGTCGAGAAGGTCGCCGAGCTTGACTTCTTCATCGACCGCACTGCTGTAGCCCTCGAAGCTCACATTCAAATCGACCTCGAGGACCTGGAATTCAGTGAAGGTCGACACCCCGCCCAACTTCACCTCGAGCGACTCAAGGCTCTGAAGGGTGGTTGAGAAGGGGGATGCCAGGAGCTGCGCGTCGACGGCGTCCCAGAGTGCGAGCATCGCTTTTTCGTCGCTCCCCCCGATCCCTTCGATCTGCTCAAAGGTGAGCTCGATCTTCATCTGGCCTGGCTCGAAGACTTCAGTCACGGGCACAGACACCCACTCACCAAGAACGAGCTCGAGCCAGACGCTACTGAGCTCAGCGCTGCTGCGATCGACCCGGACCGTACACTGGAAAGCGGCGATTGCTTCCTGAACCGCAGCCGCTAACCCGCCAACATTCACCGGCGTCGCTGCTTCACTCATGGTTCACTCCTTCTTTGTCAGAGTTCCCCAATCTGCCACTACCCTCCTTGAGTAATAGCGCCTCCATTCAATCGAAAAACAACCAAGGCGTCAACTCCATATCGAACGCCCTGCCTCCACTCGGGAAGGCAGGGCCATACTGGACAGAACAGAACTGCTAGCCGGCGTTCGGAGCGGCTTCGCCATCCAGTCGCGACGCACGCTCGATCAAGGATCCCATTGCCTCTTCGTCGAAGAGGTGGTCGAGAGAAACAACCCGTGGCGTGTGAAAGACATGGTCACCAAGACGGACCCTGAGGTAGACGCCAACAGACAACACCTGACCGAAGCTGTCCGCTTGCTCCAGGACGGGCACGAGTTCCTGGGTGGTCTGCGCGAGCACGACGCTCGCTTCACCGTCCAGGAACTCATCGAACTGGTCGTAGAAGTGGCTGAGGACAACCTCACTGCCCTCGTGTCCAGTCCGAACACGGAGAGCCTCCTCGTAGGTCACTGCGACGACGACATTGCCTGGAAACTGAAACCCGTGAAGTGGAATCCCTTCCGCCTCATGATCGCGGAGGAGCAATTCGACCACCGGGCTTTCGCTCCAGCTCCGCGTCGAAACGCGGCTGATCTTGACGCGGCCGACGAGCTGGGCAAGGGCCTCGTTGATGAACGATGCCAACAGGCCTGCGTCAAACCATTCCCTAACAGCCATCTGTTCAACCCTCCTGGTCAAAGAGCTTTCCTAACACTACCTGCAGTTCAGGCAATGAGCTGACATATTGAACAGGAATACAAAACTACTGTCAACCATCGACAAAAGCTACATCGGCTTTCTACCCCCCAACCACGATAACCGCTTTCCGTCCGTTCAGCACGTCGCCGCCGTTCCAATCGTGCATCGCATTCATGATCACGCTAACATCGTACACGTAGTCGGCGCCCTTCCGCGTCCCTGGGTCATTCGTAATAAAGGTATCGGCTGTGTACCCTTTCAATACAAGAAAATGGTAAAGCGGACCCGGAGAGCGAAAGTTCGGATTGCCTAATTCACGACCAGCCGCCGGAACAAGAACGGGCTTTCCGCTAGCAACCAAGCGCTTTAACTCTTCAACACTTGGATCTTCGACGATCCTTACATTCTCCAGGTTGAAATAATCGCGAGCCATTATCACAGTCTCTTCAACCGTCGTGCTCTCAAAATACCCGAAGCGATCAACTTCCCAGTCCTCAATCGCGAGGAGCGTTCGATCAACCGCAGCCTTATCCGAGAGAGACAGATCATTCCAATATGCATCAACCATCATCAACGCCGCTTCTTCGCAAGCTTCATCGTGAGCGTGATCCCAATTCACGAGCGGCGCTTGAGTCGTAAAAGGAACCGAAAGATTGAACGCCTCGGGAATCGGATCGAGAGTCGTCGACACGTTCACATTGCCGTTGGCATTCGCGACAACATTGGCATTCGAAGCCACCTGAGACCGATTCACACTTTCCGGCAAATTCGCCTTGTTGGCATTCTCAATCGTATCGCGAATCCAGCCCCGGTTCGCGTAGGCTAAGCCGGCGAGGAGAAGTAAGAGTAGTGGAATGGCTATGACGAGGAGTTTCGCGCGCATAACAAAGGAATCTAGCAAACGAACGGCGAAGGGTCAATATCACTCATCTCGATTGAAACTATCTGAAACCTAAAACCTGAAACCTACTTCCGTGGCGTCTCCCCGATAATTGCGACTGGCGTTCCGACTTCGCCGAAGTTGTAAAAACGCTCGGCGCTCTCGTTCGAGAGATTCGTGCAGCCGTGGCTCATCGGATGGCCAAAGTTATTGTGCCAGTAAGTTCCGTGGAGGCTATAATCCCCATCGTAAAACATCACCCACTGCACGTTCGGTAAGTAATAACCGGGGCCGTCCATCACTTGGCGTCGAGTTTTGTTATAGATCTTGAATTCGCCAGTTGGTGTTGGCATCGGGTATTTACCGGTCGAGGCGAGGGTAAAAAATTGCAGCTTTCCATCTTGAAAAGCAAACGCTGTCTGGCGGGTCAGGTCGACGAGAATACTTTTCCCGTTGGCACGAGGCGCGGTTACGGTCAAAAACTCTATCGGGCGTTCGAGAACCTTTAGCGCAATCTCGATCTCGGTTTGACCTGAACCGAGCCAAAGACGCGACAGCCGCTCAAGCATGACATCGAGGTCAAGACTTCGTCCATCTTCGCCAGCGACAACAGGATCCACTTTCTCACTAGCAGCATAGGTCTGGAGCGCAACCGGCTTCCGCTCAAGCGAGCTAAGCCGTTCCACAAGATCAGCCCGGACCCTTTTGGGATCCAGGACAAGCTTCCAGGCTTCCCCTTCCTTCGTCACCGTTAACCACGCAACGAGCTCCTCAGGAGAAATCGAAAACGTTTCTTCGTCAGCTCGCAAGGTCACGGAGTCTGTCAGTCGTTGTTCGGCCTGCTGGAGAATTTTTGCTCGAGTCGCGGCATCGCTAAGTGTTTCCTCGCTGACAAAAGAGAGGGAGATCGGTTCGCTGCTCAGACGACTGACCTGATGGAGGAGCTCCGCGCGCAAAGCCTCATGATCAAGGCGCTCGCCAGACTGGCCGCGAGTCATCGACAAGCTTCCGCCTTGATATGACAGGCGCGGCAACTCAGCGGGGTTATCCAAAGTACTCGCTAATGCGGCGAGTGATTCATCCAACTGAGTCGATTGAACAATGAGAACAGGTTCAAGCTTCGTCGCTGACCCGATCGCATACACCGGAGACACTAAAACATCGAACCAGCCGAGTCCATGCCCAGCCTCTCGCACCGACGTCGTCGCGGCCTCGACGTCAAAGCCAAGCCCGAGCTCGGAAAGTCGCCGAGTTGTTTGGGTCGTCCCATGATGAAATGCGATCGGCTGGCTCGCGTACGACGCCAGTATTCGCGTCACCTCCTGCTCAGCCTGATGATACGAGAGACCTCCAAGGTCGAACTGCCCGAATCGAACGCCGGGATACACTTTCCCCCGAAGGGTGAGCGAGTACCCGGCTGATGCGCTGATTGCGAGAACAACAACAACCCCGAGCCCAAGACTAAGAGCGCGCAGATGACGCGCGAGACGTGAGGGATTCTTCTTCGGTGCGACTGACGGTCGCTTACGACTTGGCATACAGCGTTGGTCTGATTTTTTCTTTTCGTTTGTGATAACAGTCTAGCATTTTTTTACCCTTCAGTCAACGCGTTTCTGGAAAAGTTGAAGCGGAAGAAGGGCCTTCGCTACGACCTCGGGAGTTGCCCCGTCGAGCTTTATCGCCTGCCGCACGCTCCAGGTTCCAATCGCCGTCCGTCGCAACTCGCTTAGGTAGGCGCCGGAGCCTAGCGCCTCGCCAATATCGCCGGCCAGGACCCGAATATAGGTACCCGCACTGCAGCTCATGGCTAAACGCAATTCAGGCCATGTGTACTTCAAAACGGAAAGTGCGTGGATCTCAACTACGCGGGGTTCAAGCTGGAGCTTCTCACCTCGCCGAACCCGACGATACGCCGGGACGCCACCGACCTTGATCGCCGATAACGCTGGCGGAGTCTGTTCCTGTTTGCCTTGGAATTGGCGAATGACTGGCAAAAGGTCAACTTTGCGAAGCGGGACAGTTTCCTCGTGTTCAACAATCGGACCTTCGGGGTCTCCCGTCTCGCTCGTCGCGCCGAGCCGAAGAAGGGCCTCGTAACTCTTCATTGTCCCGGTGGTAAGCTCCCCAAGTAGCTTCGTTGCTCCGCGTCCAACTCCAACAATCAATAACCCAGTCGCAAAGGGGTCAAGGGTGCCAGCGTGTCCAACGCGTTGTTCGCCCGTCAAACGCCGGATGCGATTGACGACGTCGTGCGAGGTCAGGCCAGCCGGCTTATCGATGAGGAGAAAACCTTCCATGAATACAAAATAACAACGACCAATGTCCAATGTCCAATGGTCATTGGAGCTTTCGGCCATTGGGTCATTTTCCCCTTCTGCCCTCAGCCCTTGACCAGTCTTGACACCGGGTGTACACTGCTTGCGCATTTTGTTTTTGAAATCCACCCAATGCCAGATTCAATCGTCGTCAAAGGTGCCCGGGTTCATAATCTCAAGAACCTTTCTGTTGATATTCAGCGGAACCAACTTGTTGTCATTACCGGGCTCTCGGGGTCGGGAAAATCCTCCCTCGCGTTCGACACAATCTACGCAGAAGGCCAACGGCGCTACGTTGAGTCACTTTCGGCCTATGCGCGCCAGTTCCTCGGACTCATGGACAAGCCGGACGTCGATAGCATTGACGGGCTTTCGCCGGCGATTGCCATCGACCAAAAGTCGACCTCTCATAATCCACGATCAACCGTCGGCACAGTCACGGAGATCTACGACTACCTCCGTCTGCTCTACGCCCGGATTGGCGTACCGCACTGTCCAAAATGCGGCGAACCGGTCGCGAAACAGACTGTTGATCAAATTGCTGAGCAAATCCTAACGCTTGCGAAAGGCACGAAGGTTGTTATCCTCGCGCCCATCATCCGCGATCAAAAAGGTGAGCATAAACACGTTCTTACCGAAGCCCGAAAGGCTGGGTACGTACGAGTGCGATTTGATGGCGTCCTCTATTCCATTGAAGAAGCCGAAGACCTTGTGGTCGACAAACAGAAGAAGCACAATGTGGAGATTGCCGTCGACCGTCTCGTCATGGGCGTTGATGATCAAGAAAAAGGCAAGGCGGAAAAAACGCGGCTCTATGATTCGCTCGAAGCCGCCCTCGACCTCGGCAATGGAGTTGTTGTTGTTCATCAGTCGGACGCAGGGAAGGACCAGCTGTACAGCGAACATTTTGCCTGCGCGAACTGCGGAATCAATCTGCCTGAAATAGAACCCCGAAGTTTTTCCTTTAACTCGCCCCACGGCGCCTGCCCGGACTGCACCGGACTTGGGACAAAACTCGAAATCGACCCCGAGCTCGTTATTCCAAACCCGCGGCTCACGCTAGCAGAAGGCGCGATTCGGCCTTGGTCGCGAACGAGCGCAAATCAGAGCTGGTATTTCCGCATCCTCGACGCTGCGGCGAAGGCGAACGGCTTTTCGGTCAACACGCCGGTCAAAGATCTTCCGAAAAAGGCGATTGATCTTGTCCTCTACGGCGCCGGCGATAAGGTGTTTGACGTCAACAACGAATTTGGCGGCGGAAAAGTCCGCGAATACATGACGACCTTCGAAGGGGTGATTCCCAACCTCATGCGCCGCTATAAGGAGACAGAATCGGAATACATCCGAAGCGAGATTGAGCGCTACATGCGCGTCTTTCCCTGTCCGACCTGCGGCGGAAAACGCTTAAAACCGGAAGTTCTTGGCGTTACCGTGGCCGACAAAAGCATCGCCGACATAGCCAATCAAACGATTGAAGTTGCGCGCGACTTCTTCACAGGTCTTGCAACTGCAAAGGCCGGACCCAAAGGCAAAGCGCAAACGCTCAATCTGTCTGAACGTGATACCAAAATCGCGAAGCAAATTTTGAAAGAGATTGTCGCGCGACTCGTTTTCCTTTCGGACGTGGGTCTCGACTACTTAACGCTCGACCGATCGGCCTCAACGCTGGCCGGCGGTGAGGCCCAGCGCATCCGGCTTGCTACCCAGATCGGCTCCTCGCTCGTCGGTGTAATCTACATTCTCGACGAGCCATCCATCGGCCTTCATCAGCGCGACAACGACAAACTCATTGCCACACTCCAACACCTCCGCGACCTTGGGAATACAGTCATCGTTGTTGAACATGACGAAAGCACCATCCGGGCAGCAGATGACGTTATTGATATCGGCCCCGGCGCCGGAGAACACGGCGGTACTGTCGTAGGCCAAGGCACAGCGAGCGAACTGGAAAAAATGAAGGCCTCGCTAACCGGACAATACCTTTCCGGGAAGCTCAGCATCCCCATTCCAAAGACCTACCGGTCCGGGAATGGGAAAACGATCACAATTCGGGGCGCGCGGGAATTCAACCTCAAAGACGTTTCTGTTTCGATCCCGCTCGGAAAATTTGTCTGCATCACTGGCGTCTCGGGCTCCGGCAAGTCCACGCTCATGACCGACATCCTGTCGCGTGCGCTCAACCAGCATTTTTATAATGCGAAGGACATCCCGGGCGAGCATGACGGCATCGACGGCCTCGAGCATCTCGATAAAGTCATTACGATTGATCAATCTCCGATCGGCCGTACTCCTCGCTCGAATCCTGCAACCTACACCGGCGTCTTTACGACGATTCGCGATCTCTTTACCCAGGTCCCCGAAGCGAAAATCCGCGGCTACGGCCCGGGACGCTTCAGCTTTAACGTAAAGGGCGGACGCTGCGAAGCGTGTGAGGGCGACGGCCTGATGCGGATTGAAATGCATTTCCTCCCCGACGTCTACGTTGAGTGTGAAGAATGTAAGGGAAAACGCTACAACCCCCAGGCCCTCG
Source organism: uncultured Gammaproteobacteria bacterium (assembly GCA_964637345.1). GTDB lineage: Bacteria > Patescibacteriota > Patescibacteriia > HK-STAS-PATE-3 > HK-STAS-PATE-3 > CAZWTD01. Next base: position 37,533 of record CAZWTD010000009.1, read on the forward strand.
AAATCCACTACAAGGGAAAGTCCATCGCCGACATCCTCGCGATGACGGTTGAAGAAGCAATGGCCTTCTTCTCTCACATTCCCGCTATCTCGCAAAAGCTCAAAACCCTGAATGACGTCGGTCTCGGCTATATTCACCTCGGCCAGTCCGCAACCACGCTGTCCGGCGGTGAGGCCCAGCGAGTCAAACTTGCGACTGAGCTTTCCCGCCGTGCGACCGGAAAAACGCTCTATATTCTCGATGAGCCGACGACTGGTCTGCATTTCCATGACGTGAAATCCCTACTCAACGTTATCAATCAACTCGTCGATAAGGGGAACTCGGTCCTCATCATCGAGCACAACCTCGACGTCATCAAATCAGCGGACTGGCTCATTGATATGGGCCCAGAAGGTGGCGACAAAGGTGGCCGACTCATTGCCCAAGGCACGCCGCGCGACGTCGCGAAAGTGAAAGAGAGTCATACCGGCCGCTACCTGAAAGACATCTTCGGAGCGAAGCGCTAGCTCGCAAAGAGGCGTATGCGCTAGCGTCAGCTTGCGCTAGTACATTTACCGCACTCGTCTATTCACTTGTTGAACAAGATAGAACGCGGCGATACTCTGAGCATCGGTAATGCGGCCCAGCCGTATTGCTCGTTCAACTTCGACGCTCGTGAGCAAAACAACTTCCATCGGCGATTCATCACCACAAATCAGCTGTTTTGTTTTGCGACATGTGTGAACAAAGCAGACAAAAAATGACTGTGTGTGATGGCCCGGCGATACATTCAATTTACCGATAACTGAGCAATCTTCTTCCTTCGCACGAAAGCCCGCTTCTTCCTCTAATTCTCTTATAGCCGATCGGACGGTTCCGGCCCCTTTTTTTATATCTCCAGAAGGAAATTCTAAGGAGCTTTTCTGAAGAGGGTACCGATACTGACGAACAAGGACCCATGTATTTTGATAACGAGGAACAACAAACACGAATGCCGGTTTTACGACAACACCATAGACGCCCGGTTTTCCATCCGGACGAATGACATCGTCGTGCCGGATCTTCATCCAGGAATTTTCATACACAATCGTTGACTGAATTTTTTTCCAGGGGGACTGCCTTTTCTTTATCATACAAATAGTATAGCGCCCTCCTCCTTCCTTGTCTCGTGGGGACCTAGCCAAAAAAACAAAACCGAGCTAGGGTATCTTTGTACGTCTCCAGGCCTCTCAAGGCCTCCAGAAGGGATTGTCTGGGGTTGTAGGAGGAGATGCGATGAACATTCATAACCAAATTGAGGTCCGGGTTCTCCCCCCTCGGGCTTCACTTGATAGTATGGCTGACTACCTCCACGTTCTCGCAGAACGTGGACATGTAGATGGGGAATTCCCTGACCAAGCACACGAACACGTCTCGTTCTACTTCCAGGGCGTGCAGCGTGCGCTCAATCGACGAATGCTACACTGGAAGGATGATGACGACCATCGTGTCCGGGCGGGCATCATGGTCATCATGTTCGCTGAAGACCGACAGCTGACTGATGAGGAAGCTCGCACTATTCTTGAGAGCTTCGCCAGCTGCTATAGCGAGATTTGTCCGAGTTGGTCCCCGAACGGAACGAGAGAGTTGATTCGACCGCTCGCTGACTTCCTCGGCTTACTCGCCCGCTCTGTACTCCTCGACGGTCACCTGCCTGATGTCGAAGACGTTGAATGGGAGCGCCCAAAGTTCGGGATCCAACGCCCGGCTCACGCGATGTAACTCGCACATTACCCAAGGAGGACGCCATTTTCGATAGTCCATAAGCGCCCCGCACCATTCATGGTCGCGGGGCGTTCTCTATATACGAACAAAACACCCCGCGTATGCGGGGCCCTTTGAGTTTACCCCGCACCTTTCGGGATCAACACAGAGTATTTGATAAACGTCTCTTCAGTTGCGCCAACGCTCTTCCGTGATATTTCAATCGTTTCTCACGAAGTCGGGCATCAGTCTCATTAATATATGCTTCAAAATAAATACAAACCCATGGTCGATAGGGCCGGGTAGAAAAAACTTCACCACGGTTATGCTGAATAAGGCGTTGTTTTACGTTTTGACTTATTCCGATATAGAATTTCCGGCGGGAGCGATTCAATAAAAGATATATGTAAAACATATATACTGAACTCGCCACCATTTGTCCGAAAGGTGCGGGGTTGGCAACTGGAGCGTGATCGGACTTTCGTGAAACATTACCTGCCAATGAGGCAGGCTTTTGGCAGTCTACTGCCATCTGAGAACCGAGGAAGAATCACTGGACGACCATGCATGCCCTCCGTCCCTGAACGGTGTTCAGGGGGAAGGGGGGTGCGTCATCCACTGTTCTCCGGTCGACTCTCACGACCCCTAGGGTCTCGCGCCAGTGATGAGCGTAAACGCTCAAACAACTGACTTGAGAATCACCCCGACTTACGTCGGGGAGCGTTCTCCCTAGAAAGGAGGTGATCCACCGACAGCTTCCGCTACCGGTGCCTTGTTACGACTTAGCCCCTATCATCGAGCCTACCTTGGATCCCAAATCTGGGAGCTTCAGGTATTCCCGACTCTCTTGGCTTGACGGGCGGTGTGTACAAAGCCCGAGTACGTATTCACCGCGGCGAGGCTGATCCGCGGTTACTAGCGATTCCAGCTTCATGGGGGCGAGTTGCAGCCCCCAATCCGAACTGAGGACCGGTTTGATGGGATTGGCTTCACCTTGCGGTTTTGCGGCCCATTGTTGCGATCCATTGTAGCACGTGTGTAGCCCAGGACATAAGGGCCATGCTGACTTGACGTCATCCCCACCTTCCTCCGCCTTATGACGGCAGTCTCCCTAGAGTGC
>CAZWTD010000010.1:0-36516 GCA_964637345.1 uncultured Gammaproteobacteria bacterium
CACGGCTGAGAATAGCTTCCTCGCGACCCGCTTCAACGATCCGCGCTACAACAACCCTAACGGTTGGTACACCCATGTCGTCGGACGGAATGAACTTGGGACGCTTCTGACGGAGTTTCATGCCCTGCGCTACAACGTCTACTACGGGAACGCGCCGGATGATGTCGTCATGGAGATGGCGAACGGTCGGCCGGTGATTTGCGGGGTTATGATCAAAGGTGGTCGCCTCGTTAGCTCTGGTGGCCAGGCGCACTGGGCGCTCGCCGTCGGCTGGGATGGATGGATTTACCTCCATGATCCCGGGACGAAAAGCGGCCGCTACATCCGCTACTCTCTGACGGACTTCGAGCGATCCTGGGCCACTCAGGGCAAGATCTACATCCCTGTCCGGAAGTAGTACAATCTGGGGAGAGAGTGCTCGCACCCTCTCCCCCTCCTCATCATTCCATACTTACGATAACTACATGAATCGTCAAAAAATAGCGCTTGCAATGAGTATTATATTCGTGGTTGTTCTTGGAAGCGTCTGGCTGGTCCTGAGAGGCTTAGAAATGAAGCCAAACCAAACGGCAAATACAACGAGCGGCCTTCATTTTCAAGAAACGAAAAGCGATGGACGAGCCTTATACGAAAGTGAAATTCATCAATTTTCTCTCTTGGTCCCGACGGTCTTTTCCCTAGACGGAAATTCTGAACGTGATTCAGAAAAAACGACGTATTCTTTTCGCCGTGTAAATCAAAATACCTCAGAGGAGTCAAATCGTGATACACCAAACGGTTTTAATACCGCGGCTAATGATCTTTTCGTCATTGAAGTAATCCCTCGCCCTGAGACCGGCGAATCAATTTTCCCGTATAACAATGAACTCCTATCAGCTAGACTTGCTATGCTCGATATTCCGATGGACATCCTCTCCGGCGAAGAAACAACTGTCGGTGATCATCATACCATTCGTGCGATTACATCTTCCGGAATAGACGCAAGACAAGAGTCGTACTATCTCGAATCGGAGAAGTACTGGTTCATCCTTTCCTCCTCTGATGTGGGGAGAAGTGAGCTCGAGGCACTTGTTCGGAGTGTTCTATTATAAACAAGAGTAATACGCGTAGCTTGGGAGGCGCAGTTATTGTAATTGACAATTCCCCCTAGAATTCGTAGAATTATGGTACTTGTCGCACTGAAATTGCATGATTCTGCCTGAACGAATTCGAGATCTGTCGAAAAAGCCGAAAGGGGCACGCGTACTCCTGAAAGGGTGGGCCGCGAACCTTCGTTCGTCCGGCTCGATTGTCTTTATCCAATTCCGCGACGGAAGCGGCCTGCTTCAGGCTGTTGTCGCGAAAAACGCGGTTAGTCCCGAGGATTTTCAGGCCGCGAAAAGCCTAACGATCGAATCCTCGCTCGAAATTGAAGGGACAGCGAAGCCTGAGCCGCGCGCGCCAGGCGGCCTTGAGCTTCAGGTGTCGGCACTGCGCCTCATCCATAAAGCCGAGGAATACCCGATTGGGAAGAAGGAACATGGACCGGAATTCCTCTTTGACCAGCGGCATCTCTGGTTCCGGTCGCCAAAACAGCAGGCGGTTCTTCGGATCCGCGACGAGGTGGTTTGGGCAATGCGCTCCTTCCTCCGAGAACAGGGCTTTTTGCTCACGGATTCGCCAATTTTGACCCCGAACGCTGCCGAAGGAACGACAACGCTCTTTCAGGTGGATTACTTCGGGGACAAAGCCTTTTTAGCCCAAACCGGCCAGCTGTATATCGAAGCAACGGCCGCGGCGCTCGGGCGGGTCTATGATTTTGGTCCGACCTTTCGGGCGGAGAAGTCGAAAACTCGGCGACACCTCACGGAATTTTGGATGCTCGACGCGGAAGCGGCCTTTATGGACCAGAAGCAAAACATGGAGCTCCAAGAAGCCCTGCTGGTTTTTGTTGTGCAGTCGGTGCTAAAAAACTGTTCAGCTGAACTCGAGATTCTCGAGCGGGATATTGAGAAACTCAAGGCGATTCAAGCGCCCTTCCCGCGCATGACCTACGATGAGGCCATCAAAGCCCTGCAAAAAGCTGGATCGAAGATTGCCTGGGGCGATGACTTGGGCGCCGACGAAGAAGAGGCGCTCTCGAAGCTGAATGAACGGCCAGTCTTCATTACGCACTACCCAACTGAATTGAAGGCCTTCTACATGAAGCCTGACCCGGAAAACCCGAAGGTCGTGCTCTGCGCCGATCTGTTGGCGCCCGAGGGGGTCGGGGAGATTATCGGCGGAAGCCAGCGCATCGATGACTATGAGCTTCTGAAATCACGCATTCTCGAGCATAAACTTCCGCTTAAGGAGTTTGAATGGTATCTCGACCTTCGGAAGTACGGGAGTTTTCCCCACTCCGGTTTCGGGATCGGGCTCGAGCGGACCGTTCGCTGGATCGCCGGACTCCACCACATTCGCGAAGCTATTCCGTTTCCACGACTCTTGAACCGCCTGACCCCATGACCCTCGAACGCACGCTCGCCCTCGAAACCCCGAAACACATTGGACAAGAAATTGAGCTCCGCGGCTGGGTGCACGCCCGGCGGAATATGGGGAAAATCGTCTTTTTCGATTTGCGCGACCGGTCTGGACTTGTTCAGGTGATTGTTGCTCCGGATCAAAGCGAGGCCTACGCAGCGGCGAAGGAGATCCGGCCCGAGTTTGTGGTTGCTGTCCGCGGCTTGGTAGCGGCGCGGAACAAGCCGAACGACAAGATGCCGACCGGCACTGTCGAGCTCCAGGCGACCGGGCTCGAAGTTCTCGCGGAAGCGGAAACGCCGCCGTTTGAGGTGAATACGGACGCCAAAGAAACGAGCGAGGAGCGGCGCCTGACCTACCGGTATTTGGATTTGCGGCGGCCAGTCATGCGCGCCCGCATCGCCCTGCGGCATGCGCTCATCCGGCACATCCGCGAATTCCTTTCGAATCAGGATTTTCTTGAGGTTGAGACTCCGATATTGACCAAATCAACGCCTGAAGGCGCTCGCGACTACGTTGTTCCCTCGCGCATAGACCAAGGAAGATTCTACGCGCTTCCCCAGTCGCCCCAGCAGTACAAACAGCTCCTCATGGTCGCCGGGATCGAGCGTTACTTTCAAATCGCGCGCTGCTTCCGCGACGAAGATACCCGGGGCGACCGCCAGCCCGAGTTCACGCAGCTCGACCTGGAGATGAGCTTCGTGTCCCGCGAAGAGGTGATGGCGCTGAACGAGGCCTTGCTCATCAGCTTAGTGAAGGCCGTGAGTCCGGAAAAAACGATCCAGGAGACCCCCTTTCCTCGGTTGACCTATGCTGAGGCGATGGAAAGGTATCAAAGCGACCGGCCTGATCTTCGTAAGGATAAAAACGATCCCAACCTGCTCGCGTTCTGCTGGGTTACGGATTTTCCCTTCTTCGAAAAAACCGATGCCGGAACCTGGACCTTTACCCATAATCCTTTCTCCGCGCCGGTCGCGGCCTCGATGCCGGATTTGCTCGCGCGGAAAAACATCGGATCGATTTTGACGACGCAGTACGATGTGACCTTGAACGGCTGGGAGATTGGGGGAGGGAGCCTTCGCAACTATCAACCCGATGCCCTGCGCGCGGTGTTTGAGATTATGGGCTATACGCCAGAACGCATCAAGAACAACTTCGGGCATATGCTCGAAGCCTTCTCCTACGGCGCTCCGCCCCACGGCGGAATTGCCTGGGGACTTGACCGCCTGGTCGCGCTCCTGACGAATCAGCCGAACATTCGAGAAGTCATCGCCTTCCCGAAGACGAGCGACGGACGCGATCTGATGATGCAGGCGCCGGGCGCCGTTGATGCAGAGCAGCTTCGCGAGCTCGGCCTCTCAATTACCAAAGCGAAGCACTAAGATGCGCCTCTCCGAGCTCCAGAAATACATCCTCCTCGAGCTCGACGGTTCTCGAGCCGCCCAGGTATCCCGGAAAGGCCTTGAGCGCTACTACGCGAAACAGACGAAGCGCCCGAGCCGGGAGGAGCAGCAGAACAGTATCACGAAGTCGCTCGAACGCTTAATCGACAAAGGACTCTTGATCGGTTTTGGCCGGCGAACGCCGCGGAAGTGGTTCATTGAGTCGGTGAAACTCACTCCGCTCGGCCGGCGAAGCGCCCGGCGCCTCCAAGGCGAACAGCAGTCCCTCCCACTTTTTTCAAAGCGACGCTCCTAATCTCAACCCCTATGGCCCTCTCCGCCTCGGTTACGAAATATCTTTTGAAGAAAGGACTCGATCCCGAGCTTATTTTGCACCGGACAGTTTTTACGGCCTACGATCTCGCTCAAACGCTTCGCCGGCCGCTCGACACGATCGCGAAGACCTTGCTCGTCAAAACCGATAAAGGATTGGCGCTGGCTGTCCTCGGGGCGAATACTCGGCTTGACCTGAAAGCGCTCGGAAAGCTCCTTGGATCGAAAAAGCTTTCGATCGCGACCGAGAAGGATATGGTGAAGCATTTTCGGGTAAAACCCGGAGCGATGACCGCGTTCGGCGGGCTCCATAATGTTCCCGTTGCCCTCGAAAGCGGACTCGCGAAAGCGAAGAAAGCGCTGTTCCCGACCGGGGATTTTACTCAGTCTTTTGATTTGGCGCTGAGCCGCTACGTGAAAGCCGAAGCGCCGACGATTGGACGTTTTGGGCAGAAGAATTCACTGAAGCTCCAGGCGAAAGCGCCAGCGAAGCCGAAGCGCCGAGCAAAGAAAGCGAAGAAAATATCAACCAAGTCACGTCCTATACAGCGGACCGCGGGAAAAAAGAAACGACGTGCTCAACGTTAAACTCGAACAATTCGAAGGACCGCTTGATCTCCTCCTGCGCCTCATTGAACAGCAGGAGCTCGATATTTCCCAGGTTTCGCTGGCGGCTGTCACCGAGCAGTTCGTCCGCGAAATCGAAGCAGCGCAGGGATTGAGCCCGGATGAACTTTCGGATTTCCTGGTTGTTGCCGCAAAACTCCTCTACATTAAGTCGAAACTACTCCTCCCGAAAACCGTCGAGGATGAGGAAGATCCGGGACTTGATCTTGAGCGTCAGTTAAAAATTTATAAAGCCTATCTCGACGCGTCTCACGTGATTCAGAAGCAACTCGCGAGACGTCGGAGCCTCGTATTTCGGGATGTTCCGCTTCCGGCCGAGCGGCTGTTTCTTCCCCCTCCCGGCGTCACAACAGCGACGCTCCAAGGCCTCTTCGAGAGTATTATCGCCGGCATTGCTCCGATCGTGCTCGTGAACGAGCGCGTACTTGAGAAAACGATTAACATCCGCGAAAAGATCGAGGAAATTCGGACCCTGCTCGTTGAGCAGCCAGCGATGAAGTTTCGAGCGCTCCTCGAGCGGGTGACGAACCGAACCGAACTCATCGTAACCTTTCTCGCGATGCTTGAGCTCGTGAAGCAGCGCAACGTCGTTCTGACCCAAGATGACCTCTTTACCGATATTCACATTCAATCACTGACTGAAACTCCGACTGTATGACGATCGACGCTCACCTCGAAGCCTTGCTTTTTTTGAGTAACCACCCGATGAGCCTCGCGAAGCTCGCCGAGCTCGCGGACGCGTCAACCGATGAAGTTCGCGCCGCGCTTGACCGGATTGATGAGCGCTTTTCCGGGGAGGGGACTGGCATCCGCCTTGTCCGCCACGCCCAGTCGGTTCAGCTGGCTACCGCGCCCGAACTCTCGAAGCTTGTGCTCGCTCTGCAAAAGGATGAACAGCGCGCCGAGCTCACAAAGCCGGCGCTCGAAACTCTGACGATTATCGTCTACCGCGGGCCGATTTCAAAAGCGGAACTTGATACGATTCGCGGAGTTAACTGCAGCTTGATTTTGCGCAATTTGATGATTAAGGGTTTAATCGAAACGGCCGACAGTCCGGGAGCGGTGACCCGCTATCAGGTGAGTTTCGATTTCCTGCGTCATCTCGGGGTTCAGCGTGTTGAGGATCTTCCTGATTTTGATAAACTCCACAGCGACGAACATATCGAGAAACTCCTCAATCCGAGCGTGCCGCAGGACGGGAATGCCGAATCAGCCGTAGAGCAGGTTCCCGCTGAACAATCAGAACCTGAATAACATGCGCCTTCCGCTCCTCATGGCCAATTGGAAGATGAACCTCGGCGTGGCGGAAAGCCAGCGTCTTGCGCAAGCCTTACTCCGCCGAGGAGCTCGCGACCTTAAGCACCTTGACGTCGTGTTGTTTCCAAGTTTTGTCGCACTGCCAGCCGTGGCTTCGGCCCTGAAGCGATCGAAGCTTCGCCTCGGTGCCCAGGATGTATTTTGGGCCGAAACGGGAAATTTTACCGGTGCGGTTTCGCCGACCCAACTGACGGAACTTGGTTGTACCTGGTCGCTTATCGGCCATTCCGAACGGCGCGAGCATTTTGGGGAAACCGATGAGATGATCGATCGGAAAACCGCTGCCGCTCTCCGCTATGGGCTGACGCCGGTCTTGTGCGTTGGCGAAACTCGCGAGGAGCGGAGCCGCGGACAAAGCGAGGTTGTCGTTGAACATCAAATTCGGTCAGCTTTGCGCTACATTCGTCCGCCCTTTCCCGGACAGCGGCTTATTATTGCGTATGAGCCTCGATGGTCAATTTCTCCAGGTCTGCCCTGCGAGCCGGATGACGCTGAAGCGATGGCGCGCGTGATCCAGCAGGTCTTGATTGATCGCTACGATGTACAGCGGGCTGAAGAGAATTTTACCATTGTCTACGGCGGAAGCGTTGATGCTGGCAATATCGCGGACTACCTGGAGCGGGAACCGATCGCCGGAGCCCTTGTTGGCCGGGCAAGTCAATCGGTCGACACGCTCATTCCACTCGTTTCCGCCATGGCGCATTTACGGAAGGCTGCGCCGCGCCCGACGAAGCGCTCGAATCCCAAAAAACAGTCTACGAAACGTACCTCAGCTCGTCATTAACACCCACTCGCATGGCAAGTACCCCACGTCTCCGTGTCGCAATCAATGGCTTTGGTCGAATCGGTCGTACTGCATTTAAGGTTGCCCTCGAACGTCGCGATCTTGAAATTGTTGCGATCAATGATCTCGCTGAACCGGAAGCGCTCGCGCATCTCTTGCGCTATGACACGGCCTACGGACCCTACCACCGTTCGGTTCGGGTTCAGGCGAAGACGCTTATTGTAGGGAGCACCCGGGCCCTCGTTCTCGCGGAAAAGGAGCCGGCGAAATTGCCGTGGAAAAAACTGAAGGTTGATGTTGTGCTTGAGTGTACCGGACGATTTACCGATACCGCTTCAGCCGGCCTGCACCTCAAGGCCGGGGCCCGCAAGGTGATTATCTCGGCGCCACCGAAAGGGGATGGAGTCTCGACCGTGGTGCTGGGTGTGAACGATCGAACAGCAAGCGCGAGTTCGGTGATCTCAAACGCTTCCTGTACGACGAACTGCATTTCGCCGGTAGCGGCGATCGTACACGAGAAGTTCGGCATTCGGAAGGCGATGATGACGACGATTCACTCTTACACTGCCGACCAGAACCTACAGGATGCTCCGCACCGCGATTTACGCCGGGCGCGCGCGGCCGCCGAGAATATTGTTCCGACCTCGACCGGCGCCGCGATCTCGACGACGGAGATTATCCCTGACCTGAAAGGGCATTTTGACGGCTTGTCGATTCGGGTGCCCACGCCAGTAGTCTCTTTGTCAGACTTCACGATTCTCCTGAAGCGGCCAACAACGGCCGAGGGGCTTAATCGCGCCTTTATCGCGGCCGCGCGCTCGCCCCGCTATCGTGGAATTCTTGCGGTAACGAATGAACCGCTCGTTTCCTCGGACTTTATAAAAGATCCAGCCTCAGCGATTGTTGACCTTTCTTTGACGAGCGTTGTTGACGGTGATCTTGCCAAAATCGTCGCTTGGTATGATAATGAGTGGGGGTACTCGAACCGACTTGTCGAACTGGCCCTTTGGGCCGGACGCAAGTAGGAGTATGGGTAAACCCAGCGAAAGGGGGTGACGTCATGATCAAATTTACTAACGCCACGCTGGCCCGTTGTTTCTTCTGGTTTGCGCTCGTTGTCGGTCTCTTTGGGGTCTTGACCCAGATGTCGGGCCGAGTCACCTTCGCGAGTTCGTACTTCTATATCCAGCTCGGCATTCTCGCGATGCTCGCTTCACTCACGCTGAAGCACGAGGATCGGTAGCAATTCGCTTGTCCGGCCCCCTTGCTGACGTTGTGCGTATCGTGGCCTTATCGTCTAGGGGTCTAGGACGTCGGGTTCTCAGCCCGAAAACCGGGGTTCGAATCCCCGTAGGGCTACCAATCGAGGTAGATTCTTGCCGGACATTCCGGCCATTATTTCTAACGCGGTTTGGGCTTTCGCCCGATCGCCAACAGGCTGTTGATGAAGAGTCGAACGATAACGTTTGCCCTCGTTCTCGCCATTATCCTTCTCGCCGTCGCAGGGGTTCTTTGGTGGAAGATGCGGGATGAGGCGCCGTCATCGAACACGAATACGAATAGCGTTACTGTCGCGAATGCGAACCGTTCCTTCGGTGCTTTGGTCGTAGAACGGGAAACGACCTATCAGGACACACCCCTCGCGTTCACCACGGCGTCTGTAGGTTCGGAGTTCTATGGCATATCCGCGGGAGAGGGAAAACAGTTTGTGACACTGTTTCTCAAGCCCTTCGCAGATGTGGATTCTGCGTCAGAGTTTGCCAATGTGGCATCGCGGGACCTACGGCTTCTTGCAAGCGAAAACCGAAGCTACCCAGTCTACGAGACGAAGGTAGTCACCCCAGAACAGGGTGCGTCATACGACGAGGGCTACCTTCTTTTTCTCGTTGACGAGAACGCGTCTGATTTTTCGCTCCAATTCGGGAGTGGGGAATCAGCGGAAACGCTCGATCTCGGAATTTAAGTTCGTCGCTGGGGGACGGCTATTTTTGTATGCGCATCGGCATCGTCACCCAAAGCTACTTTCCGATTCGGGGCGGCGTCGCGGAGCACGTCTATCATACTGCGCTTGAGCTTGAACGGCGCGGGCATGAAGTTACGATTCTCACGGCGAACTTTAGCCGTTTCGACGACGACCGCGGCCGTCAGGTTATTCGGCTCGGTCGGGATTTTACGATTCCCTACAACGGTGCTTTTGTAAACGTTACGGTCGGCTGGTCCTTTCGGGAACGATTGCGCGCGATCGAAAAGGAAAAGCGTTTTGATGTTGTGCATATCCACGGACCGCTTGAGCCCGTCCTTCCGCTCTCTGCGCTCCAATCCTTTCGAGCTCCGATGGTAGGAACATTCCACTCCTACAGCCCGGGTACCCCGTCGGGCTATGTTGTTTTTCAAAAAACCTTAGCCCAATACGGCGGGCTTTTATCAGCCAGAATTGCCGTGAGCGAGGCAGCGAAGGGCTTTATCTCGCGTTTTTTCCCCGGTAACTACGAAATTATCCCGAATGGCGTCGATACTGAACGTTTCCGGCCGGATCTCGAGCCGATGCCTTGGCGGAGGCGGCATAATGAGTTTACCGTTCTCTTTGTCGGTCGCCTTGATCCGCGTAAAGGATTGAAATTTTTGCTCCAGGCCTTTTCGATGATCGCGCGCCAAGTACCGAACGCACGCCTTATCGTAGTCGGAAATGGCATGCTCCGTCCCTACTACGAGCGTTTCGTCGCGCCGGAGCTTCGTCATCGCGTGAGCTTCCCGGGTTTTGTTTCGGCTGCGAATCTCCCTCGGTATTTTGCGTCAGCCGATGTGTATGTTTCCCCAGCCATCGGAAGCGAAAGTTTCGGCATCGTTCTTCTTGAAGGTCTCGCGAGCGGTCCGGCGGTTGTTGCTTCGGATATTGTCGGATATCGGGATGTTGTTCGTAATGGAATCGACGGGATGCTCGTTCAACCCCGGAATCCTCTTGCTATCGCCGAGGCTGTTATCCAGCTGGCCGAGCAGCCCGAGCTTCGGGCGCGGTACAGTGAGGCTGGCCGCCGTCGTGCGCTTGAATTTTCCTGGCCGGCGGTGACTGAACGCATCGAAGCGGTGTATACTCGGGTTATTCAATTACGTAAGGAGAACCATGGAAAGACGTGAGGGACTAGGGTCGCCGGATGACTGGGAATGGAGCGATGAAGATGAGGACCTCGGCGACGTTGAGGCGGCGATAGCCCAAAAAGAACGACAACTCGGTCGCCGCTTGCGGCCGGAAGAGGAAGCGGATATTCGTCGAGCCTACGAGGAGCTTGATGATGAGGTTCCGAGCGCAACCCCACCCTTACGGCAGGAGCGCCGAGGTTTTGGTGCATTACGGGAAACGGAACAAAAGCTGGCCGAGGAACGAAAAGACGGAAATACTATATAACATCTTCTTGCGTTCTGGGCAGCTTTGTGGTAGGCCGGAAGTGTTGGGGTGTCCAGGTAAGGAGGTACAAGACCATGGACGAGCTCATTCGAGGGTTCCGGTGCGAGTGCCAGGGGCAGGACTGCCTTCTTGCGGTTGATGTGCCGCGTGAGGAGGCCGTCCGAAACGAGCACCTCAAGCATACACTGATCGTCGATGGCTGCACGAACGGCGCGCCTGATGGGTTGAGACTCGTGGAGTCGAGGCAGGGGTACGCCTGGTATGCACCCATCTCCGAGATGACCTGATCTCTTGAGCGGCCGAGGAAGTCCCCGGCCGCTTCGCTTTGCTTCTCTTGGGTAAGCGCGCTACACTAGAGCAATGTCGACCCTTATTATCTACCAGTCGACCTACGGGAATACGAAGCGGATCGCAGAAGCGATGGCCGAGGCTCTTGGCGCTGAGGCTCGACTTTGTTCAGTTGAGGACCTAGCAGCCCAGTCCTTCGTTGATGTTCGACTGATTATTGTCGGGTCTCCCACAATCGCGTGGCGATATGCCCCAGGCTTCCAAAAAGTATTTGAGGTCCTCCGACAAAAAGAAGTTCGAGATATTTTCGCGGCAGCCTTTGATACCGGCTTCGATTCGTGGTTTGCCGGGAATGCGGCCGGACAAATTGCCAAGAAGCTGAAACAGCTTGGGTGTCAGACCCTTGGTCAACCCACTCGTTTTATCGTTCTTGGGAAAGAGGGCCCCCTTAAGACAGGGGAGATTGAGCGGGCGAAGGTCTGGGCTCAGGGACTCCTTCGGAGTATTGGCTAAGACTCAACATTTTTTTGCGTGAAGAGTATACTTGGAGGGTAAATTATTTTCTTCGCGTATGGCTACAATCTTTGGCTTGAGTACTGACCAACCGTATACGGCAAAACAAGTGCGCGATGCCCTTGTGCAGTGTTTCGTGATGGCTCACGAAGCGACGACGAAGGAGCAAATGAAAGAGATTACCCAAGGGATGGCGGCTATGAGTGCCGACCGATTAACGCGGCTTAACATCGAGCAGATTGTATTTAATGCATTTCGAACAACTGGCGGCTCATTTGACGCTCCGACGAAAGAATCGATCGTAAAAGCCATGGGCGCGCTCAAAGAATTCTCAAAGCAATTTCGGGCCCCAGAGGTTATCGAAAAAAACTACGGGGAAATGATGAAATTGGTTGAAGGGCTTCGGGAGTAGCTGACGACACCCAATCATTCAGAGATGAAAGGTTTATTCGTTCATGTCTCTTGAACGTTTTTTTGCTATACTTAAACAAGAATCGTAACCATAAACGCATGAAACCTCCACTAATGTTTATCAACGCCGTCCTCGCCGCCGGGACGTCGGTTTGGGTCGGTTTTGAACATGGGGTCGGCATAGCTGTGATCGCCGCTCTCGCGTGGATTATTTGGCTCGCTGTGTTTTGGAAGCTGCCCGTTGCACTTCCGCTGGCGCTGGGCGTGACCGGGGTTCTTCTTGCGACAATGATCGCGGTCAATGTGTTTGTGAAGAAATCCACTACTGACACGGTCATGAATGAGAATACGAATACGGTAACGGAAACGACGGATACCGAAGCCGCAACAGCGAGCGAAGATTTGCCTCTCGAGCTTCCGGACGGCGTCATTCTTGTTCAAGGAGAAGACGGAGTTCTTGGGAATAAAGGGAGCTATTCATATATTGGAGAATCGGCCCGTGGCGGAGAAGCCTACCTCGGTGATGGGGGAGCGACCGCGACCTACGCCGTTGACGCTCCGGCAGCCGGCGCGTATACGCTTTCTATTCGGGCCATTGATGATGGAATTTTTGAAAACGGCGATCGAAGCGTTACGGTAACGCTCGGTCAACAGAGTCTACAATATCTTCACGTCTCGGAGGATACGCATGGGTGGAAATGGTTTACGCTCGGAACGATTCGCCTGGCGGCCGGCGAGAACGCCATTGTGTTTACGAAGGACGCGGACACCTATGCGGCGTTTACCATGGACGCCTTTAAGCTAGTTCCAACTGAGTAACGAACAGCGTATTCATTCGTAATGCGACGACTATGACGAAGCAAGTGAAACTCATTATCGCGGGAGTTCTCGCGGTTGCAGTCATCAGCGCGGGGATTTCGTTCTTGACGAGAAAGGGAGTTGAAGAAACGATTGAGCGGGGGATAGAGGGATCGACGAATGGCGATGTCGATGTTGACCTCGACGGAAATACCATCGTGGCGAACACCAACGGAGGCTCGATTCAGATTGGGGAGAATGCGGAAATTCCCGAGAGTTTTCCGGACGACGTCTACCTGATTGATGGTGACGTTCTTGCGGCAATTGAAAACACGGAATCGAGCGGTTACACGGTAACGATTTCAACGGAAGCGAGCGCCGCTTCGGTCAATGAAACTTATGGCGAAGAGCTGCCGGCGGATGGATGGAATGTGACGTCAACGATGAACATTTCCGGAACCTATTCGCTTGTCGCGGAGAAGGAAAACCGGACCGTTTCCGTGACGGCCGGCGAGAGCGATGGAACAACATCGGTGTCCATCTCGACGTATACGAATACCGAAGAATAATTTTCTTCCGAAAAAAAGAAAGCGGGCCGCCGGATTGAATCCAGCGGCCCGTGTGCTTCGCGTCTAGTCCCACCAATCCTCGCTCTGGCCATGCCAGTACAAATCACACATCCCGGGAACCCCGAGCCGGCAGAGCTCGTAGACGAGATTCCAGGCGAGGGCGTCGCCCCCGGGCGCGATGGAGACCTCCACGTTCCCCAGAGGGATGCTGACCTGCGCGTTCGTCGCGGGGGCCGTATCGTTGGCCGGCGTCACGCTGACCTGCGGGATGAGCATCGGCATGGCCAGGAGCGCCAGGACGATCAGAGGAACAACGAACTTCTTCATGGGACCTCCGTGGCAGTCTCATCGACTGCCGGTTTTCTGCGACGGTACATTCTGTCTGACTGATTGTTGAGTCGCAGAGTCTTAGCGTCCCTCATCCGTCGGATCGATTCGCGCAGCCTGCTGGCCGGGCTTCTGTACGTTGAGGGACTGAACCTGACCTTCCTTCCACTGCTTGCCGCTCGGCGTTGATACAGGGAAGGCGAGAACGACGATGAAGGATTTTCCCCGGGAGCTCGTCTCGGTTGCGCCCGGGATGAAGAGCTTCACGTTCGTCGGGTCGTAGGCGATACTTGGTCCGGATCGTTGACCGACGAACCATTTCTCAGCCCAGATTGTTTCTCCGCCTTCGAGATCAAGACCGACGTTCCAGTTGGCTTCAACCGAGTGCATCTCCGGAGTCGGTCGAATCCAGCCGACGTAGAGGCGAACCTTGTGTTCGAGCAAGTAGCTAATGAGGATCGAGACGTCTTGATTCTTCTCCATCTGGCGGAGGATGTCGATCGTGATTTCGTTATCGACAATGCGGAACGCGAGGTTTTCGGCCTCGAAGCACCAGTTCTGGCCCTCGCACCCCTCCGCACGCTCCTTCGCTTGGACAGGCGAGGGTGCGAGTGAAAGGCCGAGGAGTATCATGCAATGAAGGAAAAGCAATGTGAGCCGTCTCATCGCCTGCCCCCTTTCTCTGGTTGGTGGGTGACGTGTTGTCAGTGAACGATACCCCTACGCTAGTCCAGAAACCGGCATTTTGTCAATCACCTTTGGCATGAAACCGCTTCCTGAAGCGTTGCTTTTCTCGCAAAGGCAAGTTACGATAAGATCGCTATTGTTACTCGTGAAGCTATACGATTATGCAATTCAGTCATAAGGTTGTCGTGGTGACCGGAGCGGGAAGCGGAATGGGGCGCGAACTTACTCTGGCATTATTGAAGAAAGGGGCTCGTGTTGCCGCGGTAGATTTGCATGAGCATACGCTCGCGGAAACGAAAGCGCTAGCCGCTGAACTCGGTAGCCAACTTTCTTTTCACGTCTTGAATGTTGCTGATGAAGTCGGGGTGCGCGCGCTTCCGAAGCAGGTGATTGCCGCGCATGGTCAAGTCGACGGAGTCATCAACAATGCCGGGATTATCCAGCCCTTCGTGAAAGTACAGAACCTTGATGACGCTGCAATCGATCGGGTGATGAAGGTCAACTTTTATGGAGTCCTTGGTATGACTCGCGCCTTTCTCCCTCACCTCCTCGAGCGGCCCGAAGCGTGTCTAGTGAATGTGTCGAGCATGGGAGGCTTTCTTCCGGTTCCCGGCCAGAGCGTGTATGGGGCCTCGAAGGCAGCCGTAAAATTGTTAACCGAAGGTTTGCAATCCGAGTTGTCCGATACGAAGGTTCAGGTGTCGGTGGTTTTCCCAGGAGCAATCAACACGAATATTACGGCCAACTCCGGGGTCGAGGCGCCAAGGATCGCCGGCGGTAAGCAGTACAAAACGCTTTCAGCCCCAGAGGCGGCTCGCATCATCATCGATGGGATTGAGCGGAAGAAGGTCCGGATATTCGTTGGTTCAGATTCGACCTTCATGGACCGGCTGTATCGCTTGAGTCCGGGCTATGCGACCGGTCTGATTACGAAACAAATGCGGGGCTTGCTAGCGAAGTAGTGTCCACAACCCCCAACGTTTTGTCTATAGTAAGCTGTTTTCTTGACCGTTAGAGGGTAAATTGCTAGGGTCAAGCTGTTTTACTGCACCTTTGGAGGGATCAGCACCCCTTGTTTTTCGTGATCTTTCACAATGGATGGGGAAAACCCAAAAAGGATGGTCCTATGGATTCGCGCTATGTCGAACTGGCCAGAACCATGGTCACGTACTCGACCAAGGTAACTCCGGGTGATGTCGCAATCGTTCGCCTCGCTCCCTGCGTGCCCCGGGACATGGTTTTCGCGCTCGTCGAAGAGATTCGTCAGGCCGGAGGACAGGTCCTCGATCCCTGGATCGATGACCCGGCGCTCACGGTTGCGGTTCGCCGGACCAGTACGGCGCGCAGTCTCCGGATCCAGGCAGCGGCGGACTTCGTACGCTTCCTCGGGGCTGACGTCATGTTTGCGCTTCGCGGCTACGAGAACCCCTTCGAGACGAAGGGCGTTGATCCGAAGACCGCCCAGCTCGTCGACCAGATCTCGAACGGCTTGACGATGGACGAACGGATCAACCACTGCCGCTGGATCCTGACCTGCTGGCCGACCGCAGGATTCGCCCAGCTCTTGGGAATGCCGACCCCCGAAGCTGAGGATTTCTTCTTCAGCGCGGTGCTCGTCGACTACCCGGCTATGGCGCGAGCTGCCCAGCCGCTCGTCGATCTCATGAACGGAACCGACCACGTTCGGATCATCGGACCCGGGACCGAGCTGGATTTCAGCATCAAGGGCGTTCCGGCAATCCCTTGCGTCGGCGAGCGCAACATCCCCGACGGTGAGGTCTACACCGCTCCGGTCAGAGAGTCGATGAACGGCGTGATTCAGTACAACACCTTGACCATCACGAAGTCGGGCGAGCCGTTCACGAATGTCCGCTTCGAGATCACGGACGGCCGGATCGTGAAGGCAACCTGCGAAAGCGGTGATGCGGCGAAGATGCAGGCCTACCTCGATACGGACGAGGGAGCCCGCTTCTTCGGTGAATTTGCGATCGGCCTCAACTGGGGCGTGACGCGCGTGGTGGGGGACACGCTCTTCGACGAGAAGGTCGGTGGAACCTTCCACCTCACCCCGGGACGGTGCTACGAAGTGGCGCCCAACGGAAACGACTCGAACATCCACTGGGACATCGTTTGCGATCAGCGCTCGGAAGCCGGCGGGGGCCAGATCTACTTCGACAACGTTCTCGTCCGGAAGGATGGGATCTTTACGCTGGATGTGCTTGCCGGACTCAATCCGGCTGGCAGTCCCGCGCCCGACCAGTCGCTGAAGCCCGAGCCCCGGCGGAAGGCGGGTCCTGGGTCGAAGCGGAGGTAGCGAGCGTTCAATGAACAACCAAACGCCCAACCACGCAAGGTGGTTGGGCGTTTTCGTCTTCGTACATACAGACAAGCTGAAGGACCGAACAAGTGCCCCATCAAGCAGATCGTCTTCCGAGTTCCCTTTAAAGTGCTCCTTCCGCTTTTCCCCTTGTTTTGCTATACTGAAAGGGTGTATTGGGTGTACATTCTGCGCTGCGCTGATGCATCGCTGTATACAGGCATTGCGAGGGACCTCGAGCGCCGCTTCTTTGAGCACTGCGAGTCTCCGCGGGCAGCCAAGTACACTCGTTCGCGACGGCCGCTTCGACTCGTCTATTCGATACGGCAACGAACCCGAAGTTCGGCCTTAAAGCGTGAGGCGGCGATAAAAGCGCTCTCTCGGACTGAAAAGCTTGCCTTGATTCGCTCAGCCCGTCGGTTAACGAAGTGAATCTATGTTGAACACTGTTGTCGTGAAACGGTATCGGAAAATCGTCGACCAGCTCCGCGCGCTCGGCGCTGTTGACGGCCATCGGTATGGAATGTCGATGCTGCTTGTCGGCGAGGAAGCGTTTTGCGGACTTTCGTTTTCCAACGAAATGCTTTTCCATCTGAGCGGGCGTTCCCGGACCGAGGCGCTGAAACTTCCTGGAGCGGCCACGGTGACCTCTCTTGGTGGTCAGAGCGTTGAGGGTTGGGTGCGGATTCCGTTCGCGAGCGCAGATCATTGGCCAGAATGTGCTCTCCAGGCCTTTCAGTCCGTTTCCGGGGGCGAGAAGAAGAGCGAGAAGGCGTCCTAAGCGATGAAGAGCATTGAGATCATCCTTCGGGCGATTATTGTGTCCGAAGGGAAGCTGCTCTTGTGCATGAATCCAAGGACAAAGACCTACTATCTTCCGGGCGGGCATCTTGAATTTGGGGAATCGTTTGATGAAGCATTGCGACGGGAAATGCGGGAAGAGATTGGCCGCGAGATCGGCGAAGTTCAGGTTCTGACTGTGATTGAGAATTTCTACTCGCGAGACGGGAAAGAGCTTCACGAAGTCAACATCATGACGCGGACGGAAATACTTGGTGAACAACCTGAGTCCATTCGTTCACTCGAAGAGCATATTACCTACGTCTGGGCTCCTCTTAGCGAACTTAGCACGCTTACCATTCTCCCTGAGGCGATTCAGAGGTACGCGGCAGGTCTGCTTAAGGTGTGAGTACGAGGAACTCGGCTTGACCAGGGGTAGGGCTTTTGTATACTGCGAATAACCAACGTGAAGGAGGGACGCGTGTGGCTCGTGGCTTCATTAGTGCTGTTGATCGTTGGAACGGGAGCAATCGTGCTTGCGGGTTGTCAGACGATGTTCGGCAAGATGAGAGTGGCGCGGGCTATTTGGCTCATTCTCTTTGGCCTTATCGCCCTTGGAACGGCAGTCCTTTGTGACAAGTTTTCCCAGTACGCGAAATTCTAGCCAGGGCCCGCACACGCTGCGGGCCTGTCTTGTTTAGGGTATGTGATAGAGAGCAAGAACGCCGCCGAAAACGCGATATGGTTGTCGGGTTTCGAGCCAGCGATAGGAATGACTTCCGCTCCGGAGTGCGTTCGCGGTAATGAGGTAGTACCCAGGCGTTGGAGCTTTTCCTTGAAGATCGACGTCGCGTGGAACCGGCTCTTGGGAGAATCCATAGTATCCACGGTCGTCCGGGCCGCTTTTTGTCGTGCCTTGAAGCGTAATCCCATTTGCTCTCACGTAGTTACTTGCCTCGCGATCAACCTGGCCCCAGTCGAGGTTGGAGTCGAGCATCACGACGTGCCCGTTTTTCGTCCCACCGATGAGTTCAGAGTAGAAGCTGATCATGTGGGGTAGGCTTCGGAGCGGGGAGAGAAGACCGAAGAGGAGGAGGCCAACGCTGATGCCCTTTTTCCAGGGCGATGGGCTCTTGAACGCTTGGAGTACGGCAATTGCGACCAAGCCAGCCAGGAGCGGGAGGAGGGGGAGGACGTGACGGTAGCCGATATTTAAGTTACTTGTTAGCGCTGACAGAAGATAGATCAGTCCGGCTAGCGAGAACAGGATTGGGGTAAATGAAGCACGGAAGATGTTATTGCGGAGGAGTATCCCGAGGCCGATGAGCGTGAGCGCGAATATGCCGAAGGGAGTTTTGACGACCCAGCCGAGCGGGAAGTAGAAGATCGATCCGTGGTCTCCGGTTTTGCCGAGAAAAGAATGGCTATGCCCTGTATAATTATGACTGGTAACTGCAATGAGTCCGGAGAGGTAGGAGTAGGCGGGAACCGGAAGTTGAAGGGCTTTTTGGAGGCGCTGGCCTGAACGCGTTGCTGGATCTGTTGTTGCGATGAAGCGCTGTTCAAAAAGGGAGAGTGTATTGTAGGTATGGGACGCCGCGAGTTGAGCACGTTTTTCGTAGAGCTGTTGGACGATCGGATCATCAATGGGTTTTCGAATTTCAAAACCGTAGCAAACGAAGGTCAGGACCAGAAAGACCAACGCCGATTTTCCGAGCAAGGCGAAAAGCCTCGTAAGCGACCAGGGCAGGGGAGTAGTTTTCCGGCGTCGGTCGTACCACCAGCGTACGAGATACACAACGGGCACAATGAGCCAGAGAATGACGAGGGAGAATTTTATGATTTGCGCAACCGCAATAACGAAAGCGAGGAGCCAGGCATTTCGACCGCTTGCGTTGTTGAGGTAGCGTTCAAGCGCGATGAGGGTGAGCAAAAAGGCAAAGGCGGCCGCGACGTCGGTTGTCACAAGATGGCCGTGTCCAAGGATGGTCGGATCGAAGCTGAGAACAGCGAGAACAGTAAGAGCCGGCCAAGGTCCAAATCGCCGATTGAGCCAAAGATAGACGAAGGCCAGGAAGGTCATGGTGAGCGCGACCATCGGAAGCCGACCAAGGAGGATGAGACGATCCGGACTATGCTCGTTTTCAAAAAGGAATTGACTTCCAAAAATCCATTTATCAGCCGCGTTCCAGACTGCGGTCCCGGTTTCAACTCGGCCGCCGCTGAGCAATACCGGAAGGCCAGCGAGGAGTTTTACGAGCGGCGGGTGTTCCGGGTTCATCCGAAAGTCTCCAGTCTGGAGGTAGGAAACCCCGGCTGAGAGATGGACAGCTTCGTCTGCGGTCGGGCCGTCGGCGATCGCGCCGAGGAGCTGAAGACTTAGCGCGGCGGCGAGGATGAGAATGGCGGGCCAGTGGCGGCGGAGAAAGGGGAGCATAGGGATAGTGTAGCAGGGCTGGAGACGGAGTCGAGGAAGGGCTTGAAGAAATCCAGCCAGTCATTTAGGATAGGTCGGGCCTTGGAGGGAAGCACAATGACTCAACCGAAGTCTGATGTTTGCACCTCGTGTCAGCGCGTCGCAAAGGTCGGGGAAACCTTTCTGAAGCGGGATGGCCATGTTCTTTGCCCGCGATGTGAGCACCTCTGTCAGCGTTGTCGGAATCGGGTACCCTTACCCGGGCTCCTTGTCTGTAACGACTGCCGTCTCTGGCTCGCGAACCATCTGCTCGACTAGCCTACTCCCCTGGGGAGAAGGCTAGTTTTCTCTTGACATCCCTTTTTAGCACTCTTATAATGAGAGTGCTAATTATGAAACACGAGCTCGACTCGCGAAAAAAGGCCATATTTGACGCGGTTGTCGCTGAACACCTCCGCGACGGTCGGCCAGTTGGTTCGAATCAGATTGTCACGAGCCGCGGGCTTGAAGTTTCGAGCGCTACGGTTCGCAACGACCTAGCCGAGCTTGAAGATCTTGGGTTTTTGACCCATCCCCATACCTCGGCCGGGCGAATTCCAACCGAGCAAGGCTGGCGCTACTTTCTTGAACATATAAAAACCGACGGAAAGCTCGCGAGCGCTGAAGCGAAAAGCCTCGCAGCCGGGCTCGAACGCGCGAAAGCAAACGGCGTAAATCCAGCGAAAGGCTTAGCCAAAGCTCTGGCAGATTTATCGGAAACCGCGGTTATGGTCGGTTTTGGACCGCATGATGTGTATTACACGGGCTTAAGCTATCTCTTCAACCAGCCGGAATTCGAGAACCCGGAATACGTTCATGAGCTCTCCGCCGTTGTTGATCATCTCGATGAGGCGATGGCCGACGTCTTTCAGCGGCCCTTCCGCCAGGAGGTTGAGGTTTTCCTCGGGAGCGACAACCCCTTTGGGAAAGAGTGCAGCGTGCTCTGCACGGCAATCGCCCTCCCGGACGACCGTTCCGGCATCCTCGGCATCCTCGGTCCGCTCCGCCTTGATTACGCGGGGAATATCGCCCGATTGAAGTTTGCTCGATCTCTCCTTTTACCCGCAGTGTAACCGAAGCCCATGGATCAAACGCATCACGAAAAAACAGGCGACACAGATGAACTCGCAAAGCTGAAGCGCCAGGCGGAAGAGTATCTTGACGGCTGGAAGCGCGCGAAGGCGGATTACCTGAATTTAAAGAAGCAGACCGAACGCGAGAAAGAAGAATTGATCGGTATGGCCGCCGGAGCCCTCCTCCTCGACCTCTTGCCGGTCAAAACGAACCTCGACCGCGCCTGGTCCCATCTCCCGGCCGATCTCGCGGAGCATGAGTGGATCAAGGGTCTCGGGCAGGTGCGAAGCCAGCTTGATGCGGTTCTTAAGACCCGAGGCATCGAAGTCATCGACCCTATTGGTCAGCCCTTTAACCCGAATGAGCATGACGCGATCGAGCGCGCGCCGGACGCAGAAGTTCCGGACGGACATGTCAGCCAGACGCTCGAGCCAGGCTATCGGCTTCAGGGCCGGGTCATGATTCCGGCGAAAGTCCGGGTTAGCCATTCCCAAGAAGATTCGAAGGCAACTACCCAAGGAAAGGAGGTGACAACGCATGGCAATCGTTAAATGGACTCCGTTTACGGATTCCTTCCTCGACGACTTTTTCGGCGACATGTCGCTCGCGCGGAACGATCACTTCGTACCCGCGATGGACGTCTACGAAGACAAGGACAATGTCGTTGTCGAAACGCCCTTAACCGGGATTGATCCGAAGAACGTCAAGGTGGAAATTGAGGACAATATCCTCAAGATCTCCGGGACCTCGGAGCGGAAGTCGGAAGTCGACGAAAAGAATTATTACCGTCGGGAAATTCGTACCGGGCACTTCTATCGCTCGGTCGCGCTCCCGAAGGCCGTCGACGCGGACAAGGCGAACGCCGCCTACGAGAACGGTCTCTTAAAGATCACCGTTCCGAAGAAGGAAGAGGCGAAGCCGAAGTCGATCTCCGTCAGTATTAGGTAAGACCAGGTGCGGGATCCGGTTCTCCGGATCCCGCCTCGGAGAGTTCCGCTCAGGCGAGCGAAGCTGTCCGAGGCGAAGCGCCTCCCCCTATGCCCCAACGCATTCCTACCCCACAATTTCATAACCCGCTCATCCGGCTGAATGGAAAGTGTCCGACCTGCAGTACGGCCTACGACTTCCAGCGGCTCCGGATTCTCGGTGAGCGCGATCAGGCCGTCCTCGCCTTTCTCGAATGCGGCGCTTGCGGAACCTCCGTGCTCTCGCTCCTCCAAGCGAGTCCAGGCGGTCTCTCGAGCCACTTGCTCGTTACCGATTTAACGGCCGACGAGGTTGAACAGCGACTCGACCGCGATGGAACGATTAGTCCGGATGATCTCATCGACTTCCATGAGTTCCTCGAAGCGGACAGCGCGCTTCATCCCTTCCTCCCTTCATCTCTTCAGTAGTTTCTCACGTCACTAAGTATTGAACACCCCTATGGCAAAGATTCTCGGTATCGACCTCGGAACGACCAACTCGGCGATGGCTATCGTCGAAGGTGGCGAGCCCGCTATTCTCGAAAATAAAGAAGGCAACCGGACTACCCCGTCAGTTGTCGCGATGTCAAAATCCGGCGAGCGACTTGTTGGGCAGGTTGCGAAGCGGCAATCGATCGTCAACCCGACGAGCACGATCTTCTCGGTGAAGCGGCTCATCGGCCGGCGTTTCGACGACCCGGAGGTCCAGCGCGACCTGAAGACCTTGCCCTACGCGATCAAGCAGTCCGGCGAAGGCGTCAAGGTTGTCATGGGCGAAAAAGAATACACGCCCCAGGAAGTCTCAGCAATGATTCTTCAGAAGCTAAAGGCTGACGCCGAAGCGAAGCTCGGTGAAACGATTACCGAAGCGGTGATTACCGTCCCGGCGTACTTTGATGACAGCCAGCGCCAAGCGACAAAAGACGCGGGACGAATCGCTGGCTTCGACGTGAAACGCATCATCAACGAGCCGACAGCGGCCGCGCTCGCGTACGGCTTCAACAAGAAGAAGGACGAGAAGATCGCCGTCTATGACCTCGGCGGCGGCACCTTCGATATTTCCATTCTCGAAGTTTCGTCCGACACGGTTGAGGTAAAGTCGACGAACGGCGACACCCACCTCGGCGGCGACGACTTCGACCAGACGATCATCCATTGGATTATCGACGAGTTTAAGAAGGATCAGGGGATTGATTTGTCCAACGATCAGCAGGCGCTCCAGCGCTTGAAAGAATCAGCGGAAAAGGCCAAGCATGAACTTTCGACTGTCATGGAAACGGAGATCAGTCAGCCCTTCATTACGACTGATGCGAGCGGCCCGAAGCATCTCCAGCTCAAAATGACCCGCGCGAAACTGGAAGAGCTGGTGGGCGACCTCGTCCGCCGAACCCTCGAGCCGGTGAAAAAGGCGCTCGCGGACGCGAACTTGAGCGTATCGGAAATCAACGAGGTGATTATGGTCGGCGGCCAAACGCGAATGCCGCTCGTCGTAAAAACCGTTGAGGAGTTTTTCGGGAAAAAGCCCCATATGGGCGTGAATCCGGATGAGGTTGTCGCGATCGGCGCTGCGGTTCAGGCAGGAATTCTCCAAGGCGACGTGAAGGATATTCTTCTCCTCGACGTCACTCCGCTTACCCTCGGCCTCGAAACGCTCGGCAGCGTGGCTACTCCGCTCATCGAGCGAAACACGACCGTTCCGACCTCAAAGTCCCAGGTCTTTTCGACCGCGGCCGACAATCAGACTTCCGTAGAAATTCACGTCTTGCAGGGTGAACGGCCGATGGCGAACGATAACAAGTCGCTCGGGCGCTTCATTCTCTCCGGCCTCCCGCCGGCCCCGCGCGGTGTGCCTCAGGTTGAGGTGACCTTCGACATCGATGCAAACGGCATCCTGAACGTAAAAGCGAAAGACAAGGCCTCGGGCCGCGAGCAGTCGATTACGATTACCGCGTCGACCCAGCTCTCGAAAGATGAAGTCGAGCGGATGCGCAAAGAAGCGGAAATGCACGCCGGCGAAGATAAGCTGAAGAAGGAGCTGATCGAGCTCCAAAACCAGGCGGAGACTCTCGTCTACTCGGCCGAGAAAGCGCTCAAAGACGCGGGCGAGAAAGTCCCGGCTGACGTGAAGAAAGAGGTCGAAGAAAAGATCGAGGCTTTGAAGAAGGTCCAGAAGTCGGACAAGGCCGACGAGATTAAGCCGGCGATCGACGCCTTGAATCAGGTTATCCAGAAAATCGGCCAGGCAATGTACGGACAGCCAGGTCCCCAGGCTGGCGGCCCCGGAGCCCAAGCCGGCCCCGACGCTGGAGCGAACCCGAACCAATCAGCTCCGGACGACGGGAAAACCGTTGAGGGCAAATACGAAGAAGTGAAACAGTAATCTTGAACACGGCGGGCCCTTCGGGGCCCGCTGGAGTTGAAACGAACTCTCAATGAATACTTTTCGTCGCCTTATCCTCATTCTCACGATTCTCGCAGTCGGCCTCATTGCCGCCTACCTCTTCGTGTGGTTCTTACTCGTTATGGCTATCGTGATTCCCGCTGGCCTGCTTTGGTTCCGCTGGAAAATGCGGCGCGGGAAAACTCCGAAGGCCCGGATTCGTATTTCTACCCCTGATCACTAATCCTAAGGTTAAGCCTATGAACACCCCCATGCCAACCCAGCCGCAGCAGCAGCAAATCCAGATTAAGGTTCCGGACAGCCTCATGCCCGGATCCTACGCGAATAGCCTCGGCGTCGCGCACACGAAAGAGGAGTTCATCCTCGACTTCATGAACCTTATTCCGCACCAGGGCGCGGGTACGGTTGTCAGCCGGGTTATTACAAGCCCGGGCCACATGAAGCGGATTCTCGCCGCGCTCCAAGATAATGTTGCGAAGTACGAGAAGCAGTTCGGAAAAATTTCCGAGGCTTCCTCGCCGCACGATGTCGGCTTTCGGACTGCCTAGGAAGCGAACTCGCTGCGTGCTAGAGTATTGACGTATGGCTGATCAAGTTTCAGAGTCACCTTCAAGTAAGACGGAATCCGGGCGTGTGACTGCGCGTCGGATTGCGCTCTGTGCCCTCGGTCTTTTGGCGATACTGGCCTTTTGGCTCTCGGTCCGGCTGACTTTTTCCGAACTTGATCTTTCGGAGCTCGTTGGACTCTGGGCGCCCGCGCTTGCCTTTACCTTATTGGGCGTTGTGATCGGTTGGCTCGGAAGCTCGGCCTCGCTTCTCCACGCGTCGAACCTCGGCGGATTTACGATTCTCGTCGGAGCGCTTATTCCGCTTTTGCTCTTTCCGCTTACCTGGGCGAGTCTCGCCGCCTGTCTTGTTACCGTGATTGCCTGGGGCCGCTACTGGGGAATGGTGAGCGACGAGACGGTAAGCCGGATTCGTTACTCCCTGACGAAAAGCGTTACCCATAGCCTCGGAACCGCGGTCACGCTAACGGTGTTGTCCGTTGCATTGTGCTACCTGAGCTTTGTGAGCGTTCAAAATGAAACGAATGAAACCTTCGTATCGCGCGTGTCGGACGGAACGAGTGACGCTATCCTGACCCTCTTTGAACGGAAGCTCCCCGACTTTGAGCGGACAATGACGGTTGATGAGTTTCTCTTGAACTTTAGCGAAAATGATTTGGCGGGCGCCTTCCCCCAGGATTTTCTTCCGAATGAAGTAAGTAACTCTCTACTCTCGACTGAATCGCGGACGGAAATTGCGACGCTCGACGATGCTGCGCGCGCAGCAGCGCTTTCAAGCGCCCGCTCCCAACTTCTAACGCCATTTGGGCTTCAAGTTGACGGCGACCAAACGATGGAAACCCTCGTTCGGGCAATTATCAGTCAGAAGATTACGCCGGTCCTCGAGCGTTACGAGCGATTTATTCCGTCGGTGATTGCCCTCGCGCTTTTCTCAGCGCTGTCCTTCTTTGGTTTTGTTTACTATTGGTGGGTTGTTGGCTGGGCCTGGGTCTGGTACGGACTTGTTCGCAGTTTCGGTTGGTTGACGGTACGCGAAGAGACTTTGCCGATTCACCGAGTCGAATTCAAAGGATAGCGTATGGCGCAGGATTACTATGAACTCCTCGGCGTGTCGCGTTCGGCGTCTCAAGACGAGATTAAAAAAGCTTTCCGAACGCAGGCCCATAAGTATCACCCCGATAAAGGCGGCGGGGACGAGGCGAAGTTTAAGGAAGTGAACGCCGCCTATCAGGTCTTAAGCAATCCGGAGAAGCGCGCAAAATACGATCAGTTTGGCGCAGCCTTTGAGCAAGCTGGCGGCGGCGCCGGCGGGATGAACTGGAATGATTTCGCGCGGCAGGGCGGAGCCGGTTTTCAATCCGCGGATTTCGGCGACCTCGGCGATATCTTTGGCGACCTATTTGGCTTCGGCGGCGGCCGGCGCGCGAGCCAGTCTTCGAATCGCGGAGCTGATCTCGAGTTCCGGATGACTATTACCCTCGAGGAAGTCGCGAGCGGAGTAACGAAGGTCCTTGAGCTCGACCGCGAGCGCGCCTGCTCGACCTGCGGGGCGAGCGGCGCCGCGGCCGGATCGAAAACCGTGGAGTGTAAAACCTGTGGCGGTTCTGGCCAAGTAGAACGCATCCAGCAGTCTTTTTTTGGAGCCATGCGCAGCGTGGCGCGCTGTTCCGCTTGCGACGGTTCGGGCCAGCAGATTAAAGAACCTTGTCCGGATTGCCGCGGCGAAGGCCGCCGCCGAACAAAGCAAAAGCTCAAGGTTGAAATTCCGGCCGGGATTGAGAACGGGCAGTCGATGCGCTTGAACGGAGAGGGGATGGCGGGTCGGCGCGGAAACCCGAGTGGCGATTTGTACCTGCGGATTGAAGTACAGTCTGACCCGCGCTTCGAACGGTCCGGCGCTGATCTGAAAACCTCTCTCGCGATCGGCGTGGCTGACGCGGCGCTCGGGGTAAAAGTTCCGGTAGAGACTGTTCAGGGCCAAGTTGTCTTGACTGTCCCGGCCGGCACCCAGCCCGGAACGGTGATGAAGCTCAAGGGCAAAGGCTTACCACACTTACGTTCAACAACGCACGGCGACCTCTTTGTCGAGGTATCGGTTAAGGTTCCGACCAAGCTCGACAAAAAAGCAAAAGCTGCCTTCCAGGAGTTGCGCGACCTCGAGCGGTAGTTGGATAAGGAAACACCCCTGATCAGGCGATCAGGGGGGGTGCGTGGGTTATGCTTCATGGCGGAGGAGTCCGTCCCGAATTGCCTGGACTCCGAGTTGAACGTATTCGTCATTTGTGGTGACGAGCGTATCGAATTCGTTCGCGAGCTCGAGGTCGCCCATCACCGGGGAGAGTTGGGCGCCGCCGATAATTCCGTGGTCAGCTGTAGCAGTCAGCCGTTTCCGGATTTCCTGCGCGCGTTCCCCGAGCCGTTCAGCGTTGTCCGTCAGAAACTTCTCGATTTGTACTACAGCGTACAATGGCTCCTCCTTTGCTAGGTCCAGGCTCCTTGTAGCACACAATAGGATAGCCGTGAAGTCCTTGCTTGACCCTGAGTTTTCTTGTATAATGAAAATGAAGTAAGGGGAAAAACTATGGGGGAAGCGCAAAGCTTCGTTGCGAATATCGATTGGGCAAAGCCAACCTGGGATCTCTTTATCATCCTCTTTTTCATCGTGGCCGGCTTTCTCTACGGTCTTTCGCTCGGGCGAGATCGTATTGTCGTGATTCTCGTATCGATTTACATGGCTTTGGCGGTGTCGACCACCGCGCCCTATATTGGCTCGCTGAACGCACAAGTCGGCATTCAGAATGTCTTCGTGTTCCAAATTTCGACATTTGTGACGACTTTTATCGCGCTCTTTTTCCTTCTCTCGCGGTCCGCGCTCCTGAAGACGATTGCAACCGGGGATCAAGACGGCTCGTGGTGGCAGGTGCTGGTGTTCAGCATCCTGCACGTTGGGCTCCTTGTCAGCATTACACTGTCCTTCCTTCCGCCCAATGCGGCTCACGATCATCTCTCGCCGCTGACCCAGCAACTCTTTGCGTCCGATGGCGCGCGCTTCGGCTGGATCGTCGCGCCGATTCTTCTCATGATCCTCCTGAAGACGGATAGCAAAAAGAAGTTTAAGTACGACATTTGAAGACCTGGCAGCGCCTGAAACGCGAGCGACTGTACGCCGATCCATGGATTCGGCTGGTTCGTGATACCATTGTTTTCCCCAAGCAGCGAAAAGGAACCTACGCAGTGGTTCATCTAAAAGGCGGTGTGGGCGTGGTCGCCGTCGACGAAAAGAAGCGTATCCTACTTGTCGGGCAATTTCGTTACGCCATCGGACGTTATTCATGGGAAATCCCGAAAGGCTCATTACCGCGTTTTTCTTTTCGCGGAAATCCTCAGAATACCGCCGAAGAGGAACTGCTTGAGGAGGCTGGAGTAACAGCAAAAAACTGGAAAAAAATTGGAATGGTCCATACGTTAATAGGCTCGACGAATGATCGAGTCTATCTATATTGTGCTAAAGGTCTTCGTATGGGCGAAGCCCATCGGGGGGAAACTGAGGTTATTCGAACACGTTGGGTATCGCGAGCGGAGTTCTTTGCGCTCGTACGGCGAGGTCAGGTGACGGACGCGACCTCAATCGCCGCCGTGGCGCTGGCGACTGAGCGAGGATTCTTGCGGTAGGCGCTTGACAGGCACCGGGCGACAGGTTTAGGTTTTTGACAGTCGCTCGTTGTACGGTTGTACGTTGGATCAAATGCGGAGGAAAGGCAGATGAACCGGAGGGTTCTGGTTCTGGCGGCGGTTGCGTGTTCGGTGTTCGCGGTTTTCGCCGGATGTAGCCGGCTCTCAAAGGACGATAAGCTCGCTCTCGACCGGGCCGAGGAGATCGTTCAGCGCTTCCGAGCCGCTATTGACGCGAAAGGGACTGCGTATTTCGGGAACCCGGATCAAGCAGACAGCCTGTTCGCCGAAATCTCTCTGTCCGAGGGTCCGGTTCTTAATCCGTTTACCGGCCGGCCGATCATCGTCCAGGTTTGGCGTTCCGGTATCGATTACAACCCGGGGGACTGCAGGGTGGGTTGGAGCAAGACAAACCACGAGCCCGAATACGTTCTCGAGATCACGGTGCTGGGAGAGCAGTGGAAGGAGAGGGGTCAGGCGCTCTGTCTCTTCCGCCTCGACCCGAAAAAGCCAGGGAAGATCGAACGCCAAACACGACTCTAGATCGCTTCGGCCTCGCCCGTTCTCTCGGGCGGGGCTTTCTTGCGCCCTGATGCTTCTTCGCGGCCGCGTTTCGGTTGTTAGGAGAGCTTCGAGCGGCGTGTTGTTCGAAGAAGCGCACGCAACCTTCTTGCGCTTCCTTTTGTGAGTAGTCCGGGCCGTAAGCGCCAGGACCAGTTCTGTTTTGTCGTTCCAGGAGTGTTGATTCGACTCTTCGAGCCGAGGCCAAATACGTCTTGAGCCTGGGCAATGACTAAATGGCTCACCGAGGAAAAGGCTGACGCGAGGAGTCGCTGCGCTGGGGCGTGCGTGCTTTTTGGAGCCTCGGCCAAGGCGCGCCGGACAATCGCCCGGGGCATTTGGCGAACCCAGGCGGCGAGAGGCGGAAGGTCATGGGTCCCCGTATAGGCAACGCTCGAGCGGGCATACGCACAGGGGTGATGGTAGCTCGGATACCCCTCCGCATAGCCAAACTGGAGAACGCGCATTCCCGGGAATCCGAGACGATCGCGGAAGGCATTCACGTCGTCCGTAATCAGGCCGAGGTCTTCAGCGATGCAATTGAGTCTCGAGAATCGCTCGCGAAGCTTTCGGAAGAGGGCATCGCCAGGTACCGGGGTCCAGTAACCCTTTTGCGCGTTTTCGGCATTCGCTGGAATTTCCCAGACGCTTGAGTAGCCGCGGAAATGGTCGAGCCTGATTACGTCGTAGAGGTGTTGAGCACGTTCGTAGCGGTTTAGCCACCATGCAAAACCGTCGCTTTCAAGGCGCGTCCAGTCGAAGGCCGGCATACCCCAGCTTTGCCCGGAGGCATTCATCACATCCGGCGGCGCGCCGATTTGTACGCGCGCTTGGCCCGTATGTGCAATTTTGAAATACTCGGGATGACGCCAGACGTCGACGCTATCGAGCGCAACCGCGTAGGGAAGGTCGCCGAGTATGTGAATCTTGCGTTGATGGGCGTAGCGCTTGAGTGCTGACCAGGTTTTTTCAAATTGCCACTGACCAAAGGCGAAGAAATCTTGTTCCTTACCGTAGCGCCGAACGAAGGCGCCAAGGCTGCCTGGGTCGCGTTGTCGTAGTCCGGCGGGCCAGCGATACCAAGGCGCGCCGCCTTGTCGGTCCTTAATCGCCATATAGAGGCAGTAGTCGTTAAGCCAGGAGCGCTCAGTGAAACGATAGTGTTCGAATTGCGCGCGAACCCGGGCGTTCGTCGAGCTTTGGAAATCATTCCAGGCTAAACCGAGTCGCCGGCGTTGTTGCTGGTTGACGATCGGATAGCGAATTCGATCTGATCTGAATCGACCTTTGGGTTTTTCGTCGCCGGGAATGAAAAGCCAGTTACCAGCAAAGGCTGAAGGCGAGGCATACGGGGAGCCGAGCGAGTCGGGAATAAGCAAGGGAAGAATTGCCCAAAGCTGGATTCCCGAAGCGGCGAGGAAATCAATCCACCGCTGCGCGCCTATTCCAAAGTTTCCGATGCCGGTTTGGCTCGGAAGCGAAGCGACAGGAAGGAGGAGACCAGAAGATCGGCGCATGCTCTGTAGTGTAGCAGAAG
Source organism: uncultured Gammaproteobacteria bacterium (assembly GCA_964637345.1). Taxonomy (GTDB): domain Bacteria; phylum Patescibacteriota; class Patescibacteriia; order HK-STAS-PATE-3; family HK-STAS-PATE-3; genus CAZWTD01. Next base: position 30,270 of record CAZWTD010000010.1, read on the forward strand.
ACTCAGGGAATCGCACAATAAATACCTCGCTCAGTGAGGATTGACGCTCGTCAGCGGGTATCGTAGAATCGTTGCGGTGTTCTTTCGCGCCTCAGCTCAGTCAGAGGAGGGAATCGTGGCAAAGCAGAGAGGGTGGGTCCCAACGCCTGTTCATGAGCCTGTACCGGACGTGTTTGCTTCTCGCGGGGGAGCTTCTTCGCGGCAACGGAAGCTTGCAAGGAGCTTCCTCGTCGGGTCCCTGCTCATTCTTCTCGCCGTCGTTCTGTCAGTGCTTTGATCTTCAGCGGGTCGTCGATAGTTTCGACGGCCCGCTTCTTCATTCAGAGAAGCTTTGCTATACTGACACGCGATGCTTCGATGCACACAATGCAAAAAATTATATGAAGAAGGAAGCGACGGCTACTGCGCGGCGTGCCTTGCGTCGGCCCAGGCGGATCTCATCGATCGCTGGGACACACTCGGCGAGGGCCCCAAAAGCCCCGATCAAGCGTAAAACAATTTTGATTCCGAAGTTGTACCTCGAAGGGCTAGCGCTCGCCGCCATGGTTTTCAGCTTGGCGCTCCTGGTAACGAAGCTAAACCCAAATGCGCCGGACGGTACCCCGAAAACTCCCGGTACGTCGATTGACTCCTTGCTGTCTGACCCCGAAACCGCAGTGTCCGAGGAAAGCTGGTCCGTTCAGGAAGCTCCGGTCCTTGAAAGTATTACGGGGACCTCGAGTCTTGTTGAGCCGGATGGAACAATTGTCCTCTATGAAACTCATGATGGAAAAGTGTGGCGCCGGGACAGCACGGATGGAGTCACCTTTTCTGAGCCCGTTTCAACCGGGATTGAGGAGGATGCAAGTCTTCCGTATGAACAGCGACCGGTCATTGGACGGGCCAGTGTTTTACAGATTTCGAGCTATGAGTATTTGATGGTCTACGAGCAATCAGCTCGACAGCGTCCCGAGGTGGCTCAAGTTGACCAGCCGCGCCAGCTGTTTGGAGCACGATCGAGCGACGGTGTTTCGTTTAGCTCCTTCGGCCAAATTCTCGATAGTGTGCGTCACGACGCAGGCTACGCGAGCGACCCGGAGCTCCTTCTCCTTCCTGATACGTCGCTCCGTTTGTTTTATACATCAAAAGGCGATCGAATTGCGAGTCTTCATTCAGACACGAAAGGAGCGACCTGGGTGTCAGAAGGGGAGCGCCTGAGCCGCGTGAGTGATGACGCTGATGTTCTCTATCTGGGCCAGTATTATGCGATGTATTATTCTTTTCCGGCCGAAGGTTTGAACGCGAGTGGCTCACTTACGAAGGCTTGGCAAATACGGAAAGCGTACTCAACCGACGGGCTGAGCTTTGTAAAAACGTCAAAAGCGCTGGTTGCCGGATCCGATTTTCGGGATGCGATCGATCCTGATATTCTCATCTTGCCGAACGGCACAGTTCGGATGTATTTCGGTCTCCGCCGTTCCGGGACGAGTCAGGACGACCCCGCCTACGATCTCTATACAGCGACTGCCGGGATAAGCGCTCAGTAGCCCGGGTCTTGCCTGGAGTGCGTCAACCTGCTACCCTCGGTTCGCGTATGGAAAAACTTCGTATTGCCGTCGGGCTATCGGGCGGGGTAGATTCATCGGTCGCCGCTCTGCTCCTCAAAGAAGCCGGTCATGATGTGACGGGCGTGTTCATGAAGAACTGGACGAAGAGTTCAGTGAGTCCGCATTGCTCGGAGGAGGCGGATCGGAAGGATGCGCTTCGAGTGGCTACAAAGCTTCGTATCCCATTTCTCGTTTGGGATTTCGAAGCTGAATATCGCGCGAAGGTGATGGAAGTGTTTTTTCAAGAGTACGCAGCCGGACGGACCCCGAATCCGGATGTGTTGTGTAACCGGGAGATCAAGTTCGGGTTATTTTTGCAGCGAGCGATAGCCGAGGGATTCGATAAAATTGCGACCGGCCATTACGCTCGGGTTAGTGAAGATCCGACTGGGTGCTTTCACCTTCTCACCGGTCGCGACGCGAATAAGGATCAGTCGTATTTCCTAGTGACACTCGGTCAAGCCGAGCTGTCGAAAAGCCTTTTCCCTGTCGGACACCTCGAAAAGCCCGAGGTCCGCCGACTTGCCGCTGAAGCAGGTTTGCCAACAGCTGCGAAGCCGGATAGTCAGGGAATTTGTTTTGTCGGCCCGGTGAATGTCCAGGAGGTGCTCCGAACTCGTTTACATGATGAGCCGGGCGAGGTGGTGACAGGGGACGGGCAAGTCGTTGGCCGGCATCGCGGCCTGGCGTTTTCGACCATTGGTCAGCGTCATGGGCTGAGCATTGGCGGAAGTGGCCTCCCGTATTATGTTGCAAGAAAAGATCGGGCTACAAATCGGATTATTGTTGCGCACGGAAACCGCGACCCCTTGCTTTTTCAGTCTGAATTATTCGCGAGCAGCGTGAGCTGGACCGGCTCAGCTCCAGTAAAGCCCTTCGAGGCTTTGGTGCGGATTCGCTATCGACAGCCACTTCAGGTCGCTCGCGTTGAACCGGTATCAGCGGGTAAGCTGCATATCCTTTTTTCAAGCCCCCAGCGAGCGGTAACGCCAGGCCAGTACGCGGCGATCTATCAAGGAGACGAGCTCATCGGCGGGGGAATAATAGAAGAAGCGGGACCAAGTCTGGCGACCTAGTCCCGCGAGAGTGTACTATTCGATCCATGTAAGTCGATCCCGCCGGTGGTCGTAGACCATCGAAGCGATGATGCCGCCAATCAGCGAGATCGGGCCGATGATTGCCCCAAGACCTTTCGGCAACTGGAGTTCTTCGTATCCGAGTATACCGAGCCAGATTCCGCTGCTGAGCCAGAGGATGACGAAGGAAAGAACCCCGATCCCTGTTTTGTTCGCGTTGATGAGGCGGCTGAGAACAAATGCCGCGAGAACGCTCCCTAGACCAATGGCCAAGGACCACTGGAGGGTTTTCTCGATTACGAGGGTAGCGCCCGCGCTCGGGTTGTCGTGGTGGGTGAAGAGGAGCGCAAGAGCTGTAGAGAGGACCCAGACGAGAATTGCGAAGCCGAACATCCGAAGGTACGACCCCATTCGTTCCTCCTTGTGAAGAGTGGGGAGAAGAGAGATGTCAGCAATAGTGTAAAGAAAAAGGCAAGAAAAGCGCAAGCTTCAAGAAAAGTCGACTGAACACTATTTGTGTCCAGATGGTGTAGTACGAGCTCGATTATCACCGGGCTTTTTCGTTGTAGTAAGACCCGAAGAAAGTCCGAATTTTGAAAAAACCCTTGACAGCTTTTTTTCGAACGAGTACCTTATTGGATCCGCCGAACTGTGGATAGTTTTCGATCATCATGGAACAGGGTAAAATAAAAACATGAAAGCTATAAGAATACAGAAGGTCCGAAAAACCATTTCTGCCGGCGGCCTCATTGCTCAAGAACGGCACGGTGATGTGTTCGTATTACTCGTTCGCATTAAAAGGCGGAATCTTTGGACTATTCCGAAGGGACACCTTGAGACAGGAGAGCAACTTCACGATGCTGCGCGAAGAGAGGTAGCTGAAGAAGCAAACGCAACTAAGGTTCGGATTTTGGGTCGCCTGGGATGCTTTCAGCGAATGGCGAACCATCGGCGAGAGCATAAAACGATCCACTATTTTCTTATGACTCCGACTGCACTCGAGAATTATGGGGCCTCGTCAGATCAGCACTTTGACCGCATTACGTGGTGGCCGCTTGATCGCGCCCCTCATCTCGCATTACCCGAACACAATAAGGTTCTTGCAGAATTACGTTTTCGCTTGTCCCAGGTTCGACATCGTCTTTGGTCACCTCCCCCTACCCCCTCCGAGGCGGAGGGGGTGGCACGGAGTGGCGGGGGAGGGAAAGAACAATTTTCTCAACAACGCGTTCAATCTCGTTGAACACCTCTGTATTCGTGAAGCGTAAAACGCGAAGCCCAAGAGACTTCATATATTCATCGCGTTCGTGGTCATACGCTTTTTGCCGATTTTTTACGTGACCTGATCCGTCGATTTCAACAACCAGCCTCGCGGAATGACAGTAGAAATCGGCGATATAGCGTCCAATGTTGTATTGGCGATGAAATTTAAGCCCGAAAAGGCGCCTCTTTCGGACAAGGGCCCAAAAAATCGCCTCTGCCTCTGTTTGATTTTTCCTTAGGGCTCGTCTTCGGCCTAGAGATGATTGTTTTTGGAAGCGAATCATAGTGATTATGATCGCCACTAAAGCAGATTTTATCTGAATAAGAATGAATAATGCAAGACAAGAGAATGAAGACCGGCACCCTCGAGCGAGAGTGCCGGTTGACCGATATGGAACTAGGGGTTGAGCGATGCGGCTCCGAAGGTGGCGAGCTCGTGGTCGTGGAACTCGCCAGCCGCTGAAGGCGGGCAGAACGCTTTCCGACCGGAGACGCCTACCGCGCCAATGCACCCATCACTGTCGATGATCGCGACTCCTCCGCCCATGAAGCAGAGCTGGAGACCGCCGAACTCCGCAGGGTTGAGTGGCGGAGTGCGCTTCGAAAGCTCGAGCGTGTCGAGCCGACGCATGGCCGAGGTGACCGCCTTGGCCTGGGCGACCGAAACAGCGAGGGGCAGGACCCCGTCCATAGCCCCGAAGGCCAGGAGTTGGTGATCAGCGCCAACGACCGCGACCGCAACGGGTTCGCCGCCATCCCGCGACGCCTTGTCGACGATAGCGAACACGATATGGGCCGCCTCCCCATACTCCAAGGTGCGAATGTTTCTCACATACCCTCCTCTGTTTTTGCCCTGGCGTTATTGCACAGGACCGGGAAATATAGTACATTTTGCTCTCAAAGTCAAGGCTCCCATTGATCGAGGTCGCTGATTCCCGTATGATCGGATTCGTATGAAGGCTCACCAACTCCGCTCCGCTTTTCTCGAGTATTTTCAAAAGCACGCGCACGCCATCGTGCCGTCGTCTTCACTGATTCCGGACAATGATCCCTCGGTCCTGTTAACGACCGCCGGGATGCAGCAGTTTAAGCCCTACTTTCTCGGGACAAAGGACGCGCAAAAGGATTTTGGAACGAAGCGGCTTGCTTCAGTCCAAAAGTGTTTTCGAACCTCGGATATCGAATCGGTCGGGGATGAAACGCACGACACCTTTTTCGAAATGCTTGGGAATTTTGCAATCGACGACTACTTTAAGGCTGAAGCGATCGCCTTTGCCTGGGAGTTTATTACGAAGAAGGTCGGGATTCACCACGATCGCATTTGGGTAACGATCTACGCGGGCGATGAGCTTGTTCCGCGGGATAGCGAAGCCGAAGCGATTTGGGCGAAGCTTGTACCGAAGGACCGTATCGTCGCCTTTGGCCGGGATGATAATTGGTGGGGTCCGCCCGGGGACAGCGGCTCCTGTGGCCCCTGCACCGAAATACACATTGATCGAAGCGGACGGCCCTGCGAGAAGGGGAAGGATTGTGTGGCAAATTGCGAATGCGGGCGCTTTGTCGAAATTTGGAACCTCGTGTTTACGGAGTATGAGAAGACCCCAGCCGGCAAGTTCGTTCCTTTGCCAACGAAGAACATTGATACGGGAATGGGACTTGAGCGGTTGGCGCTCGTCGTGCAGAAGGCCTCAACGATCTTCGAGACCGACCTTTTCGCGCCGATCATTCAGGCGCTAGAGCGACACCCCGCTTTCGGACGCCTTGAATCGGAGTATGAGAATATGAAACGTGCGCGGATTGTCGCCGATCATCTTCGCGCCGCGGTATTTCTTTTGAGCGACGGGGTTGAGTTCAGCAATAAAGCCCAGGGCTATACGCTCCGTCGCATCGTTCGGCGCGCAATCGATCAGTTCGACTCGATGGAGATAGATTTTGCGCCGATTGTTGACGCCACGCTCGGGATTTTTCACGGCGCATATCCTGACCTCACCGCAAAGCGAGATTCAGTCCTCGCCGCCTTAGCGCGCGAGCTGGAAATCTACCATCGCGTTCTGAAGGCCGATGTCACAACGGTGTACACAAAGCTGCGGAAGAAGCTCGGGAGTGAAGCTTCGGCTGATGTTCCCGAAGCGGCTTCGCCTTCGAGTCGTCCCTTAACCCCGGAAGAAGCTTACTATCTCTATACGACCTACGGTTTTTCTCCCGAGCGGCTGAAGCGCGAGGGTTACGTCTTCGACGAGGCGGCGTTTTCCGATCAGCTCAAAAAGCACCAGGACCTTTCCCGAGCCGGGACCGGAACCTTTCACGGCGGCTTGGCTGACC
>CAZWTD010000011.1:0-19868 GCA_964637345.1 uncultured Gammaproteobacteria bacterium
TCGTAACGACGCCGCCACTCCTGAAGAAGCTCAGCTTCGTAGCTCGGCTCGAGGCTGACGCCCTGTTGCAGCGTCGTCAGTAGGATCAGCCTCTCTGTATTCGATCCGGACTTGCCCTGAACTTCGAGCCAGGGCTTCCCAGTCATGTAGGCGAGATCTTTCGCCTTCTCGAGATCATAGTCGACCGCGAGAGCGGGCGCTGAGAACACTGCTAGAATAAGCAAAAAGAGCATGACTCGCATTCGATCCTCCTGGTAGTAGACTCCAGACTAGACCAAACTAGCGTTTGTTTCGGTGTACGTCAATAATACGAAGACCCCGCGTCAGGCTATTGACGCGGGGTTTGCATAGAACGGGTAGAAGCGCTGGTCAGGCGAAATGAGCAAGAAGGGGCCGCGACCCTGACGAACTGAGTCACTCGCAACGTTGAGAAGACGAAGGCGGAGGGATGAAAGCTCTGGATCCGCGATAACCTCAAGCTCGGTAGACCTAAGATTGTCGCCCAGCTCCACGAGCTGCACCCTCACCGCGTCGAGAGAGTCGGCCGCCCAATACTCATCGTGCCGACTCTTCGCACGAACTCGTACGACCACTACTTCACACACACCTACCTCCCAACTGGCCGCTCATGCTTTTTCGGCTGACGCGGACCGGGTTGCCCGCTCGGCTCCGGAGGCACCAGCCAGCCGTGCTAATCAGTCTCCGAACAAATAAGGTAGTAGGCCTCTTTGACCCACCGCCGTTTCAAGGTCCCCGAACAAGGACTCTCTCCTTCGCCAGGACAGGGCCCGCCTTCATGTAAGGCACCTTCCATACCAGCCTCCTGAATCGCTACGCGATTCGTTGGCGCCAGAGTACGCTAAAGATGCACGGTCGTCAAATGAAGGGCCCCCGTTAAAATAACGGGGGCGGATCAACTTGACCTAGGTGTACGAGGAGGTTGACGATAGCTTCTACCTCGGAAGCCGTAGCCAGACGGCCGTGGCCGGGATCCTTACAACACTCGAGTCGCCACTCCTCGCCGTCTTGAATGAAATCCATCACCCCAGTGCAGCCATCAACTGGACAAGGATCAGCGTCACGAACGTCACAAAAAAACGCATCTGGGTGAGAACTAGCTTCGCCTAAAAAGGACATGAGCTCCTCCTTGTAGCGCGACGACTACGTCTCTAGCGTACGCGGAGTTCACCCGTTGGTCAACTGACGGGGCGATATCGCACCTCTACGCGTTCAAGGCGCGAGGAGGAAAACTCAGGACTCAATTCCAATCGCACTGATTTGAGAATGTCGTCCCTTGGGTGTGGGATAACAACACGAACAACCCGGTCATGTATTGGGGCGAGAATTTTATGATCAGTATTTTCTTGCGTATCCGTTAACCCAAACCAATAGACAGTCACGACCCCATCAACAATCGGACGATCAAACGTAAGCTCGAGGAATTCAAGGCGGGACAAAAAAATACTTGGCGGAAAATTACGAACACTCTCAACAACGCACTCGGGGGAGCACTCAACCAACGCAAGGCTCTCCTCGTTCTGCCGCTTCCCGTTTACCGCCCAGACATTATTCGGCGCGAGAAGGTTTGTGGTAATCACGGTAGCGCTTGCTGTTGCTTTCTGGTTTACCCGTTGGACTGCCTGGACTCCATTTATTGCCGACATCGCAAACAATACGAGGAGAACACTCGCCCCAACGATGCGTCCTGTTCGGCGACCCCACGACAAACCAAGGAGAAACACCACAATCAAAGGTCCGAGCGCCGGAAAAAGATAACGCCCTTGTGGCTGAAAAAATCGGAGGGAATACGTAAAAGATCCTACAACAACGAGCAATAAGAGAACGAGCGCCCAATACCCCCGCCTCGAAAGACGCCGCCGAAATACCTGCCAAGCAATTCCCAGGCCAGCAACGAGCGAGAGGAGCTCATACGCCCGATACAGCTGTGGTTGCAGGCTAACCGTAAACTGCCCAAGAATACCAAGCGTACTTCGCCAGCTCGTTCGCAACCAATCAAGCCAGCGTCCATTTTCAAACATCGGCTGATACTGATCCTGAAGAAGAATATGGACGTACTTCCAGCCGAATGGGTCGCCGTAAATTACAATATTACGCATGAACCAAGCGAGGGGAACAAGGAGGGGCACGTTCAAGGCCAACCAATCAATCCAGGGTCGCCGCTCACGAATCAATCGCCATTGTGCATAGCCCCAAAGCGCCGCAGCAATTGGATATGCCGAAACCTTCGTGAGGAGAAGCCCGGCGGTAATTACCCCAACAAGAGCAAATTGCCGCGTACTGATTCTCTGCCGCAGGAGAATACATAAGCAAAAAAAGGCTGCGGCAGATAAGAAATTCGCAAGGTTATCATTGTTCACTCCGGAACTGATGTACGTAAACATCGGCAAGAGCGCAACAAGCGCTGCGGCGATTTGCGCGAGTACGCGGCTTGAGAAAAACTGAAGAAAAGCCCGCCAAAGCACTATGACTGTACCTGCCCCAATGAGAAGATTGATTACGCGCAGCAGAAGGATCTGGGTTGGAATATCTAAACTCGGAATAACCGCAACCGGAAGCGCCATAACCAGGTAGGCGAGCGGGGGCTGGTGCGCTTCCCAAAAATCGGCCGGGGTTTGGAAGCTCGGGAGCCTGTGCTGGTCAACGAGATAACGAACATAGGTTACGTGCGCCGTTTCATCCGGGAAGGAAAACAGAGGCGTCCGAACATAGGTCCAGCCAATAAGAAGATAGACCCCTAGGGCAAGAAGGAGTAGCCATGGTAAACGCCGCAATTGAAGCATTGCTAAGTGCGTATTTGTGCAAAACGCCGCTTCCCAACGCGCAAAATCGCTCCCGGACTGGGCGTAACGACTTGCTGAGCATCTTTCACAATAACCCCATCGTACTCAACTGCACCCTGAGTTATCAGTCGGCGCGCCTCGGACTTTGATTCGACTAATTTTGCACGTACAACAAGGTCGAGAATGTTGTGTGGGCCGGAAACTCGGACTGACGGAATGTGTTCAGGGGCCTGCTTTCCCGAAAAAACCCTTGAGAACTCCTGTTCAGCCTTGGCCGCCGCCGCTTTCGAATGATAGATAGCCACTATTTCCGATGCTAAGCGCGCTTTTGCGTCGCGGGGATTCGCGCCCTTCTTCAACTCGCGCTCAATCTCAGCAATCTCCGGCACTGGAAGGCGCGTCACGAGCGTAAAGTAGGGGAGGATTTCCGAATCAGGAATCGACATGACCTTCCCGTACATCTCATTCGGCTTGTCCGTGAAGTTGATTGAGTTCCCAAGGCTCTGACTCATCTTCCGCTTCCCGTCGGTCCCGACGAGCAGCGGCATCACGACAAGGTCCTGGGGCACCTGACCAGCAATCTCTTGAAGCGGTCGCGCCTGCAACTCATTAAAGGTCTGGTCCTGCCCAATAACGGTCACATCAGATTTCAACATGACTGAATCAAAGCCTTGAAGAATCGGATAGGTGATTTCGTGAAGTCCAATCTCCACGCCAGCTTTCTTCCGTTTATCGAACATGTCACGTTCGAGCATGCGCTGAACGCTCGTTGAAGAGAGGAGACGAAGAAGCTCTTCCGCGCTCATCTCGTCATACCACTCGGCGTTCGATCGGACTTCAACCTTTGAAACGTCAAGAATCATTCCCAGCTGTCGAACATATTCTTTCGCAAGCGCTTCAACCTCGCTCCGATCCCGCATCTTCCGCGCCTCAGAGCGATCAGTCGGATCACCAAAGCGTGCGGTAAAACCGCCGATAAGAAACACGATTGTGTGCCCGGCTTCTTGAAATTGACGCAGTTTTTCGTACACAACCGCATACCCAAGATGGAGATCTTTGGTCGTCGGATCAACGCCGTGTTTTATCCGCAATGGGCGCTTCGAGCGCAGCTTTTTTTCAAGCGACTCTCGTACAAGAATATTCGCAACGCCCCGAGTCAGAAGTTCTGAGTTAGCCATACGCGCTAGAAAAAGACAGTTGAAAGTATACCAGAGAAATGGTAGATTAAGAAACAGAAACTGCTGGGGGTTCTTTCCTGTCTCCGATACCAACCCCCGCCTCTTCTATGCCTATTCCTCCACTTATCCCTCGGGCTCGCGCTACCGCTGCCCGCTGGCGTTCGGCAAGATCAGCCCCAGATGGGCCTCATCCGCGCCGAACACGAATTCCGCGTTTCAGCCGACGCTGGATGCTTCGCGTTGGACTTCCCATCGTCGGCGGCCTAGTCGCTCTTGGCACCCTCGGAGTTATTGCCCTCTTTGCTTGGTACTCGCGCGACTTGCCTGACCCGAACGGAATCGTCAATCGAACCGTAGCGCAAAGCACGAAGATCTACGCCCGGGATGGCAGCACGCTGTTGTACGAAGTTCACGGGGAAGAACGTCGTACCGTTATCGAGCTCGACTCCATTCCAGAGCGCATGAAATGGGCGACCATTGATATTGAAGATAAAGATTTTTACCGACACGGCGGCGTCGACATTCGCGGCATTATCCGCGCGGTCTTTAAAAACCTCGTTCGGCTTGACGTTCATGGGCAGGGAGGGTCGACGATCACGCAACAGTTCATCAAGAACGCAATACTCACGAACGAAAAAAGCTATACGCGGAAAATAAAAGAGGCGGTGCTCGCTTACCAGATTGAGAAGCGCTTTACGAAAGATCAAATTCTCAAGCTCTATTTCAATGAAATTCCCTACGGTCGAAATGCGTATGGAGTCGAAGCGGCCGCCCAGGCCTATTTTGGAAAAACAACTGGCGCTCTCACCATCGACGAAGCGGCGCTTTTGGCTGCATTGCCTCAGGCCCCGAGCTACTACTCGCCTGATGGAAACCACACCGACGCCCTCATCGCTCGTCAACACACCGTCCTCGATAAAATGGTTGAACAGGGACACCTCACCCAAGCCGAGGCTGACGAGGCCCGAACCGTCGACACGCTCGCAAAGGTGGTTGAACGGCGCGAAGCCATCACCGCGCCTCACTTTGTTATTTACGTGAAGGAGCAGCTCGCGGAAAAATACGGTGAGAAGCTGATCGAACAAGGCGGACTGAAGGTGATTACCACCCTTGAGCCGAACCTGCAGCAAATCGCCGAGGGCGCCGTTACTGATGGAATGGCAAAAGTTGAGCGCTACGGCGGCTCGAACGCCTCCCTTGTCGCCTTGAACCCACATACGGGCCAAATTCTCGCTATGGTTGGATCGCGAGACTACTTCGACGAAGAACATGACGGGAACGTAAACGTGGCGCTCCGACCACGGCAGCCTGGATCCTCTTTTAAACCCATTGTCTACGCGCAAGCTTTTCGCGAAGGCTATACGCCAGAAACGATTCTATTCGACCTAACAACAAATTTCGGCGGAACACCCGCCTACGTTCCAAGCAACTACGACGGTAGTGAGCACGGGCCCGTTTCCATGCGCCAGGCGCTGGCGGGATCATTAAATATCCCTGCGGTAAAAACACTTTACCTTGCCGGGCTTGATGATGTTATCGATTTTGCGCACCAGCTTGGCTACTCCACGCTGAACGATAAAGATCGCTACGGACTTTCCCTAACTCTTGGTGGCGGCGAGGTAAAGCTCCTTGAGCACGCGGGAGCCTTCGGTGTCTTTGCGAATGAGGGGGTTCGCATGCCGTCCGTCGCCATTCTCCGCGTTGAGGACCACGCCGGGAAAGTCCTTGAAGAAGCAAAGGAAGAGGGGGGAGAGCGGATTATTGATGAAAACGTAGCGCGATTAGTGTCGAGTGTTTTATCAGACAATAACGCGCGGGCCTACATCTTTGGCCAGCGCAATTCGCTTACGCTGGGAAGTCGCCCGGTTGCAGCAAAAACAGGGACCACAAATGATTTTCGCGATGCCTGGACGGTTGGTTACACTCCGGACCTCGTGGCTGGGGTCTGGACCGGCAACAACGATAACAGTGAAATGGGCCGTGGCGCCGACGGTTCGGTTATTGCGGCCCCAATCTGGCATCAGTTTATGGAACGCGCAACGAACGGCGCCCCAATTGTGTCCTTTAAGGCCCCGAAAGCCAATAATGCAGAGAAGCCCATTCTTCAGGGTCGGCTTGCTGGAGGGGAGAAAGTAAAGGTGGACTCGGTAACGTTAAAAGAGATTCCGAGCTCCTGCCTCGCAGATTGGCCAAAAGAGTTTGTGGTAGAAAAAGAACTCGAATCAACTCATGATATCCTCTTTTTTGTCGATAAAGATAACCCTCGCGGCCCCCAACCAGACCGCCCCGAACGCGATCCACAATACGAACGCTGGGAGGGTCCCGTGCGAGCTTGGGCAGAAAAGAATGGAAAGCTCACCACGCGACCAGCCAAAGAAAGTTGCGACCTTCGTGTAGCAAAAAACAATCCGGTTGTGGAATTTGATTCTCCTGACGATGGCGCTGACGTAAGCGGCTCGAGTATTACAGCCGAGGTAAGCGTTTCAACAAAGCGCAGCGTATCTTCGGTAACCTTTTTTCTTGATGATGTCGAGGTGAAAAAGGTAACTAGCTCTCCGTATAAAGCGAAAATTAGCCTGACTGGGGTCGGGGCCGGCTTTCATTCGCTTCGCGCTACTGCGACGGACTCAATCGGCCAAAGCGGCTCAACGACAATTAATATCAATGTTCGGGGAGCAGGATCAAATGCCACGCTATACTTTACCGAACCAGAACCTCGCTCAACCCGAACCCTCGAGTCGGGCGCGCTCACGCTTCGGGTGAGCGCCAGCGACCCTGATGGGATTGCGTCGGTTTCCTTTCTTATTGCGAAGTCCGGCGGTAACACAACAGAGCTTCGAGCAAGTGGGAGCGGGTCGTACTCAGCCGCCTGGACGCCAGGCTCCGCGGGAACCTACTCCATCACCGCGGTTCTAACAGACAACAAAAACAACACCACCTCAAGCGATGCGGTGGTTGTTGAGGTTACCCAGTAGGGGAGGAGAACAGCTCGTACCGAATCCGCGCGACGACATGTTGTTTTTTATTGCCTTGAAGCGCGGCGAGCCAAACCGACTCGTGAAGACGAAGCTCAGCGAGGAGGCCGTGACTCTGCGCGGCAATAGTTAGGGTCCCCGCTCGAAGGGACCTTGGAACAATCTGGTGAGCTATGGCTGGCCCGAGGGTTTCCGCAACGAGCTCACGATAGCGTCGAAGAGTTTGGGTTGCCGAAACGGCGGGCTCAATCTTCGCCCGCCGCAAGGCTCCGGGGAGTAGGGTTCCGAGTGGTTGAAATCCCCCCATAATCACTACTGCCGAATCGGCATCACGAGATACCGGTACGGCTGCTCATTGGTTGGTAGAAGTAATCCAGGACTCTCTGCGTCGCTCACTTGAAGAAGGGCGGTGTCAGTTGAAAGATTCGCCAGTCCATCAAGAAGATAGCGATAGTTAAAAATGACCGTGGTCGCCTGGCCCTGAACCTCGCCCTTTAGGCTAGTTTGGTGTTCGCCGAGCTGGCTATTCGCTGCCCGTACAGTAACTTCGCCACTTGGGGAAAGCGATACCGTCACGTCGTTTATGCCGGTTTTGCAAAACAAGCTTGCGCTCTTAATAACTCGAGTAAACTCCGCGACTGGCAGCGTGGCTTTTGTGTGGGAGTCTTTCGGGAGAATTTCCTCGTAATCCGGGTACTGCCCCTCGATTAAACGAGAGACAAGCTCAATGTCGCCTATCACCACAAGGAGTTGGTTATCGGACAAATAGAGCTCTACGTGCTCTGTTTCATGATCAAGAATACGAAGTAACTCTTGAAGGGCGCGGACTGGGACAATTGCGCTTTTCGGGTCGGCTGGCTGATTTATTTCAATACGTCGTTCGGCGAGGCGGTAACTGTCGGTTGCCGCCAAGACGAGCGTTTTTCCATCAACACGGAAAAATACGCCGCTAATTTCGGGGCGAGACGAATCATAGGCCGCGGCAAATATCGTTTGGGTAATCGCCTGGCGAAGCAGGCTCCCGGATACATGAATCGGGTTTGTTCGTTCAAGTGTTGGGATAAGCGGAAACTCTTCTGAGGGGATGCCCTTCAGGGTGGTTTGTGTCTGGTCGGTCTTAACGAGGAGCGCCCCCTGGTCAAAGGCCAGATCAATCCGTTCATCGGGGAGTAGGGCGATAAAATCGTTGAGGAGCTTGCTTTGCACGGTGTACGAACCAGGTTGCTCAACTTTACCGCGTACGCTGCAGGAGATACCGATTTCGAGATTGGTTGCGGAAAGGGTGATGCCGGTTGATTCTGCTTTTAAGAGAACATTGCTCAAGATGGGGAGCGCCGCATTTTTTCCTGAAGCTCTCGCAACCATCTCAAGTCCTCGATGGAGATTTTCTTGTGTGCAGGAGAATTTCATAATGAGGAAATAAATTTAATTCGTAGTAGTAATAGTAGTGGTGGGGAAATGTGGAAAACTGTTTTGAGAAAATGATTTTCCGCCGTCAGTATTGCGTCGTTGATGTTTCAACGTAGCAAGGTGGTGTGGAGAAGACTTGGAAGAGAGCGGGGAAAGACGTGGGTAGAATGGGGGAGAAAATCGACCGTGTTGCCTGAGGTTCAATAATGTCCACGAGGGACCCGCACACTTTCCACACGATGTGAACACCTACGCGTTATACAAACGCTGGAGAATGAGTGCGATGTTTTGCTTTAGTCGTTCGTCGTCTTCAAGTTGAGCGCCGATTTTCGTGCAAGCGTGCATCGCGGTTGTGTGGTCGCGGTTCCCTAACTCAATGCCAATGCTTGGAAATGAGCTTTGCAGCTCTTCACGCATTAAATACATAGCGATTTGTCGGGGAACAACCAATTCTTTTTTTCGACTTGACCCAATAAGGTCAGCCACCTTCAGTTCGAAAAAGTCCGCTACGGTCTGTGTTATCTGCCTCGGGGTTACCCCGCCGCGCTTTGGAGCCCGCGCAACAGAGGTGAGAAGGTGTTTTGCACTTTCGAGGGTTGGTTGGCTGTTGTTGAGTTGATGGTAGGCGACAATGCGGTTTAAGGCCCCCTCGAGCTCGCGAATATTGCTTTGGACGGTTGAGGCGATCGCCTGAAGCACATCGGGCGGAAGATCGGTGTTTCGTTCTTTACACTTCGCGGACAGAATGGCGATGCGTGTTTCGAGATCAGGCTGGGCAATATCGGCGATCATGCCCCACTCAAACCGAGACACAAGGCGATTCTCCAGCGCAGGAATAGATTTCGGCGGGCGGTCAGAGGTAATGACAATTTGTTTGTTGGCCTGATGGAGGGCATTGAAGGTGTGAAAAAATTCTTCCTGAGTCCCCTCCTTGCCTGCGAGAAATTGAATATCATCAACCAAGAGCACGTCGACACTTCGGTAGCGCTGCTTAAACTTCTCCCCATTTCCCCGGCTGATAGCCTGAATAAACTCGTTAGTGAACTTTTCCGATGATACGTATAAGACTTTTTTCTCCGGAGAAGTAGCGAGAACGGCGTGGCCAACCGCCTGCATAAGATGGGTTTTTCCCAAGCCAGCGCCACCATAAATAAAGAGGGGGTTGTAGACTAATCCTGGACGCTCGGCTACGGCCAAACAGGCAGCCCTCGCCAACTCATTGGATTTTCCCGTGACAAAGAGGTCAAAGGTATACCTCGGGTTGAGGTTTTGGTTACTTGGGACGACCTCTTGAGCCCGTGGAGACTCTTCCTGAGACGGCGCAGGAGTTTGGCTTGAGTTGGATTCTTTAGAAAATGGCTTATTTTGGCTATTTTTTGTCGTTTCTACGCGGTATTGAACGGTAATATCGGGTCGGTCGGTAATGTGTTTAACAGCACGAAGGATTGCTTCGTGATACTTGTTTTCGAGCCAAGCCTTGGTAAATGTGTTCGGAACGCCAATAATAACGCTATTTTCGTTACTTTCAGCCACGAAGGTATTCGAAAACCACGTCGTGAAATTTGGACGGCTAATAAGCAATTCTAACTCACCAAGAACGGCCTGCCACAACTGCTCATTCGTCATATGTTCCCCAGTAAAGAAACCGTGGATAACTATATCATAGCGTTACAAATTTGGCTTATATTAAACAAAAAATAGTAAAATGTGCATAACTTGTGGACTTATTGTGGTTTTCCACAACAGAAAACTCCATAAGAAGCGAATTGAGTAGTATGAAGAAAGCTGATAGACTACAGGGGATTTTTCTATGCCAAAGCGGACCTATCAGCCAAAAAAGCGAAAAAGGGCAAAGGTGCACGGTTTTCGAAAGAGAATGCAGTCGAAAACCGGGCGGCGCGTCTTGAAGTCTCGGCGAACCAAAGGCCGGAAGCGCCTTGCCTAGCACGCATGCTCCCACGATCTTCGCGTCTTCGGAGCGAAAAGGATCACCTTCGGGTCCGACGCCAGGGCCGACACCTTTCTGATCCCGCCTTTGCGATCCGGGTAGCCCGAGCGACTACGCAAGAGTCTCGACTCGCCATTGTTGTTTCGAAGCGAGTTGACCGACGCGCCGTAGTTCGGAATAGGATGAAGCGCCGATATCGGGAGGCCTTTCGCCCCCTCCTGCCAAAACTCCGAGTGTGTGTTGATCTCCTTGTCCTTGCTCGGGCACCAAGCACCACCCTTTCCTATCACGAGCTTCAGGTTCGCGTCACCTCTGCCTTACGACGCCTGGCCCTCCTCTCATGACGACCATCCTTCTCGCTGCTCTCCGTACATATCAACGAACGCTCTCCCCGGACCACGGCTGGCTTCGGGCGAGGTATCCGTATGGGTACTGTCGCTATCAACCAAGCTGCTCTGAATATGCCCGCATCGCCATCGAGCGGCACGGCGCGCTTCGCGGGACCTGGCTCGCGTTTCGTCGCCTGCTGCGCTGTCATCCATTCGCCGAACCAAGAGTTGACCAAGTTCCTTAACGGACCACTTCCTTTATGTCAGGACTGACTACACTGTTTGATACCATTCTCTACGATCCGTTATTGAGCGCGCTTATTTGGTTGTATCACGCGATCCCTGGGCACGATCTTGGATTAGCGATCATCGTCGTAACAATAGGGACAAAACTCATCCTAGCGGTTCCCTCGGCCCGTGCGATTCGTTCCCAGCGCGAACTCCAGCTCATTCAACCAAAACTTGAAGCCCTGAAGGCGCAATATAAAGATAATCGAGAAGAGTTAGGCCGGAAGCTCATGGAGTTTTATAAGGAACACAAGGTGAACCCTTTTTCTTCCTGCTTGCCGAGCCTTATCCAGTTTCCTATTTTGTTCATTCTCTACCACGTCTTTATTAATGGCCTGTCGACTGACCCAAGTAGCGGCATTTTGGTCGCGAAGACCCTCGACCACCTCTACAGTCCCCTGCGTTCCATTTACTCCACAACGCCGATTGACCTCCATGCCTTCGGTTTTCTCAATTTAGCGGGAACAAAAAATCTCATCTTGGCAGTTGTTACGGCCGGGTTGCAGTTTTGGCAGTCACGAATGTTGATGAGTCAACGCGCAGAAGTTGCTGGGAAAGGTGCAAGCGATGAGAATATGGCCTCTGCGATGAGCAAGCAGATGCTGTACATTTTTCCGCTTTTTACCGGGTATCTTGTGTATGTGTTCCCGGCCGGACTCGGTCTCTACTGGCTTACCTCAACCGTGTTTCAAATTGTCCAGCAGTACTTCGTGTTTAAAAAGATGACAACGGTCGAATCATCACCAACGACAAATGGTGCCGCTCCGAAAGCATAATCTCATCGGCCTTCCTGTTGAAACGCGAAGCGGAGCTTCGCTTGGACGCATACAGGATTTTGAGCTTGATCCGCTTGAGCAGCGGATCCTTCGGTATACCGTTCGCGCGCGGCGACTTATCGGCGACCTTTTACGCCACGACCTGCTCGTCGCTTCGAGCCAAGTTATTTCATTGGACGCCGAGAAGATGGTCGTCGACGACGCGGTTCGGCCGGCTGAAGGCGTTTCAGTTCCGAGCGGGAAGCCGGTTGCTTCTGCTCCGAGCTCTTCGTAAGCTTCTGATCGAAAAAACGAACAGTAATTCGACGGCCCCGCGCGCGAAGCGGGGTAATTCGAATTTCAATTGACCGCACGAGAGGTAGGCGCGCAGAGGGGTTCGGCCACTCTATCGCCACGATTGAATCCGTTTGGTCAATAAGCTCGTCTAATCCAAGACTAGCCCAGTCGCGACTTCCTGACAGTCGATATCCATCAATATGGACCAACCAGCGACAGGGTCCAGTTCGGAGCCGGTATCGGTGGGCCAAGACAAAGGTTGGGCTTCGTACGGGCTCTTTAACTCCGTATGAACGGGCCAGGGCGCGGACGAAGCTTGTTTTTCCTGCGCCGACCGGACCGCGCAGCAGGAGGCAGTCGCCAGCCTGAAGATGCGCGGCTAATTGGCCGGCAAAGCGCTGGGTAGCAGCTAGGGAGTTGAGGGTGCGGTTGAGTGGCGTTCGTTGGCGGGTCATAGGCTTGACACGCGATGAAGGGAGTCGCTATACTCAGGCATTCTACGATTGAACCCAAAGAAGGACAACAGTATTCATGGAACCCAGCCCCCACGAGCAGGCGCTTGAGGTCATTCGTTCGCGGAAGAATATCCTCATCGCCCTCCCGGCTAACCCGTCCCCCGATGCTATTGCCTCCGGGCAGGCGCTCGCCGCAGTGTTAGCCACAATCGGAAAAGCCGTCACTCTCGCCTCAAGCGGGTATCAAGCGCCGACAGTATTGAACTTTCTTCCGAAGCAGTACGCGGTCCAGTCCGAGTTTGATGCGAACCGGAAGCTTGTTGTCAGCGTTCGGTTGAACCAGGCAAAGCTCGACTCGCTCTCCTACGGTATTGAAGGGGATGAGTTAAAGATTTACATCACCCCTAAACAAGGTACGGTTCTTCCTGATGATGTCGCGAGCTCGTCCGCCGATTTTAACTTTGACTGCATCATTACCCTCGACGTTCAGTCATTCGTAAACCTCAGTACGTTGTTTGAATCGAACGCCGAATTTTTTTATCAAACGCCGGTACTCAATATCGACCACCACGCGACGAACGATAACTTCGGCCAAGTGAACCTCGTCGATCTTGTTGCGACCTCCACAGCGGAAATCGTCCTTGAGCTTCTCCAGGATCTTAAGCCTGACCTCGTTGATGATGCCGTAGCGACCAATCTTCTTACCGGCATTATTACCAAAACACGCTGCTTTCGAACCACCTCGGTTACCCCGAAGTCCTTAGCCGCTGCATCAAAATTAATCGAGGTAGGAGCGAAGCGAGAAGACATTATTCGGCATCTCTATCAAACGCACTCCCTCGCTACGCTTAAGCTTTGGGGGCGCGCCTTGGCTCGATTGAAAGAAGAGTATCGCGGGCAATTTGTCTGGACGATGTTGAGCCGTACTGATTTTGAAAAATCCGAAACTACAGAGACGTCGCTTGAGGGCGTTGTCGACGAGCTCATTGCGAACACGCCCCGGGCTCGTATTGTTGTTATCCTCTACGAATCGTCCGACGGAAGCATCCGCGGCCTCATCTCAAGCCGTCAGCCAGTTCGAAACCACGAGGTGTTTAACGGACTGTCGATTTCCGGGACCGATGAATACGCAACCGTTGTGTTTCCTGGTCGGGAGATGCATGAAAGCGAAACAAACCTCCGTGATCGAGTTGCCGCCTACCTCAACAAACGCGGGCTTCTCGAGTAAGGTTCCCCGGGTCGGCAAGAGAATGGTATACTTGGGGGCGCTCTATGCCTGACGACCAATCCTCAACTCAGCCAATCCACATCGCCCCGACCGAAGTCGAGGAGAAGTTTTCCGCAAAGATGGAAGAGCTCAAGCAGCGGGAGCTCGAACGCGAGGTTCGTGAAACCGCTATTCGCGAGGGATTGGGATATTTGTCGTTAATGGGGATTCCCATCGACGCTGAAAGCCTACGAGTAGTTCCGCGAGAGCGGGCCGAGTCGCTCCACGCGATGTGTTTTTATAAGAAGCCCAACGAACTTCGTATTGCTGTTCTTCGTCCTGACCAAGAAGGTTTGAAAGAGCTCCTGGATGAACTAACCGCAACATACCGCGTTCCGATTGGTCTCTATCTTGTTTCTCCTCGGAGCTTCGCAGCAGCAATAAAGCAATATAACACGCTGCCCAGGGTTGTGAAGACGACGACCGGTATTGAAATCACCGAGCAGGATTTGACGCGCTTCAGCCATCAGAGCATGAAGTTAGGGAATCTCGCTGAGCGGCTGACAACAACCCCCTTGACCGAGGTGTTAAGTTTACTTATTGCCGGCGCGACGCAGGCTCGAGCGACTGATGTCCATATTGAAGCCGAGGAAGGCGACGTAAAGATTCGCTACCGTATTGATGGTGTCCTTCATACCGTGGCCACCCTACCGAAGGATGCTTGGAAGCGCCTCATCAGTCGGATTAAGTTGTTGGCCGGATTAAAATTGAACATCGAGGATCGTCCTCAAGACGGCCGGATCAATTTAGCGATTGCTGATGATCAAATTGATATTCGCGTTTCGACGGTTCCAACGGCGAACGGCGAAAGCGTTGCCCTTCGACTTCTTCTCTCCAGCCAGGCCGGCTTGGAATTTGACGACCTTGGTCTCCGCGGACAACCACTCGATGAATTAAAGAAGCAAGCGAGCAAGCCGAACGGCCTCATTATTGCTACCGGACCGACAGGTTCCGGAAAAACCACAACGCTCTATTCGATTTTAAAAAAACTCAACCGTCCAGAAACGAAAATCATCACACTTGAAGACCCGATTGAGTATCGGCTTGAGGGCGTGAACCAAAGTCAAGTAAACGCGGAAGAGGGGTACTCCTTCGCCCGCGGCCTGAAGCACGTTTTACGCCAAGATCCAGACGTCATCATGGTTGGTGAAATCCGCGACCTGGAAACGGCGGAAATTGCGATTCAGGCGACGCTAACCGGCCACCTCGTCCTTTCAACGCTTCATACGAATAATGCGGCCGGAGCCATTCCCCGCTTTCTGTCGATTGGCGTTAAGCCCTACCTCCTCGCACCGGCGCTCAACGCGATCATTGCCCAGCGGCTTGTTCGGCGTTTGTGTGCGGATTGCCGAAAACCAGTCGAGCTCGACGGCGAGACCGTACAGAAAGTGAAAGAGGTCTTGGCTGGTATCCCCGAGCAATCGCCGTATCGCGTTCCAGCGGATAAGCCGCTCATTTTTTCTACAGGCGGCGGATGCGAGGAATGCGCCGGGCTCGGGTATAAAGGCCGGGTTGGCATCTTTGAGGTCATGACCATGAACCAAGAACTCGAGAAGCTCATTCTGGCGGGCAACACTTCGGAGTATGATATTATGGATGTCGCCCGAAAACGTGGAATGCTATCGATGGTTCAGGATGGGGTCTTGAAAGCGCTTGAGGGGATGACCTCAATCGACGAAGTCTTCCGCGTCGCTGCGTAGTTTGCTTGACGGATTGCCTTACCCGGGGTAAAAGACCGGTGTTCTTTTGCATGGGAGGTGCACTGTGGAGAGATTTCCGATCACGGTTTTTCTTGAAGATCCTGAGTCCTCTAAGCTTCTGGATCAAGTACGGAGTCTGCGCGAGAGGCTTCCAGAATCAGTCGACCCGCAATCGATCACGCCCTTCATGGACGAGCTCGGTGCCGTTCGGGCTGAGTGTGATCGTCTTCGACTCCAACATCCTCGAGTTTTTCCAGCCCCCAACTCGTGTTGTTGCGTGATTGCAGTTTGGATCAAAGGACTTCCCTTGACCTGACTGCCCGTTCATCGGCCGGTGCTTCATAGCACCGGCCTTTAGATAATAAAAAGCGACTCGCGATCCTCAAGGGCGCGAGTCGGGTTACGGTGCGAAGGAAAGAGCGGCGTCTCTTGCGAGGAGCCAGGCCGAACGGCCGTCGTTCAGTTGAATCGGCCAGACCATCAGGTCGCTCGGTGTTGATGACGGAGCACCGCTCCAGATGAGAAGAACGAGGTGGTTGAAGTTCTCGCCGGGAGGAAGTTCTCGAATTGAGAATCGTTCTTCCGTTTTGAGAACTTCTCCGGACAGCGCAGCGGCCTCGATACGGCGACTAAGCGCCTCTGAGATACCAGCTTGAGTCATGGTGTCCCCCTTGTTGGTATCGTTTGTGGGATCAGATAGTATCATAGAATGTATTTGTAGTCAAGCCATCTCCTTTTGGAGAAGATTTTTTTCGATGAGCTCTACCCGCAATGTTTTCAATATTCGTTCGTCTGGATAGAAGGTAAAGGGCTCGGATCGACCGTTGACGAGTCGTTCGGCGCGGTAATTTTCTCGATCCGAGGCTCCCCGAAAGCCTCGGCCCGCGTCGCCAAAATCAATAATCACCGCCTTGCCGTCACTGCGTCGACGGAGAACGTTGCCGGTATGAAGATCGCGATGAAAAATACCAGCTTCATGTGCGAGGTCGATTTGTTGATCAATATCACTCAAAAGCCGTTGAAGGTCGCCCTCGGTGACTTGTTCTCCACTGGCGAGAAGTTCTTTCATCCAATCTCGGAGACTTACCCCATCAATTGCTTCCATCGCCAGGAATTCGTGTTGTTGTCCTTGATCGTCGACCTCTTTCACATATCCGATAAGTTCCGGTGCCCGCCCGCCCGCTTTTAAAAAAGCCTCGTGTAGTAAAAATTCTAACTCCAAGGTATTTATCGATGCTTCAGGATTGTGAATTGATTTTATGCAAATATCTTTTCCGAAAAATGCATTTTTTCCAATCCAAACCTCGCCAGCCTTTCCGGATCCTAGAGAGTCGCGATTTTGAAATTCATGCTCAATAATTTCAACCAGGGAACGAATCGCTTCTTCAGCCGCTCTCGGATCTTCTTCAATATGAGCTTCGTGGAGATACGTCTCGGCAAGTCGGCCGGCTTCAGTGTGCATGATCGTTTAATTCCCGTTGTTGTTGTTCAAGCTCAGCGAGTTGAAGCTGGGTTTGTTGTCGTACCTCTTCCGGAAGGCGAGGGTTTGTAAGCCCTGAACGCTTTTTCTCAATGAGACCCGACAGGCGCTCGAGTTCCTTCGTTCGCCAGCTCTCAAAAGCGTTTACCCGCGCGACCGGGAAGGAGATCCGGAGAGTGCCAAAACGTAGTTCGCTCACCTCGTGTTCCGGTTTTTGATCGTGGATGCTTATACCAGTTAATCGACTTATCAGAACAAGATCTTTTGCGCGGCTACGGCTGATTCCCGCCTCGCTGGAGAGAAGGCCGCTTTGTACTTTAAATGTTCTCAGAAGCCCAATTGTGCGTTGGAGCTTTGTAAATTCCCGCTCAACCCCTTCATTAATGCGGTTCGCCTGCACCGTCGGCCAATCCGAAACGATGAGCTGAGGCCCGCCAGGTTCAAGTTCGCGCCAGAGGCGCTCGGTGCTAAAGGGGAGAAAGGGATGGAGGAGTTTGAGGATAGTCGAGAGGACCAGCCGCGTAACCCCCAGGTTCGGTTCTACCTTGGCGATCTCGAGGTACCAGTCTGCGAAATCGTGCCAAGCGAAAGCGTAGACTCGTTCAGCCGCAGCGCTGAAGCGGTAGTGTTCGAGGTCAGCTGTTGTATCGGCGACAACGTGGTTGAGTCGCGAGAGGATCCAGCTGTCCGCAAGCGTACGCGGCCGTGCGACGCTTGGAGCCGAGTGGGCGCCTTGAAGCAAGGCAAAGCGGGCGATGTTCCAGAGCTTATTGACGAAGTTGCGCTGTCCCGCGACCTTCGCCTCGGAGAGTCGAAGATCGTTTCCGGCTGCTGTGCCGATGACAAGGGAGAGCCGCGTTGCATCGGCGCCGTACTGTTCTGCCATTTTCAGCGGGTCAATTCCGTTGCCGAGCGACTTCGACATTTTTCGTCCGTGAGCGTCGCGGACCAGGCCATGGAGGTAGACAGTGTTAAACGGAACCTCGCCGAGCGCGTAGGTCGACATTAAAATCATTCTGGCCACCCAAAAGAACAAAATGTCATAGCCGGTTTCCAGAACCGAGGTGGGGTGGAAGCGTGCTAGGTCCCCCGTTTTCTTTCCGTTGCGTACCGTGTCCGGCCACCCCAAGGTCGAGAAGGTCCAGAGGCCAGAAGAAAACCAGGTATCGAGAGTATCGGTTTCCTGAGTCCAGCCCTTCCCCTTCGGTGCGTTCAGTCCGACAAAGGTTTCTTGAACTTCAGCGTGGCGGTCGATGAGCTCAAAAGCCCAGATTCCATATTTTTCAATTCGTTCTTTGTAGCCGGGAAAGTGGCTAGAGTGATATGTATAGGATTCCGGGCTATAGCCTGGGGCGATATCCTCAAGGGGGATATGGCGAAGCATCTCTTCAGGTGAAGTGAAATGGCGGATACTCCCGATCCGTTTTGTGACATCAGGCAGGCCAAGCGGTTCTTCGTTCTTCGGATTAACACCGGTAAAGCGAATCCAATCTCCGGGCTTGAACAAGCGCCAGTCCTTTTCAGCTCCTTCGGGTTTTCCGGCGCGCGTCTCAATGCGTTTTCGTCCTGAAGCGATGCCATTCAACATATCAGCGCCGTAGAGCTTCAGCTCCCAGGTTTTTCCCGTATCGCGCGGAATTGGTCGCTCCCAAACCGGAACCTGGTGGCCGTACCAAATTTGCCGCGAGATGCACCAGTCGCGAAGGTTTTCAATCCAGTGCCGGTAGACCGCGCCAAAACGGTCCGGGAGAATCGCTAGTTCTTTGTTATTGACCGCAGCCAGCGCGCGGTCTTTCAGGGAGATGAGCGCGCCTTGGTAAGGAAGAACTGGGCGATGAACGTCGATAAACCATTGTTTGGAAATAAGCGGCTCCACCGGCGTTCCGCAGCGGTAACAGACGGATAGATTGTGGAGGTACTGCTCATCAATATGATCGATAAGGCCTTTGAGCTGGAGCTGGCTGACAACGCGTTCGCGCGCTTCCGCAGTAGTGAGTCCAACGAAAGAGCCAGCCGCTTCGGTTAAGCGCCCTTGTTCGTTGATAATCTGGATGACCGGAAGACCATACTTTTTCGCAAGCTCAAAATCAAGGAAGCTGTGCGCCGGGGTGAGCGTCATCGCCCCAGTTCCAAAGTTCGGATCGGCCGAGGGGTCGGCAATAACACGTGCATCAACAATTCCCTCAATCCAATCAACGGAAAAGGTTTTTCCGACGAGGTCGCGGTAGCGGGAGTCATCCGGATGAACGACGATGGTTTTGTCCTGAAATTTCGTTTCCGGTCGTGCCGTTCCAATCACAACCGGTCCGTATTTCAAATAGTAAAAGGGTGCTTTCGTTTCCTTATATTCAACTTCATCGTCCGCGAGCGTGGAAGCGCAGCGCGGGCACCAATTCACAATTCGGTTGCCCCGGTAGATAAGTCCGTCGCGGTGCATGTTGACGAACATTGTTCGGACCGCCTTCGAAAGTCCTGGATCGAGCGTAAAACGCTCGCGCGACCAGTCGAGGGAAGCGCCAAGTCGCCGGATCTGTTTTTTAATCGTACCCTGCGATTCCCGCACGAAGGCGTTCACTTCACGGAGGAAGGCGTCACGACCAAGGTCTTCTTTTCGCTTTCCGTTGGCGAGAAGGCGTTTCTCGACAACATTTTGCGTTGCGATAGCGGCATGATCGGTTCCCGGCAGCCAGAGCGTTTGATCGCCCTTCATCCGGTGGTAGCGGGTCATGATGTCTTGGATTGCTACCATGACCGCATGTCCCATATGCAACTCAGCCGTTGTGTTCGGCGGAGGCAGGGCCATCGAAAATTTCGTTTTTGCACGCGGTCGGGCTTCCGGCCGGAAGGCACCTGAACTTTCCCAGGCGTCGTAGATTCCGCGCTCGTCGCGAGACGGGTCGTAGGCTTTCGGTAGTTCGTTCTTCATAAGATAAAAAATCCTCGTTGGTATGAGGACCCGTCAGGGTGGTACCACCTCATTTTCCC
>CAZWTD010000011.1:19968-34736 GCA_964637345.1 uncultured Gammaproteobacteria bacterium
CGCCTGATCGCCGAAGCACGGCGCAGGGGGCAAGAGCGCCTCATCCCTGAGATTGAGTCAGCTGTTCAGTCTGGAGTGAAGTTCGAGTTCCCGGCGCCCCCGAGGCCGGTCGCTCCGCCTCCACCTCCGCCAGCGCCGAGGCGGCAACCTCATGCTTTCCGGCCAGCGGTTCAAAAACGAACCTGCGAGCGATGTCAGGGTCTAGGAAGCTTTGGGTGTACATGCTTCGGCCGAGGCTGTACATATTGCCACTACTCTGGCCGGCGTACCTGTGGTTCTTGCAATGGGACCGGCAGGGTCACGATCTAACCGCACAGGAGGGCACGATCATGTCCTGGGTTATGAACGAAGTTGGGATCGAGTTCTTCAATCCGGCCAACTACTATTCTGTGGCGGCGCGTTTTCCTGCCGGTCAAACGGTCGTCTTGTCCGGCATCATCCCCACGAACCTCGATACGCGTCCTGGCCTGCCAGACCAAGTGACGAGCGTCTTCGGGGTTTTGATCCGCCGGCTCGAAGAGCTGAACCTGAAGCCGGTGAGCATCTTCCGCATCACGGTCTTTGTTGCGGTGCCGCTCAAGCAGTTCTACGACAGCTTCAACGACCAGTACGCCGATCTCCTTCGCGCCGCCGGCGTGACGGTAATGCCCTGTCGGACCATGGTCCAGGTCGCCGGGCTCCCGAGGGACGCTTACGTCGAGTTCCAGGTCGACCTGGTTTCCTGCGCCTAGGCGTGTCGGTTGCGAAAGCACGATCTTTTTCCTGCCCGGTTGTCTCAATCGGGCAGGTTTTGCGTTAGCGATACTTTTTGTCGAGTCCCCAATTCGGATCCACGTCGAGCTTCTGCCAGGGCGTGAAGTGTTTTTTCTTTGCTTGGAAATAGCCGGCCGCGGTGATCATGGCTGCGTTATCGGTGCAGTAGGCGAGATTCGGTTTCAGATAGCGTAGCTTCGGAAAACGCTTTGCGACGGCGCTGCCTAATTCCTGGCGGAGTTTTTTGTTAGCAGCTACGCCTCCGGCCAGAAGCAAAGTGTTCGGTTCATGGGCTTTTATGGCGCGGAGGGTTTTTGCGATGAGGACGTCGACGCAGGCCTGCTCAAAGGAAGCGGCGAGGTCGCGTTTTCCTTGTGCGGTGAGTTTGTGCCGATCGAGATAGTAGCGTACCCACGTTTTGATTCCGGCAAAAGAAAAATCAAGGTCAGAAGAGGTGATCATCGGCCGCGGTACGTTGATCGCGTTCGGGTTACCTTGCTCAGCGAGCTTGCTAACGAGGGGTCCGCCCGGATACCCAAGACCCATGAGTTTCGCGACTTTGTCGAAGGCTTCGCCTGCCGCATCGTCGCGCGTCGCGCCGAGGAGTTTGTATTGTCCGTGGCCGCGCATAAGAACAAGTTCGGTGTGTCCGCCCGAGACGAGAAGTCCAAGCGCGGGCCAGGGCGCGCGCAGGATAGAGGGAGTATCGCCGCGTTCGTCCGGCAGCCAATTCGCGTACAGGTGGCCAGCCAGGTGATTCACCGCGACAAGCGGTTTTTTTAATGCGTACGCGAGCGTGCGCGCCGTTTCAGCTCCGACGAGAAGCGAAGTGATAAGTCCTGGTCCGGCAGTGACGCAAACAGCGTCGAGGTCCTTAAGTGAAACCTTTGCTTCATCGAGGGCGGCCTGGAGCGCTGGAAGAATAACTTCAGCGTGCATCCGCGCGGCGACCTCCGGTACCACGCCGCCGTATTTCGCGTGAGTTGCTGCTTGAGAGTTAATAAAATGCGCTCGAACAAGAAAGGAGTTGCGCTTTCGTTCGAGGATGGCGATCGAAGTCTCGTCGCACGATGATTCTATGCCAAGAAGAATCATAAGAGGGTGTAGGTTTTCCGCCAAAGGCGGATCTGGCTTCGCCAGACGTCGCAGGAGGATTCAATCCCAAGGAGGATCATACAGCAAGTTGTTTTCGACGGATGAGCAGGAGGGTGGTCAGCGATCCGTCGAGGAAAATAATCGTTGCCGGATAGATCCAGGTGGTGACGGAATACGATTCAAGCGCCAAGATCGCGAGAAGGTTGGCGAGCGCAGCGCAAGCGTAGGACGTGACCATTTCTTCAAAGGGCCGGGAGATGCTTTTTCGAAAGGTCGGGAGAGAGCCAAAAGTGTCGACGAGGCAAATCAGAATAATTGAGGTCAGCGGGTTTTTGGTGACCGCCCACAGCGCCAGCGAGGCCGCGGCCGCGAGTAACGAGATCCAATCGAAGACAAGAAAGCGTCGATCGCCGCGCGTGATGGCGAAAATAAAAATAATGAGACAAGAGGCCGCATTCGCCGCCGTGACCCAGGCACCAGCTCCTGCGCCCTTCGAAAGCAGCGCGGCAAGCGCGATCATGTTTAAGGTTGACCAGGTGAGCCAGGAAAAGGCGTGAGGTCGAGTGTGTTTTTGGAAGACGCCGCGGAGGTAAAAGAAATCGCCAGTAAGGAGGAGGGCGGAGCCACCGATGCCCAGGAAAATCTTGAGGGTATCCATGCGGGCATTGTAGCATGGGTTTGTTTTGACTAAGATAGCCCGATGTAATAAGGTGAAATTGGTGGCGATCTGAAAAGAGCGCCGTTTTGACGCAACGGAGAATATATCAAGCAGAGTTTCCCGATTTTCTGACCACGGTTACGACTGGCCGGCAGCCGTTGTTTGAGGATGCAGTATTGGCGGGACGTTTAGCCGACGCGATACGTACCTGTTGCTGGTTGAAGGCATTTCAGTTGATTGCGTTTTGTATTAACCCGGATCACGTTCACCTGCTTGTTTGGAAGCACGACCCAGCGCGGGTTAGAGAACCCGCGCTGGGGAAAAACGGGCGCGCTGTGCGATGGGTGTTTCCCAGGTCCCAGCGCGTCTTCTCAAAGACGCGCTGTGTCCAGACCAACGCCAATGTTTCGGATTTAATGCAATCCATAAAAGGTACGTTTTCCCGATCGTTGCACGAGGGACGGGTTTGGCAACCACGATTCAATTCTCGAATTATCGACTCAGAATTGCGACTTGAAAACACCCTTCAATACATCAGATGGAATTATCGGAAACACGGATTGCCGGAACAGTTCGGCCGACCACCTTACGTTTTTCCTGAATGAGAATTGACAGAAAAAAACCGCGGAGCTAGAATGACGACAGACAGATTTTGGTGGCTCCGAATCCCGGAGTCACCTTTATGTATACGCGCCTGATTGCCAGTGTCCTTATTTGCTCCTTATTGAGCTGGTCAATTCCGCGGCCCTTCGTCACTCATGCCGATAGTCCGACCGTGATTATCAATGAGTTGCTGTGGATGGGCTCTTCTCTCTCGGCATCGGACGAATGGATGGAGCTTCGGAATACGACCAATACGGAGATTGATCTTTCTGGCTGGTTTCTCACGAAGAAGAGCAGTGGCGCAGAAAACCTCATGCTCACGCTTCCGTCCGGGTCGGTGATTTCTCCAGGAGGATTTTTTCTCATCGCAAACTACGGGTCCGATCAGGCGAACTCCACCCTCAATGTGTCCCCTGATCTTGTTGACTCGGATATCAGCCTGGTGAATTCAGCGCTACAGGTGAAACTGTATGATGCGGGCAGCGGGCTGATCGATACCGCAGATGATGGGACCGGGGCGCCTCTTGGTGGTCGCTACGAATCGGGTGCGCTTTGGGAATCAATGGAGCGCGTTGCTTCAATTGGCGATGGAAGCAAGAAAGAAAGTTGGCGCACAGCGACGAGTGCGATCAACATCGATCCAGGCAGGCCCGAGCTCGGTACTCCCCGCGCTCCAAATGGGAATAGTGCGCCAGTCGCCGAGGCCGGCTCGGATAGCGAAGTGCTTGTTAACGAAATAATTAGCTTTGATGGAAGCGAATCGCTTGATGGAGAGAACGATCCCTTGTCATTCAACTGGTCATTCGGCGATGGGGCAAACGGAGATGGTCCAACGCCGACGCATTCGTACCACGAAGCCGGAACCTACTCGGTTGTATTAACGGTGAGCGACGGCATCGAAGTTTCAAGCGATTCATTAGTTGTGACGGTGAGGCATACGCCGTACATACCTGACGAAAGCGAGGCACCCTCGGATGCTGACCCAGATGATTCGGGATCAGCGGATGATGTTGAGACCGGGCGCTTAGTGATAAATGAAGTTTTTCCAAATCCAGCTGGCCGCGACCAAGATGGGGAATTCATCGAGATAGTGAATCTTGAGAAGAAAAAAGTATCACTGGCTGGCTGGTCGCTGAGCGATGGAAAGAAAAGTTATCATTTTACTTCCGGCGCAATTATTTCCGCGCACGGTTTATTTCTTGTTCCCTATGCGATGAGCCACCTTCTCCTTCGCAACGGGGGCGGTGAAGTACGGCTGATTGACCCGTTTGGAAAGGCGGTGAATGGCGTTGCCTATCCCGAAGCCAGAGAAGATCAATCGTTCGCCCGGACTGCGAGCGGCGATCGATGGGAGTGGACGATCGAGCCGACTCCCGGAAGCGTCAATGAGTTCGTACAAGAGAATGGTGATGTCGCAGATGAAGAAGAGGAAAGTTCGAACACAAACCCCGACAGCGATCCAGTCGTTCAGACGGTGAGTATTGCCGAACTAGAAAACCTAGCAGGTCGGACGCTCGTTCAACTTCAGGGAGTCGTTGTGGCTCTTCCCGGCCAGTTTTCGTCAACAACCTTTTGGGTTGTCGATGAAGCCGGATTGGGCGTTGAGGTGAGCTCGTCAACGAAGGCTTTTCCCGAGCTTCACCTAGGGCAGGAGGTGCGTTTTATCGGACGGACGTCTGATGCGGGTATTGCCCGCCGCGTGAACCTCCAAAAAGAGACGCTCGAAGTTCTTGGATCCGGGAAAGAGCAGCCAGCCGCCGAGCGTTCACTCGCGGACTTGTCCGGCGATGCGGTTGGTAGTCTGATTACCGTTGAAGGGCTTGTCGCGGATCGCACGAGTACAAAATTCAGCTTGACGGATGAAGACGGTGCTGAACTCGTGGTTGCCTTGAAG
The DNA here is from genome assembly GCA_964637345.1 of uncultured Gammaproteobacteria bacterium. GTDB lineage: Bacteria > Patescibacteriota > Patescibacteriia > HK-STAS-PATE-3 > HK-STAS-PATE-3 > CAZWTD01. The sequence goes on from CAZWTD010000011.1 coordinate 24,972, forward strand.
CGCGGGACTGGAGTAAAAGCAACGGCAATCGCAAATGGTCAAACGGTCCAGGTGACTGGCATACTCGGAGCGAGTTCAGAACAGCTTCAGCTGTGGCCGCGGATATCTGATGATATTGTCGTTCATGGAACTGTGCTCGGGGTGAGCAGCGAAGCGAGTGAGTCTCTTGTGAATTCGTCTGGTTCGGTGTCATTAACGGAGAAGAAAAACACAGCAACGTGGCCAGTGGGCATTGTGCTTGGGGTAATGGTTGTTGCTGGTGTTGTTGTTTTTCTTCGCCGTCGAAAAATGCTCCGAGAGGAATCTGAGGCTGCGTCGCTTCGATCGCAATGACAGAGATGAAAAAGAATATAGGAAACCCGGCCGATTAGGAAGTCGGCCGGGTTGATGTGCGAGACGCGAGTCTTCCGCCGCGGAACAGGCAGAAGAAGGCGGGTCCGTAGAAGAACAATACGAGCGGCAGGAGGATCAAGGCGATAATCGCTATGCCTGTGAAGCAGATCCCGAGAAAGACTACGAAGAGGAGAATCCAGCCTAGAGCGCGCAGCATGAGGCCTCCTTTCCATCCGGCGCGCCCCAACTCTATATGATAGACTGGAGATATGCAACGGCGTCTCATCGTATTCTTTGTTCTCGTCCTGGGGGTACTTCTCGCGCTAGGATTCGCTTTTGATCGCCGTCGGGTGAGCGTTGATCGTCTTGATGATGCGATTGAGCGCGGCGCGGGCTTCGTGGCGGCTGCCTGGTCTCCCTTCCACTTTGCCGATCCCTACCTTGCGTTTGTTTACCCCGGTGAATCCTTAACCTGCGGCCTCCCGAATTGTCGAGTAACGTATCGAACGCTCGACGCGTACTTCGCTCTGCACTTTTTACAACCGCGGCTGCAGGCGAAGGAGTTGCGCCGCCTCGAAGCCCCGCTCGGCGAAGCCCAGCAGGTCCTCGCGGACCTGGCGCCGCGCTGGGTGAATGTGCCCATTGAGAACGCCTTAAAGAGCTCGGCTTCGGACGGTGGCGTCGCGCTCGATACTTATTGTATTCTCGGGACGGTTGAGCAGAGTGCGCCGATGGCTCAACACCTTCTTGAGTATCTGACTGAGGACAACAACTTTATTGACGATCAGTACTATCAGGATGACCGTTGGCGGAATATTGCGGACGAAACCTGGTGTCTTCGTTTGCTCGCTGAAACAGGAAGCTCGGCTCCGCTCGACGAGCTCTTGACCCGACAGGCAGAACAGGCAAAAACCTTTCTCTCGAACGATGAGAATGCCGCGGCGAAAAGCGGCGTAGCATATCACCTCCTCATGCTTGATGAAGCTGGAAAAGGGAGTGAGTCCGACCGGCTCATGTGGCAGGAAGAAATCGTGAACCTCCTTCGAAGCAGTCAACTTGACGGTGACTCAATCTCGCTCGGGAACGCCTTGGAGGTCTTAAGTGAGAGCGGATATTCCGACCGCGAATTTCTTGCGCTGCTAGCTAACTATCTTCTCGCCCTTCAAGGGAAGGATGGGGCTTGGCGGGTGAATAACGAGTATCCGGCCTTCTCAACGCTTCGAGCTTTGAATGGACTCGCCGCTTACCGGAGACTTCAACCATGAAACTTAGCTGGCGACAGTTGCTGGTCGTTGTCGGGTTGGAGTGGCTGTTTGTTGATGGATTGGTCCGGGGCTACGCGTGGTTTTCGCGTGTTCCCTTTTCTCTTCCCCAGCGGATTAGTTCCCTCGGCCTGATTCATCTCTTTTTAGTTATTACTGCGATCGCAGTTCTTCTTCTTGGACTCATTACGCTTCGACGCCCAATTTCTTGGCTCGTCGGTCCGAAGCCGAAGCGGTCTGATTGGCACGCGCTTTGGATAAATCTTGCCTTTGTATTTCCCATTCCACTGATCGGGCGATTATTGGTTCCAAGTTTTGATGCGTGGTATGCCGAAGGATCTGGTTTTCTCGTCCCCGGAATCCTCGGCGGCGCCCTTGTGTCGATTGCTCTGGCGGTGACAAAGGAGGAGCTGCTTGAGCGTCTGCTTCAACGCACCCTCCTCGATTCGTATGGGCCGCTCGTCGTGAGTGTTACGGTCGCCTGTCAATTCGGCATTGCCCATTTTTTTCGAGAGCCGTTAGCGTATGGGCTCGCCTCGGTGTTCAGCGTGATCCCAGTCGCGTTTCTCTTGAGCTTTTTGTATGCGAAAACAAGAAGCCTTATCATTTCCTTAAGCTTTCACCTTCTCTTTAACGCGCTCGTCATTACACAAATTATTCTGCATGCAAAAGGGAACGCTGTGGGCGAACTCGTGCTTTGGATTGCCTGGGGAATAGCCTGGTTAGGGACTATCAGGCCGGCGTGGCGGTGGTTACGGGCCGAAGCACGGCCCAAGACTCGGCTTCGAGTAGGTGATTGGATTATGTTATTAAGTATTGGTCTTGGGCTCCCCCTCGCCTACCTCTTTCTGCATTCCTGACGTACACTGTGGATATGCCATCTCAGAAGAAAACCTTTGTCGTCATTGACGGCAACGCCCTTATCCATCGGTCCTTCCACGCCCTCCCGCCCCTGACGACAAAACAGGGGGTTCAGGTGAATGCCGTCTACGGTTTTACGACGGTCCTGCTTCGTATGCTCCGGGAGTTAAAACCCGACTATCTGGCAGCGACCTTTGATCTCGCGGCCCCAACCTTTCGTCATAAGGCCTACGCAGAATATAAAGCTACGCGGGTGAAGGCCCCCCAAGAGCTCTATGACCAGATTCCGATGGTGAAGGAAGTTGTTCGAGCTTTTCATATTCCCATCTTTGAGAAAGAGGGATTTGAAGCTGACGATCTCATCGGGACTTTAGTGAAGAAGCCAACACCGACGAAACGAGTGATAGTCACCGGCGATAACGACACCTTGCAACTTGTTGATTCTGACGTAAGTGTTTATACGCTCCGAAAGGGCGTTGGGGACACGGCCCTGTTTGATGAAGTTGCGGTTCAAGAGAAATACGGTCTTCGCCCGGATCAGTTGGTTGATTTGAAAGCCTTGCGCGGAGATCCTTCGGATAACATTCCCGGGATCAAAGGCATCGGGGAAAAGACGGCCGTGCTCGTACTTCAGACCTTTGGAACGCTTGAGGCGCTTTATCGCGCGCTCGATGAGAATTCGAAGAAGCTTTCAGTAGTCTCAGATCGTATTCAAACCCTTCTTCGAGACGGCCGACAAAATGCCGACCTTTCAAAACAGCTTGGTCAGATTGATACGTCAGTCGATATTGATTTTTCCCTCGAAGACTGTGCTCGAAAACATTACGACCGAAATGTTGTTGTGGAGTTGTTTCGCAAGTTCGAGTTCACGAGCCTTCTCAATAAACTTCCGTCTTCAGGTGAAGAGACGTCGTCGGAACATGCGGCAACCCCCTCACCAAAACCAAGCGTATTTGATGAAGTTGTTGCAGCGATGCCGGTTCGGAAAGAGCCAAAAAGCTCAGCTCGGTACGAACTTGTAGATACTCCGGAAAAACTGAGCGAACTTTTAGAAAAACTGAAGCAGGCTTCGGAGCTTGCGGTTGACACAGAGACAACCGATACCGATGCCTGGCGCGCCGAGTTGCTCGGGATCAGCTTAGCTTGGAAGCCTGAGGAGGCCTATTACATTTCAGTTACTGAAGCGCTGAAGAAGTCGGCTGCGTTCAAACAGCTCACCCTACGACTCGCCGACCCGGCGCTTCCGAAAATCGGACATAACCTGAAATATGACCTGGCGATTCTCGAACGGGCGGGGATAACGCTTTATCCGTTGTCGTTCGACACGATGATTGCGGCCTACCTCCTCAATCCCGGCTTTCGGCGCTACGGACTCGATGATCAGGTGTTTACCGAATTTGGTTATGAAATGCAGCCGATTGAGGCGCTCATTGGACCGAAAGGAAAGAAGCAGAAAAATATGCGCGAGGTGCCGGTTGCCGACGTCGCCTGGTACGCGGCCGAAGATGCCGACTGGACACTGCGTTTAAAGCAGGCGCTTGCTCCCCGTCTGAAAGCTCAGGCGATTGACGGCCTGTTTGAGACAATGGAAATGCCGCTTGTTGGAGTTTTGGAAGGAGTCGAACGGAACGGCGTGAAGATCAACAGCGAGTTTCTTGAGGCGATGTCGAAGTCGCTCGGGAAGAAGCTGAAAGGGCTTGAGGCGAAGGTCCATCATCTAGCCGGCGTTGAATTTAATCTTCAGTCGCCGACGCAACTGAAAGAAATTCTCTTTGAACGTTTGAAACTTGAAACAAAGGGTATTGGAAAAACGAAGACTGGCCTTTCGACCGCAGCCAGCGAGCTCGAGAAGATGAAAGAGCTTCATCCAATTATTCCGCTCATGGTCGAGTTCCGCGAGCTGGCGAAGTTGAAAAATACCTACCTCGATACTTTGCCGACTTTGGTGAATCCGGAAACCGGCCGGGTCCATACGAGCTTTAATCAGACGATTGCCGCGACCGGGCGTCTCTCATCGGTTGATCCGAATCTCCAGAATATTCCGATCCGGACTGAGCTGGGGAACGAAATCCGAAAGGCCTTTATTGCCGACCGCGGCAACCGACTGATTTCCGTAGACTATTCGCAGATCGAGTTGCGAGTTATCGCCTCAATCGCGAATGATCCGGCGATGATCGAAACCTTCGCTCGCGGTGAGGATATTCATACGACAACGGCCGCGGCGATTCACGAGCTTCCAGTAAGTGAAATTACGAAAGAGCTGCGTCGAACCGCGAAGGCGGTTAACTTCGGGGTAATCTACGGGCTAGGTCCGGTCGGGCTCGCGGAACAGCAGGGAATTTCCCGAGACAAGGCGAAGGAATTCATCGCGAAATATTTTGCCGCGTATCCAAAGGTCCGCGAGTGGATTGACGAGATGAAACGGCTGGCTCGGGAGCAAGGGTACGTTGAAACGCTCTTTGGGCGTCGTCGGTATCTTCCGGAAATTGCCTCGCCGAACCACATGCTTCAAGCGCAAGCTGAACGCATCGCGGTGAATATGCCGATTCAGGGAACCGCCGCCGACCTTATGAAACTTGCGATGCTCAAAGTTGCAGACGAACTCCCGAAAAAATTTCCGAAGGCGAAGATGTTACTTCAAGTGCACGATGAACTTGTTCTTGAGGCACCGGCCGCGGAGGCTGAGGCGGTCGGAAAGCTCGTGAGCGAGCTCATGGTCGGAGTTGCGAAGCTTCGGGTTCCGATTACCGCCGAGGTTGAGGTGGGAATGAACTGGGGCGAGCTGAAACTGGTTTAGTTTTCAAAAAGGAAACCAGCCCGACCTGGGGAAGGTGGGCTGGAGTGAGCGAAAGAAAGGCGGTCGCGTTCAAGCTGCTTGAGGAGCAGCGATTTGCGGGAGGGCGACCGGACAACCGCAATTAAGGCAGGCGCGGCGATGGTGGAGGGTCGTCGGGGCATCCGGGCGAACGTCGTTCGGGTTGTCGAGTACCGGAACCGAGAGCTGGTGCACGTGTCCAGAGCATCCTTGAACCGCGCAAGGGCCGAGATCGGCCGTCGAGCGATACTGAATCACGGTGAGTCCAAGCCCTGCGAGTGTACCCGGGGCTACAACCTCGTCGGTCGGGCCCAGGAGGAGAACTCCATGTAGGGTTAGACAGTCATGCATACCTACCCCCTTCTTACCCCACGACTGGGTAGTATAGGTCAATGAGTCCCAGTTCTTGCATGATCTCTTTTTCGGTCGCAGGAACCTCAGAATCGTCGTCTGGCCAATTGGACGGTGTAAAGCTACGATCTTCGCTTCCGTCTTCGAGATCAAGGTTGTCGAAGTCGGAGAAATTGAGTTCCTGGATCAGTTCGTCATCCAGCGGAAGTTGAGGCTCCTCATCACTGGGCGGCCCTGGGCTAGGCTGCTTGAGACGAACACCGCAGGGGCAGCGGAAAAAGTCATTTCCGCATATGGCACAATTAATCGACATCGGACCCCCCTCTGTATTGTCGAAGTTCAGCTTGGAAGGAAACGGCTTGGAGTTTACCTCTCCGCCAAGCTGTGTCAAGCTAGAGCGGTTATGATTCTCTTTCTCCACGGACCAGACACCTACCGATCTCGTCAGCGTCTTTCCACCCTAATCGAGGCCTTTCAGAAGAAGTACGACCCGAAAGGTCAGGGTTTAGTTCGGCTCGACGGAGAAACCCTAAGCGTTGAGGAGTTTCGGAAAGCCGTAGCGACTTCGGGTTTATTTTCCTCCCGGCGCTGTATTGTTGTTGAAGGGCTTCTCGGTCGGAATAAGAAGTCGAGCGTTGCGGACGGTATCCTTGACGCGATCCGCTCAGGCCTTGTTCCGGACGACTATGTCCTTCTTTTTTGGGAGGCTGAGCTGCCGAAAAAAGCCGGGAAACTCCAGGCAGTTCTCGTGAAGGAAAAAGCTGAGCAGTATCCACTTCTTGATGATCAAGAGCTTCGAAGGTGGATTGGAGCAGAAGCGAAACGGCTTAAGGCTCAAATTGATCGGGTCGCAGGTGATCGGCTGGCGTCGCTGGTCGGCCCCGACCTCTGGCGCGCGGCCAGCGAGCTGCAAAAACTCTCGGCGTATGCCGACGGGCGGACGATTGAGGTTGCTGACGTTGACCAGCTTGTTGAGCTTCCGGTCGAGAGCCGGGTCTTTGCGTTTACCGACGCTCTAGGGACTCGAAACGCGCGCGCGGCTCTTCGCGAACTGCGCCATCTTCTCCTCGACGGCGTTCATCCTTTAGCGCTTGTGCAGATTCTTGGCCGCCACCTAACACTACTTCGTCGCGTCCAACTTGCCGCCCAAGACACGAAACATCCGGCGACGGTTGCGAAGCGCTTGAAGATTCATCCCTTTGTTGCGCAAAAAAGCCTCGCGCAGAGCCAAAAGTTCACCGAGTCTGAGCTGGCCGACCGGCTGGCTGCGCTTCTTGAGCTCGATCGGAAACTCAAATCAAGCCGCTTGGAGCCCGAAGCGCTCTTAGAAGGGTTTGTCTTGATGGTAACCCGCTAGGATTTTCCGAGTGAAGCGACCGCTTTCGACAATCGCGATTTCGTTCGGTTGGCGGCGTTTCTCGGGATAACCCGATTTTGCGCAGCCTTGTCGATTGTTTTGATTGCCTTAGCGAGAGCTTCCTTCGCTTCTGAGGGCTTTTTTGCCGTCACAGCCTTCCGGACCTGTTTGACGAGGTAGCGAAGCTGAATCTTCACGGTCGCATTGCGGGCGGCGTGGTTTTTGCTTTGGCGGAGACTTTTGGCGGCGGCTTTAGTAACTGGCATAGAGAGTTGGATAGAACGGGACGAGTGTATCAGGCTTCCGAAAAGAATGCAAGCCTCTTAGCGTACGGCTGTTTTTGGGTCGGCCTTCTCGGTTTCTTCGGTTCGCGGGGCGCGCTCGAGGCGTTCGAAGGCTTTTTTCAGGAGGATCGAGGTTTTGAATTCTTCTGGGTGGTAGGAGCCGATCCGAACGACCCGAGGACGGAGGTCGCGACGCCGAAGCTCGCGGCGGAGGTTTCGCGTCAGGTGTTTTTGGTCGTAGCCAAGCGCAATGACGTCCGGGCGAACCTGGTCGAGAACGGCGTAGTAGTTTTTTAGATCGCCGAGTCGAGCTGTCGTTACCGGCTTAAGGCGGGCGACGGCAGCGAGCCGCGTTCCTTCGTCGCGGATTGGGTAATGGCCTTTAAGGTGTCGGACGGTTTCATCTCGCGCGACGATAACAACGAGTTCCTCGCCGAGCGTTCGAGCCCGCTCAAGGTAATACTTATGTCCGGCGTGGAGCAGGTCGAAGGTTCCAAAAGCGAGAACGGTTTGCCCGGCCCGACTTGGTCCGGCGTCGTTCAGTCGTGGTCGATTTGGGTATCGGCGGCCGCGGCCGCCTCGTCGTGGAGACATAGCGAGAGGGAGTGTAGCAGTGGCTCGTTCGGCTGACAACTATCGCCGCCAGCGGCCGGGAAGTTGGGCTTTTTGTCGCTTTCCGCGTTGGGTGCGGAGAATGCGTTTTGGCTTGGTGTCGCCGAGCTGCTTTCGAAGCTCGCCGATTTCGTCTCGGAGAAGAGCGGCTTTTTCGAACTCAAGGTTTCGAGCGGCGAGGTCCATCTGTTGCTCAAGGTCGCGAAGAACGCGCGGGAGCTCCTCCTCGGGTACATCGCGCGCTTCAATTTTTGGCGTTTCCTCCTCAACCCGTTTTTGGCCGGCGAGACGGTCGTCCTTAATTGCCTTTTCGATCGTCTTTGGGGTGATGCCGTGTTTTGTGTTGTACTCGGCTTGGATTGCGCGGCGGCGCGCTGTTTCTTTTAAGGCCCGATCCATTGATCCCGTCATCCGGTCGGCATAGAGGATGACGTGACCGTGGATATGGCGCGCGGCTCGGCCCATTGTCTGGATGAGTGCAGTTTCGGATCGGAGGTAGCCTTCTTTGTCCGCGTCGAGGATGGCGATAAGTGAAACCTCCGGGAGATCGAGGCCTTCGCGCAGGAGGTTGATCCCGACAACAACGTCATATTTCCCGAGGCGGAGGTCGCGGAGGATTTCAAGCCGTTCAAAAGTATCAACGTCGGCGTGAAGATAGTGGACCTTGATCTCAAGTTCCTTCAGATACTCGGAAAGGTCTTCGGCCATGCGTTTCGTGAGCGTGGTGACGAGGACGCGCTCTTTCGCCTCGGTGCGTTTTCGAATTTCTTCAACGAGATTGTCGACCTGGTGTTCAGTCGGACGGATTTCCGTCGTTGGATCGAGAAGGCCGGTTGGCCGGATGAGCTGTTCGGCGACCGTGGTGCTCCGCTCGATCTCGAGCATCGTCGGCGTTGCGGAAACGTAAATCGTCTGGCCGGTCCGCTCGGTAAATTCGTCGATTTTCAGCGGACGGTTGTCGAAGGCGGCCGGGAGCCGGAAGCCGTAGTCGATGAGCGAGGCTTTTCGTGAGCGGTCGCCTTCATACATTCCGCCGATTTGCGGAAGGGTAATGTGCGACTCGTCGATAAAGAGAAGAAAGTCTTTTGGAAAGAAGTCGAGGAGGGTAAAGGGCGGTTGTCCTGGTTTCCGGCCGGTAAAAAAGCGCGAGTAGTTTTCAATCCCGCTGCAAAACCCAGTTTGTTCAATCATCTCAAGGTCGAAGTTTGTCCGTTCCTCGATCCGCTGAGCCTCGATGAGCTTCCCGGCTTGCTTGAAAACCGCAACCCGTTCCGCGAGCTCGGAGCGGATTTGGTTGAGGATGGGCTTGAGTTGGTCCCCGGGGGTAACGAACTGCCGCGCCGGAAAGATCGTCATCTCTTTGAAGCTCCCGATCCGGTGGCCGGTAATCGAATCAAGCTCAATGATCTCTTCTACAGTATTTCCGAAAAAACTGATGCGAAGTCCGAATTCCGAGTAGGCCGGGAAGACGTCGATTGAGTCGCCGCGGACGCGGAAGGTCCCGCGCCGAAAGTCTTGTTCGTTCCGTTGGTAGAGGGATTCAACGAGCAGCTTCGTGAAGTCGTAGGGCTTCAGTATCTGTCCCACCTTGAGCGGGATGGAGACGGCTTGATATTCTTCGGGCGAGCCGATGCCATAAATGCAGGAAACGGACGCGACGATAATGACGTCTTTTCGGGTGAGAAGGTCGCGGGTCGCTGCATTCCGAAGCCGGTCGATCTCCTCGTTGATCTGCGTTTCCTTTTCGATGTAGGTATCAGACCGGGCGATGTAGGCTTCCGGCTGATAGTAGTCGTAATAGGAAACAAAGTAGTCAACGGCATTCTCCGGGAAGAAGTCTTTGAATTCCGAAGCGAGCTGGGCGGCGAGGGTTTTGTTATGCGAAATAAT
>CAZWTD010000012.1:0-28045 GCA_964637345.1 uncultured Gammaproteobacteria bacterium
TGATGAGCCGCCGTTGCGGTCGTAGGCCTGGTCGAGGAGGGTGGTGTTGCGGGAGACGTAATGTTTGTCTCCATAATTACTCTGACAATTGCACGGCTCGGGATAGCCGTAGAGGTTCGATGTTCCCTTGCGATAGTGAACGTACACGGGGGTGTAATCCTTCGCCGCTGGATTCGAGGTCCGTTGGGTGTTCACGTGGATGTGAGCAGGCCATTGCGTGTCTGTCGTTCCGCTTTTCCCGCAGAAACCAAGAACCTGGCCTTGGAACACGTACTCGCCCTGTACTGCCGCGAATCCCTTGAGATGAGCGACGCGACCGTAGTGCCCACCGCCATAGTCGATCAGCACGACATTGCCGTACGCGCTGTTGCTTCCGTTCTGTCTTTTGGAGCGCCCAGCGAAAACGACGATTCCGCGCGCCGGGGCGATGACCGGACTTCCGAGATCGAAGTCCAACGAGCCAAGATTGTAGTCCCAGGCCGCCTCATCTTGATGAGTCGGCGCGCTGTCCCAGCCCTGTGAACACCACCAGTCCGCTCCAGGCAAGAAGGGTAGGTGGAGATCCGCTGGCTCAGCTATGGCTGAAACTACCAACCCGCAAGAAGCCAACAACACAAGAAACCAAGAGCGGAACATGAGTTACCTCCTGTCTGTTTCCAGACGGTTTTGATTTGACCCGTTGTCAATGAGCGACGAACGAACCCTACAGCAGTTGCAGTGTGTTCAGTACCGCATTGCAAAACTGACCATACTTTGCTTCTTCGTCTGTCGGCACTGCACCACGTAATCCATAAAATCCATATCGAAGTAGCATATTTTCTACCGTAAAGAAAAACGAATAGGATTGTTGCGCGTTCGGCCCGCCTTCCTCGATAAGGATTCCCGAAATTCCGTTGATGTTTTCCTCTTGCTGCTTCTGGATATTTAAGCCCTCATCGCCTGCTGGTACGTAAAGATTAGCTCCTTCAATCCATTCAGGAATACTCTTCGAACCAAGGGATGACGCGATAAGATAACACTGACGGTACTCCGGACCCATCCATTCCTCCGCCAATGGCTCAGCTGGCTCAATAATATATTCAGCTATGGAGGGCGTGGCCTGGAAGCTGCCGCTTTGAATCCCTTCCTTTTTCACAATCCAGTCTGACGGAAGTCGAAAGCTAACCCCATACTCCGCAACCTCATAACTTTTCCACCCGTCAGTACTCACTGGGGCGATATTCGCCAATGTATTCGCGTTTCCTGAAGAATTCCGATTTCCAGTGCCGAGGTCCGATTCGACCTCCTGGCTGCTCGCATACCAGAAACCTACACCGGCCAGAATAACAACCGCTCCAAGTATTCCCCAAAAGATAAGCTGGTTCTTTAGCTGCTTCGCATTTCCTAGCTCTTTCATTGGACTATTCTCCATATGATTGAAATTAGTGCATACAAAACGGGCGACGACTTCACTCTGGAAGATCGCCACCTTCTGAAATCATCATATACCCTTCGTTGCCGCTGTCAAGTATTTCATCTTGACCCCAGTCTTCGACTCAACTACGCTAAAAGAAGACACTCCAACTCGTGATCGAAGCGGACCATAAGGAGGGACTATGGCCACCGTCCTGATCTTTGACATGATCGACTGGCGACTGCACGAAACCGCCGCGCTCATCTCAGGTCATCGGGTCGTAACGGCCAATGACCCGAAGGCCGCGCTTCATCTCCTCGGCGACCCGAAGCAGGAAATCGCGGCTGTGGTCGCGGACTGGGAGCAATCCTACGGCCCGCGACTCATCAAGCGGACCTACGAAACGCTCAAGACGATTGAGCAGGCCTTCATCCTCGTCCGCGATCGCCGGCCGAAAACCCGAGAGCGACGAATTGAGATCTACAACCGCTCAACCGCCTTTTGCGCGGCCGGCCTCGTTTACCGCTCACGACCGAAACGGCGCTTCCGCTTCGAGCTCAACGACACCCTGAACGACGTCTTGATGCTGAGCTGGCTTTATCGGATCAATCCCTACGGCTTCCCCTTTGCAGCGACGCCGCGAAGCGACCGCTACGCCGAACTCTACCTCAACTCCTCGCTCTCCGAGTTGGTTGCGTTCATGGGCGGCTGGGAAGCGGTCCGGGAGGCTACGGATTGGGAAAAGCTCGCCGGCGCCGACGAACGCGTCAATGACCTCTTCATCCTCCTCCAGCGCTGGGCCGACGCCTTCGACCGCGACCACACGGAACTCATGACGCGAGTTCTCGCTGCACTCGGAAAAGCCAGGCGGAATCCCAGACGGCTCCGGAATCGCATGATCGGCGAATTGGCCGAGGCCGTTCCGATCGAAAAGCTCGTCAGTACGAACTAGCTCCTTCAACGGCGCTCCTCCCCTGGGGCGCCGTTTGATTTTTTTCGAACGCTGAACTAGGGTACAAATATTCCGGTTTTTGGGGTTACGGACGTACCTGAACAAAGGAAGGGGGCCGTATGGCCAGTGTTTTGGTCTACGACCGAGATGAGGACCGCTTAGGCCAGGTCGCAGAGCTCATCCAAGGGCACATCGTCACCTGCGTTGACAATCTTCCGGCTGCGGGAGATCTCGCGCTTCGGGACGGTATTGATCTCGTGCTCGCGGATTGGACCGACTCGGGCGGACAGCAAATCGCCCGGCAGCTTCGAGAGGAGTTTGGGCTCAAACCGCGGGCGCTCGTGATCTTGAGTCGCGCGCCGTTGGATCCTGATGATCCTGAATCCAAGCTCCGGCTCTTAAGCGCAGCAATGCAGGTCGGCGCTCATGGGATACTCTATCGGCCCGAGGGTCAACGGGCTCTGCTCCACCGCATCAACACGGGGATCACCAGGACGCTCTTCGAGGGCTGGCTCTTGGGTCTGACGAAAGACCCGCGCTTTCCTTTCGATCGAGAGGTCATGGTTCCGACGAGGTTCACGCGCGGATTCACCGAAGGTCCGCTCGCGCAATTCGCCGAGCTCTTCGGCGGATGGCAGGGACTTCGCGACGCCGCCCCGTGGAGCTGTCTCGCCCGCGACGCCGACGGCTTCTCCGAAGCGCTTCGAAGGCTCGGAACCTGGGCCTTCCAGTTCTCGCAGGAGAGTGGCGGTTTTCTTTCCACGCTCCGTCCGAGCGCGGAACCAGCGGTGGAGGCGCGGTCAGCCCTTGCTCAACAGGTCCTCGATCAGCTCCGCCGTCGGCTCGTTGTCGAGCAGATCCTTCCCCTGAACTAAGGCATCTGAGAGGAGGACATGATGCCGAAAACCTACGTCCCCGTCGGCACGGTTACGAGCGTCCGCAGGAAACGACACGAGATACGGAGCGATGGATCGAACCGTATCGTGAACGGATCAATGATCCGGGTTGGCGACTACGGGGAGAGCTTCATGGTCACCCAACTCGAAGTGGTCCGCCTCGGCGACCGCCCGATCCTCGAGCTCCACCGCCGCTTCCCGGTTGGATCGGTGGTCTACCTCGAACAGAACGCACATTAGAAGATGCCCCCGTCCGCTTAACGCGCGACGGGGGCACTTTGTACTATCGAAACGGTTGCGCCTCGATTTCGGCCAGAGCCGGCTGCGTCGCCTCAACCAGCCGAGAACCGCCGGGCTGAACGTACCAGCCGACGACGAGCTTGCACCCAGGCGATGGGACTGGCGCGTGTTCACTCCCCCAACCGTGGACGATCGCGTCGCTATGCCCGATCACTCTTGTGGTCCGATCTCCCCCGCGGTCCATCATCTGGCCCAGAAAGACCATGATGAATTCGCCGGCCGTATGAACGTGACGCGGGGCGCTCGCTTCGCCCTCAAGGGCAAAGAACACCGAAAGGTAGCCGCTACGGCGATCCCTCCGAACAAGGGCAAAGGCGGTCTGCCCCACACCATTCGCCCCCGACTGGCGGTTCCAACGAATCTGTTCAGCCTCCCAGAGAAACGCGTATCTCTCATTGGAGACAAGATCGTCAATAGAACCTGGCGGGTCCCCAGCCAGCATGGCGGCGACCTTCGCGACTAAGCCCAGTTCTTCGTGAACGAATTCCATCCCTCCTCCTTGCTCGTTCGCGTGCACTTGTGATGAACTCCGATGCTGGAGGAAACGCTGACAGATTTTTTCGCTTTTGTCAAGCCAAACAGTACATCGAATATTAAGTATCGCGCTTCCCTATTATTCAAATAATAACAAGCTGAGCCTAACCCGCCGGAGCGATGAATATACTAGGAAAAGCACGGACCGGCTTGGAGTCTGAACCTGGGGGCAGAACCGAGGAGCTCGTCGCGGAGGCGGGTCAAGCTACTTGACCCGAAAAAAAGAAAATGTATGATGATATCATACATTCCCGGCGCTCACGTCGTCCGACCAAAAGGAGGATCTACCCATGTCGGACCCTTGGACCAAAGTCGGCACTGCTTCGTCAGCCGGAGGCCGCGGCAGTGTGCTCCACTTCAGCCCAGACCCAGGCTTTACGCCGACGAACGGCCAGGAGCTCCGGCTCGGGCGGCCGGTCGATCCTGACGCTGCCGTGCTCCTCAGCGGCGATAGCCTTCGGGAGCTTCCCGGTGGACGCTACGAGATCGTTGTTCCTCTCGGAACTGGAGCCTACGAAACGCCGGTTTTCCTCCGGCGCTAGTCAGCCCGGTTCCCTAAGAGGCCTGTCCCTCCCCGGCAGGCCTCTTCTTCTTGCCGAAAAACGCATTTCCTGATACCGTTTCAACGTTTCGTGGTAAAAGAACTGAATTGACACAGCCTGGGTCCATAGCTCAATGGTAGAGCAACTGCCTTTTAAGCAGTGGGTTGGTGGTTCGATCCCACCTGGACCCACCAGCCTGATACGATCAACGGTGTAGTTGTTATTGACAGGAGCAGACCTTCAGCGTACCGTATGAATACGAGAAATTCTGGTGGCAAGAAGGGTTGCTATGCATCAGCCAGTAACGAATGAAATGCTCCAAGCCTCTCTCCAGGGTGCAGTCCGGGAGATTATTTCCCATTTCAGCGAAAGCCAGGGAAAGCAAAATAATCAGCTCTCTCGAATTGAGGAGCGAGTAACTACGATTGAGGGACGCGTCACAGGGATTGAAGGACGGGCGACGGGCATCGAAGGACGAGTTGAAAGCCTCGGTCACGACGTCGCCAAAATCAAACTCGCCGTCGTCGACCTTATGAGCACGGACCGACACCTTCATAATCTCGTTAGCGTATTACGACGCGAGGGAATCAAGGTCAACGACGCTGAAGTCTTCGCTTAGGTCGCGTAGGTCGCGAGCCAGCTTAACTCGACTTTCCCCGCGCCCGCTCGATGAGCTTGAGGAGAACGTGGGTCGTTGTTTCAACATCCGCGAGCGCGCGGTGGGCTTTCGGCTGCGGAACCTTCAAGTACGCGGCTACGTTCTTCAAACTGTAGCTCGCGAGGAGGAGATACTTCTTCGCAATCTCAATCGTATCGATAGTCCGATTCTCGAGCGGCGGCTGACCAAGGCGTTTATACTCCGCATTCAGGAATCCCATATCGAAGGCGATGTTGTGTCCAACAAGAACCGCGTCTTTGCAAAAGTCACGAAATTCGTTCATCACTTCAGCGCGAACCCGACCCTCGGCCGCGAGCAGCTCATTGGTAATTCCGTGCACGGCCACCACCTCAGGATCGAGCGAACGATCAATTGTGATGAGCGCATCAAAAACGCCAATCACCTCTTCGCCGCGGAGCCGCTGGCCAGCCACCTCAATGACGCTATGGCCATCCTCTGGCTTCATGCCCGTCGTCTCAACGTCGAGGACAACGATTTCAACTGGAGTTCCATTTCCTGGCATACCTGAGCAGTGTACCTGGAGATCGAAGGACAGGCAAGAAACGCGACTGCCGCGTCGAATCGAAAATCACCTCTTTCCTCGAAATTTGGGATTTGGTCATTGGTCTTTTTCTCCTCCCTCCCCTGGGGACAGACTGTGGAGCGTTTTGGCTTGTCAGACCGACCCAGCCTCACTACAATACCAACGCCCTATGGCCGACCAACATCCCGCTCCGGCGGAACGCCTTACCCCCCAAAACCTCGAAGCCGAGCAATCCACGCTCGGAAGCTTATTAATCGATAAAGACGCGATTATTAAGGTAGCCGATCAGCTCCGGCCCGAGGACTTCTACCGCGATATCCACCGGATGATCTACGAGGCGATGCTCGACGTCTACGGCCACCAGGAGCCGATCGACATTCTCTCCGTTTCGAACCGGCTCAGCGAGCGAAAGCAAATCGACACGATTGGCGGCCGATCCTACCTCGCCGAACTGGCGAGCCTTGTTCCGACCGCTACGAGCGTTGTCTACTACGCGAACATCGTCCAGCGAAAAGCGACCTTGCGCCGCCTGATTGCAGCTGCTCAAGAAATTGCCGGCCTCGGCTACCAGGAAACGAACGAAGTCGACCTCCTCCTCGATCGCGCCGAGCGGACCCTCTTCGAGGTGTCCCAGAAATACCTCCGCCAAAACTTTGTTCCGATCCGAACCGCGCTGTCGGATGCCTTTGAACGTATTGACGAGCTGCACCGCCAATCCGGGAAACTCCGCGGCCTCCCGACCGGCTATAAAGATCTCGACAATATTCTCGCCGGTCTCCAGCGCTCTGACCTGATTATCGTTGCCGCTCGGCCCTCAGTCGGAAAAACCTCGCTCGCGCTTGACCTTGCGCGCGCAGTTGCGGTGAAGGCGAAGGTTCCGGTTGGAATCTTCTCTCTGGAAATGTCGAAGGAACAACTCGTCGACCGTATGCTCTGCGCCGAGGCCGGCGTTTCGCTCTGGAAGATGCGAACCGGGAAACTCTCTTCGAGCGAACATGACGACGATTTCCCGCGAATCGGCCACGCGATGGGTATTCTCTCCGAGGCTCCCCTCTTCATCGATGACTCGGCCGTCACCTCGGTTATGGAAATGCGAACAAAGGCCCGGCGCCTAAAGTCCGAACACGGGCTCGGCCTCCTCGTCGTTGACTACCTCCAGCTTATGGAAGGCCGGGCCGAGAGCGAAAGCCGCGTCCAGCAAGTTGCGGAAATCACCCGGGCCTTGAAAGGGATTGCCAAGGAACTCGACGTCCCGGTCATTGCCCTGTCGCAGCTCTCCCGCGCCACGGAAATGCGCACCCCGCCAATCCCAAAACTCGCCGACCTCCGCGAATCCGGCTCAATTGAGCAAGACGCCGACGTCGTTCTCTTCATCTACCGCGAAGCCGTCTACAAGCAGGACACCGATAAGCGCAACATCGCCGAGATTCACATTGCGAAACACCGCAACGGCCCGACCGGGATAGTCCAGCTCTACTTCGACGAAAACACGGTCAGCTTCAAGAACCTCGAGACGAAGATGGAGCCGGCGGGGTTTTAGAAATTCTTCATGGGGTTAATTATTATAGAAAAGTGAGAATCCTCGCAATTATCTCCGACGTTGCTCAAATAATTAGTTTACTGGGAATATTTTGGGCAGTCGGTATTTTTCTATACTCTAATAATGAAGCGCACAAGAGAGCGATCCAGCACATAGAAGCACATGTACTAAAAATCCGAACCTGGGCCCGTGGAAAAGAAGGAATGGGATGGCTCGAAAAAGATATTTCAATAAAAGACCAAATTGGCTGGTGTGATCCCAGAAATACAGTTTTTCTCATTGAATCATCAGTTCCTTTAAACTCAATAACATTTTCTAGTGCTCTTCAAATAAAAAGAATGAGGCTCAAAAAGGCTGTTGTTGGATTATCGCAGTCTATAGCAAATTTGAATTCATTTATCAATAAAATTTATGCATTACAGGTAGCTGATCCAATTATTTCGGCCAGTATTTCTGAAAAACTTACAATTTATCAATCTGCTCATATTAATGTGGATCGTAAGAATATTAATGACGTTTTTGCCGAAGCGAATCTAACGACTGATGAACTCCGTATTGCTGATTTAATTGGATCGATGTCAAGAGCATTACATCTTTCAATTATTGGAACAAAAATAGTACCAGGTAGCGTAAACCAATGGCTGAACGAAGTTGAAATAGAACTAGAAAAAGAGAAAAAATCATTTTGGGTAAGATTAATGAGCTCCCTGAATACCAAATAACACCCCCTCCCACTCTGCTGGTATATCTGCTACACTTCCCCTACCTATGTTCGAGAAACTCAAGCAATTCAAAGACCTTCGGGACCAGGCCAAGATGATGCAAAATCTTATGGCCCAGGTGACGGAGCATCATTCGATCAAAGGCGGCAAGCTCGCGGCCGTCATGGACGGGAACTTTAAAGTCCTCTCGGTTTCCATCGACCCCGAGTATCTCGCGCCTGAGAAAAAGGCGGAACTTGAAGCCGGGCTAACCGAGCTCCTGAGCGAGTTGACGCCGAAGCTCCAGCGGGCGGTTGCGCTGAAGATGCGCTCGTCCGGCGTCTCGATTCCCGGCCTCGGCTAGAAACGCCCATGACCTCCTTCCCGCCTCCGATTGAAGCGCTCATTAGCGCGTTTCGGAACCTCCCCGGCATCGGCCAAAAAACGGCGGAGCGTTTTGCCTTTCATATGCTCGCGCAGCCGAAGGGCCGGTTCGATGAACTCGCGAACGCGCTCACGCGGGTAAAAACGGCGATCCGCAGCTGCGACGTCTGCGGGACCTACACCGAAGCCAGCCCCTGCGACATTTGCCGCGACGCGAGCCGCGACTCCGGCCTCATTTGCGTTGTCGCAACGAGCGCCGAGCAGCTCGCGATCGAAAGCACGGGAGAATTCAAAGGCCGCTACCATGTCCTCGGCGGCGTCCTCAACCCGGTTGACGGCGTTACTCCGGAACGGCTGCGCATCGCCCCGCTCGTTAAGCGAGTTGAAGCTGGCGGCGTGCGAGAGGTGCTCATCGCGACGAACCCGGATATGGAAGGCGAGGCAACCGCGCTCTATCTTTTCCGAACGCTGGAGCCGCTTGGAGTGAACGTCACGCGGCTTGCTCGCGGGCTCCCGATGGGCAGCGACCTCGAGTACGCTGACGACGTGACGCTCACGAATGCCATCAAAGGCCGCCGGAGCATGAAAAACACATAACCGAGGCGCCGGCGCCTGTGTTATAAAACAAAAAAACAACGACGAGGCGCGGAGGCCTCGTCTATGCCGTGATATCGGTGATCTTCACCCGGGCAATCTGTTGGCGATGACCGCGCTTATTCCGGTAGCGGACTTTTGCCTTAAACTTCTGAACAACGACCTTCTTCGCTTTTCCGGTAAAGACGACTTCGCCGTTTACCTTGGCGCCGGCGAGCGTCGGGGCTCCAACCTGAACTTGCTCACCGTCGCGGACAAGGAGGACATCGGAAAATTCGATATTCTTCTCGTCGCTGGCGAGCTTATCAACCTGAATCGTCTGTCCTGGGCTTACGCGGAACTGATGGCCAGAGGTTCGGATAATTGCGTACTGTTTCGGGGTTTCCGTCATACCGCGCTAGGTTAGCATGGGGAGAGCGTAGCGTCAATCCCCTCCCCGGCGCAGAAATACTGAAGCGAAAGCCCGGGTTGGACCCCAAATTCGTCCGAAAATCCGGCCCGGACCTCGAGGACAGTATCCGCGGCTTCAGCCGGTCGGTAGATCCGAAGCGGCCGGCCGGAGGTCGGAATCTCGGCCTCTTTAGTCACGTCAACCACAACGCGGTCGCGAATCCAAATTATGTCGATCGGAAAACGCATTTCCTTCATCCAAAAGGAGAGGATCGAGGGCTTGTCAAAGCGGAAAAGCATCCCCTCGTCCGCGTCGAGGCTCGGTCGATTGCTTAAACCGGCCGCCTGTTCGCTCGGCGTATCCGCGAGCGTGACCCGGAGCCGCTGGCCTGCCAGCTCAACGAAGTGGGTCACTTCCATGTCCTGATTCGTCGCCTCATCAGCCCCAACGCGTTCCGTCAGCTGCCAAATCCCAAGTACTACAACAGCGACAGAAAAAACGATGAGCATAAGACGGGTCAGGATCAATCGCGGGCTCATTGCTGGCCTCCGCTGGTCACTCGTCGGAGACGAATGACTAACCAGGTCCCGAGGAGAAGCATAACCAGCGCGAGCAAACCGAGCACGAGCAGTTTCGCGGTCCCCCGGACAAAAAGCGTTGCTGAACCGAAGCCGGCGGTCAGCGCGTAGAGGAAGAGGACGGCGCCGCGTTTTGAAAACCCGACGTCAAGAAGACGAAAATGGAGGTGCTTCCGGTCTGCATGCGTGAGCGGAGAGCGGCGCTCAAGAACAAGCCGGCGAAACATCACCCAAACGACATCGAGAATGGGAATTCCCATGATGAGGAGCGCGGTCGCGATTTTTCCGCCGCTCACAATCGCCAGCGCGCCGAGCCAAAACCCGCAGAGGAGACTCCCCCCTTCCCCCAGGAAAATCGACGCCGGGTGGAAATTAAAGAGGAGAAAACCCAAACAGGCGCCGGCTAAGGCCAGGGCAACAACCCCGGTCCCGGTTTGCTGAACCTCGGCGAGCTGGGTGACGCCGAAGACGATCAGCGCACCGATGGCTGTCACGCCGGAAACAAGGCCATCAAGGCCGTCAAGTAGCTTCGTTGTATAGGTCATTCCGAGCAGCCAGAGAAAGCTGACAAGATCGGCTAGAATCGTCAGCTGATAGGCAATCCCGTTCATCGAAAACACCGTAACGCTCCAGCGGTCAAGCCGGATGACGTCGCCGAGCGGGTTGGACACGACATCAATGCCGACGCCCGCAGCGATCACGGTAACGATCGCGAGCGCCGGCCAAAGAAGTTGGTGCCCTGGTCGAAGCGAAAAACGGTCGTCGAGCGTCCCGCCAATCATAACGAGAAGCCCGCCGAGGAGGAGCCCGTAGATCGCCTTCGGAGTCAACAGATCGTTTTCAAAAACTCCGGCGGCGAGAAAACTGACAACGATGAGCGAAACCGCGACCCAGATCGCCCAGCCGCCGAGAAGTGGAATTGTCCGGCCCGGCTCTTTCCGGTCCGGCGCACGTTCCGGCCGGTCGATAATTCCCGTTCGGCGCGCAATACGCCGAATAAGTGGAGTAAGCAGGGCGGCGAGCCCAAAACTTCCGACGAGGCTAATGCTCGCGAGGAGAACAGTCATGGACGCTTGTATTTCGCAAGATAGGACTCAAGGATGAGGATCGCGGCTTGTTCGTCGTCGCCGCCGGTTTTTCCGGCCTCGTGCTGCAGGCGCTGACTAAAGCGGCTCGTCAACCGCTCTTCCTCAAACTCAATCGGAACTTGGATGCGCTCCTGAAGACGCTCGACGGTCGAGCGGACCAGCGCCTCTTGGTCAGAAGGATGTCCGGCCAGCGAACGCGGGAGGCCAACAACGATGCGATCAACGTCCTCCCGCTCAATGCATTTCTCGAGCGCGACGACGAGCGCCTCAAAGTCTCCTTCAATCACGCCGCGGCCGAAGGCCCAATCCGCGTCAGGCCCGCTGATCGCTACGCCGGTCCGGCGAGTTCCAAGATCAAGCGCGAGGATGCGTGACATGTTGCGTGGTCGTCAAGATACGAACGCCGTCTTTCGTGACTGCGACCGTATGCTCAAAGTGGGCGCTCAAACTCCCGTCAAGCGTCTCGACGGTCCAGTGATCGCCTTTCGTCCGGACGTGCCAGTCGCCTGCCGTCAGCATCGGTTCAATCGCAATCACCAGCCCGGGTTCGACAATCGGACCGCTGCGACCGCTCCCAAAATTCGGGACCGACGGCTCTTCGTGCAAGGCGTGACCTACCCCGTGTCCTGTCAGGTCGCGCACAACTCCGTAGCCCTGACGTTCGGCAAAGCGCTGGATGGCTGCTCCGACAGCGCCGAGGTGCTGACCGATTTCCAACGCGGCAATCCCTTGTTCAAGCGCCAGACGGGTTACTCCAATGAGGCGATCAGCTCCTTCGCTCACCCGCCCGACACCGACAGTTTCAGCCATGTCAGTAACGAGGCCGCCATGCTCAATCCCAATATCAAGCCCGACGATATCTCCCGCCTTCAACACCTCAGTATTCGATGGAATTCCATGGACGACGTGAGCGTTCACGGATGTGCAGAGAACCGCGGGATAGCCGTGATAGCCCAAGAAGGCCGGCCGAACATGATGCTCCTTCATCCGACGGGCCGCAAAAGCGTTCAGCTCTCCGGTCGAAATACCGGGCTGAACAAGTCCACGCAATTCCTCAAGAATGCTCGCGAGGATCGCGCCCCCTTCGGCGAGGGTCCGAATTTCCGCTTCAGTTTTTCGTCGGCTCATGGGCGAGGAGTGAGGCGATGGCGTTATAGACAGTTTCAATTGGTTGATCGCCGTTCACCTCGGACACAATGCCGCGCGGCCGGTAGAGTTCGAGAACAGGTTCGGTAAGCGCTCGGTAGGTCGCGAGGCGCGTCCGAATCGCTTCAGGCTGATCATCGGCGCGTTGGAGAATTGGTCCGCCGCAGGAGGGACACGGGCTCTGCTCATTCGCCACATCAACTCCCAGAATGAGCGGGCGGCCTTCACGTTCACAGATCCGCCGTTTTCCAAGACGCTCCACGGTCGCATCCTCCGGGAGCTGGAGCGCGATGACGCGATCGAGGTGACGGCCCAGCTTCGGCAGCTCTTCATCCCAATATGCAACTTCTTCCGGCCGGCGCGGCGTTCCATCGAAAATCACTGACTGAGACTTCGGAAGTTTCTCGAGCGCTGAACGAAAAATCGCCATAGCCAGTTCAAGAGGCGCGAGTTTGCCTTCCTGATTAATCATCCGGTCAAGCTCGCGGCCGAGGGGCGTCGGCTCTTTGGCGGCGGCTCGAAGGAGCTTGCCCATTTCCAAATGCACAAAGCCCTGCCGCTCAACGAGTAAGCCGGCCTGGGTCCCCTTCCCTGATCCTTGCGGTCCAAGGAGGACGATCGTCTGGCCCGTTTCTTCGAGCGCTCCGGGTTGCCCTTCGCCGCTCATGCTCATGTCCTTAAAATCCTTCGTAATCGCGAACTAAGAGTTGCGACTCAATTTGCTTGACCGTTTCAATCACGACGCTCACGACGATAAGCAAGCTCGTGCCGCCGACAACAAAGGTTTGCGTGCCCGTGGCTGATTGCATAATCGTCGGGAGCACAGCAATCACACCGAGGAAAAGGGCGCCAGCAAGAATAATTCGATTCGAGACGTATCCCAGGTATTGCGCGGTGTGACTACCCGGCCG
This sequence comes from uncultured Gammaproteobacteria bacterium, assembly GCA_964637345.1. GTDB lineage: Bacteria > Patescibacteriota > Patescibacteriia > HK-STAS-PATE-3 > HK-STAS-PATE-3 > CAZWTD01. The sequence goes on from CAZWTD010000012.1 coordinate 13,153, forward strand.
AATCCCCGGAATGAAGCCGCCTTGCTTCTGTAAATTTTCAGCGATTTGGTGCGGATGAAAAATGACTGAGGTATAGAAATACGTAAAGACGAACACTAAGAGGAAGTAGAGAGCGCCGTAAATCGGCCCGCCCTGGAAATGCTGGACCATCCACTGGGCAATTCCAGACAGCGCGGCATTCGGCGAGTTGACGAAAAATTGCGCGACGAGCGATGGAATTAAAACCAAGGAGACGGCGAAGATAATCGGGATAACGCCGGCCTGGTTCACGCGCATTGGGAGGTGCGTGTTCACACCGCCATACACACGATTCCCTCGAACGCGTCGAGCGTAGGAAACGGGAATATTCCGCTGCGCCTCAGTAACGAAGACAACCCCGGCAATGGTAATCAAGCCGATCGCGAGGAAGAGCAGGACTGTCGGGAGCTGCGTCGGATCAAAGGTGGCAACGAACTGCTGAATCGACAAGGGAAGCTGGGCCACGATACCAGCAAAAATAATCAAGGAAATGCCGTTGCCAACTTTTTGCTCGGAGATCAGTTCGCCGATCCACATGAGGAACATTGTTCCGCCGGTGATCGTCACCATCGCCGTGATCAGATCAAAGGCTGAGAGCGTTCCGATGATACCCTGGCCTTGCTGCCGGAGAAGGGTAATCGTCGCATAGGCCTGAAGAATAGCGAGCGGGACGGTCAGGAGGCGCGTCCACTGATTAATCCGTTGATGCCCGCGTTCTCCATCCTTCGCAATCTCTTCAAGCTTCGGAATAATCATTTGAAGCAGCTGGAAGATAATCGACGCGGTGATGTAGGGCCCAACGCCAAGCATAACGAGCGAAAAATTTTCGAGCGCGCCGCCGGAAAAAACGTTCAAGAGACCGAGGAGCTGGTTGGAACCGAAGAACTCCTTCAGTTGACTAACGTCAACTCCCGGAATCGGAACGTGGGCCGCGATGCGAAATACAACGAGGAGCCCGAGCACGATGAGTAATTTCGCGCGGACTTCTTTAATGCGCCAGATTTGTGATAGTTTCTCCCACATGGCTTACGCCTTGGGTTGGGTGCGATGATTCTTCGCTGGACGACGTCGAAAACGCTGAGCGAGCACGACAACGCTCCCGCCCGCTTCAGTAATTGCCCGCCGGGCGCTCGCGGAAAATCCGTTCGCCTTCACGGTCAACGCATGCTCGAGGGTTCCGGTTCCGATAATCTTGACCCGGCGATTTGTTCGGATCACCCGATCAGACAGCAAGCGTTCCGGCGTCACAAGCGTTCCGGCGTCGTAGCGCGCGAGCTGCTTCAGCGTGACCGCTTCGGTAACCGGAGCCAGCGATCGGAATCCGCGAACTTTCGGGAGGTGAGAGACGAGCTGCTTCATCGCGCGACGGCGAATACCGCGGCGACCACCGGTTCGGGCGCGCTGTCCTTTCTGTCCGCGCGTCGCGTAGGTTCCGTGTCCGGAGCCAAGACCGCGACCAACGCGCTTTTTTCGTTTTGCGCCGCGCGGGCGCGTGAGGGCGTGAAGTCCGTTCATGACTTCGTCTCCTTCTTCGAGGATGCCGCCTGCTCGCGGGGTTGGCGAAGTTGAGCGATTGCGGCGAACACTGCCTTGATATTATTCAACTTGTTGCGTGAACCAAGCATCTTCCCGACAACGTCCTTAATTCCGCTCAGCTCCATGACGTTGCGGACCGCCCCGCCAGCGATAACGCCGGTACCAGCCGGAGCCGGCTTTAGAATAACCGACGCGGCTCCAAAGCGAACGCGAACCTCGTGCGGAATGGTTGTTCCTTGCCGCGGAATAGTCACCAAGCGCTTCTTCGCCGCAGTCGAAGCTTTTCCGACAGCCGCGCTCACGTCCGCGCCTTTTTGAATGCTGTAACCGACTCGGCCCTTGCCGTCGCCGATCACAACCGTTGCGCGAAAACGCATGCGCTTTCCGCCGGCCACCACGCGGGTAACCCGGCTAATTTCAACGACCTTCTGCTCAAACTCTCGGTCTTTCGGATTGGCTTCGCCGCGATGGCGGCGTGGTGAATTCGACATAAAAATATTACAAGTTCAATCCTGCTGCGCGCGCTGCGTCGGCTAAGGCCTGAACCCGGCCGTGATAGAGCCGACCGCCGCGATCAAACACAACGGCGGTAATTCCCAGCGCTTTCGCCTTCTCGGCAATCGCTTTTCCGACCGCTTCGGCCCGAACGCGCTTTGTTCCGGTTAATCCTTTCAAGGACGCTTCCGTCACCGCCGCAAGGGTCTTCCCTGAAGCGTCATCAATAAGCTGACAAGCGATGTACTGAAGGCTCCGGTGGACGGCAAGACGCGGGCGCTCCGCTGTCCCGATCACGCGGGCGCGGATGCGGCGTTTCCGCCGGATGAGTCGAATTTGCTTCTGTCGCGTTGCGTCGTTCATACCTTATTTAGCTCCGGCGGCCTTCGCTTGCTTCCCGGCCTTCCGTCGAATAGTTTCATCAGAGTACTTAATCCCCTTCCCTTTGTAAGGTTCGGGCGGGCGAATCTTGCGAATCTGCGCGGATAGCTCTCCGACGAGCTGCTTATCAATTCCCGAAATCGTAATGACGTTTTTCTCAACCGTGGCGGTAATTCCAGCAGGCAGAGGAAACTCAACCGGATGCGAGAAGCCGAGATTGAGGACAAGGCCAGGGGCTTTCGCGGCCGCCTGATACCCAACACCGTTAATCTCAAGCTTCTTCGAAAAACCTTCAGTCACGCCGTGCACCATATTCGCAATCAAGCGCTGGGCGAGGCCCCAGAGCGCGCGCTCGTCCTTCACGTCAGGATGCGCAACGCTGACCGTAAGTACGGAGTCAGCCTGAACAACCTGAACCGCTTCCGGAAAACGCTGGGACAGTTCGCCTTTCGGGCCGGTAACCGTTACTCGACCCGGTTCAATCGAAACCGTGACGCCGGAGGGAATGGAAATGGGAAGCTTGCCGATGCGTGACATAATTAGGAGACTTCGCAAAGAATTTCACCGCCGAGCGAACGCTTCCGGGCATCGCGGTTCGTCATAATGCCCTGGGAGGTAGAGACGATCGCGATTCCATAATCGCTCAAGACTCGAGGCAGTTTTGCTCGCTTTACGTACACGCGATGGCCGGGCGAGCTGATGCGTCGAATCGTTTTCAATACCGGCGCTCCGTCAGCTTGCTTCAAGGTAAGGAGAAGCGGGCCGTTGTCTCCGTCTCGCGCGACAGTCTCAAGGTAGCCTTCCGCGACAAGAATATCGGCGATAGCGGCCTTAAGTTTCGAGTATGGGACGCGCACGGTCCAATGACGGACAAGCGCGGCGTTCCGCAGTCGGGTCAGGAAATCAGCGATGGGATCGGTCATAGCCATAACATTCTACCAAGATGACTTCATAATGCCGGGAATTTCTCCACGGTTTGCAAGCTCGCGGAAGCAGATACGACAGAGGTCGAACTTCCGAATGTAGCCGCGCTGGCGGCCACAGCGCCAACAGCGCCGGACCACACGAGTTGGATACTTCGGGTTCTTCCGATTTCGCTTCGATTTCGCGATTTGCGCTTCAGTAGCCATACGTTATCGTTGAAAAGGAAATCCGAGACCAGTCAGGAGAGCGAGGCCCTCGGCTGGGGTCTTCGCGGTTGTCACGACGGTAATCTCAAGGCCAAAGGTGTGATCAACATCGTCTGACATCGTTTCCGGAAACACGGTGTGCTCTTTCAAGCCGAGGGTATAGTTTCCAGACTTTCCAAACGCCTTCGGGTTAATGCCTTGAAAGTCTCGAACACGCGGGAGGGCGATGTTGACCAGACGGTCAATGAAATGCTCCATTCGTTCGCCGCGTAGAGTGACCGAAATCCCGACAACCATGCCTTTTCGGATTTTAAATCCGGCGACGGAAACGCGGGCTGCGCGCTTAACCGTTTTTTGACCGGTAATCTTCTGAAGGCCTTTTTCCACCGTCTCGATGAACTTCGCATCCTTGAGACTTCGACCAACGCCGACGTTCACGACGACCTTCACGAGCCGCGGAACAGCATGCACGTTGGAGTAGCCGAATTGCTCTTTCAGCTTCGGGAGAACCTCATTCCGATATTTCGAACGGAGTCGCGTCATAGATTATGCAAAGGTTTCTTGGCACTTCCGGCACTTTCGGAGCTTCTTTCCGTCAGCACGGTGGCTCCCGATCCGCGTGCGCTTTCCACACTTCGGACAGAGCAGCATCACGTTTGAGGCCGGAATCGGAGCGTTGAACTTCACCTGCTGGCCTTTTTCGCCCGACCGCTTCGCTCGAACATTCTTCGTCAGAAGATTTAATCCTTCCACAACGATACGGTTCGCGCTCGGGAAGACCTGAACAATCTTTCCGCTCTTACCACGGTCTTTACCAGAGATGAGTTCGACGTTATCGCCTTTCTTCAGCAACATAGAGTTAGAGCACTTCCGGGGCTAATGAAGCAATCCGCGTAAAGCCTTTCAGCTTCACTTCACGGGCAATCGGCCCGAAAACACGGCTGCCTTTTGGTTCTTTCGATTTCGGGTCAACGATAACCGCGGCGTTGTCATCGAAGCGAATCGCGCTTCCGTCAGGTCGCTTGTATTCCTTCCGCGTCCGAACGATAACTGCGTGGACAACATCACCTTTCTTCACGGCTGAATGCGGAGTCGCCTCAATCACGGAAGCGGTCATGATATCACCAATCCGTCCGTAGCGCTTCCGATAGCCGCCCCAAACGCGAATCGTCCGGAGGCGCCGAGCGCCGGAGTTATCTGCCAAATTGACGATGGTTCGGAGCTGGATCATGGTCGCTGGGTTTTCTCAAGGAGGATCCACCGCTTGTCCTTCGACAAGGGCCGGGTTTCGACGAAGCGAACCCAGTCGCCGACATGGCAGGAATTCTGCTCATCGTGAACCTTGAAACGACGGCTCGTTCGATAGCGCTTCTGGTATTTCGGGTGAAGCTTCGTCCGTTCAACGCGGACAATGATCGTCTTCGCCATCGCGTCAGACACGACGCGCCCTTCAAATATTCGCTTGGTTGTACTTGGCTTCGTGGTCATGAGCGTTTCGTTGGCTCGTTGGTGAGCGTAAGAATCCGGGCAATAATACGGCGCTGCTCGCGAATGTCCCGAACATCTTTGAGTTGGCCGTTTGCAGCTTTGAAGCGAAGCTCACGGAGCCGCTCGCGCGTTTCTCCAAGGAGCTTCTTTAGCTCGGGCTGACTCTTCGATTTGAGTTCCTTGATCTCCATACTATTGCGCTTTTTCAACAATACGAGTGAGGACAGGGAGCTTATGCGCCGCGAGACGGAGAGCTTTGTGGGCGATGTCACGATTGATGCCGCTCATCTCGAAGAGAATTGTTCCGGGCTTGATGACGGCAACGTAATGGTCAACCGCACCCTTTCCGCCGCCCATCCGGACCTCGGAACCCTTAATCGTGATCGGCTTATCCGGGAACACACGAATCCAGATCTTTCCGCCTTTTTGGACATAGCGCGTGATCGCTCGGCGGGCCGATTCAATCTGGCGCGCAGTCATCCAGCAGGCCTCAGTCGCCTTCAGTCCATAGTGGCCGAAGTTAAGCTGGGTCTTCCGACGGGCGTGTCCACTGACTCGACCGCGGTGCCATTTCCGATGTTTAACCTTCTTCGGAGTCAACATACTTAGCGTCCTTCAGTTCCCTTCTTCTCAAATACTTCGCCTTTATAAATCCAGACTTTAATCCCGATCGCACCGTAGGTCGTCCGCGCGGCGCCGCGGCTGTAATCGATATCAGCGCGGATCGTCTGGAGCGGAAGCTTTCCCCAGGTCAGATACTCGGTTCGGGCAATTTCTGCTCCATTCAAACGGCCGGCGACCGAAATCTTTACACCCTGGGCGCCTGCCCGCTTCACCTGTTCAACCGTCTGCTTCAGAATACGCCGGAAGGGAAGCCGCTTCTCGAGTTGTTCGGCAATGTTCTGAACAACAATCGTTGCGTCGAGTTCAGGTCGGCTGACTTCGTGAATGGTCAACTTCACCTGAAGCTTCGGATCGCGGATAAAGGCGCGCTTCACTTCTTTACGGAGCTGTTCGCTTCCGGCGCCGCCGCGGCCAATCACAACACCCGGCTTTGACGTATGAATAATCGCAGTCAAACTGTTTGAGGAGCGCTCGATTTCAATCTTCGAGATCCCGGCGCCCTTCAGCTTCGTCGCGAGGTATTTCTTGATTTCAAGATCCTCTCGGAGGTAACGCCGATAATCCCGGGCGGAGAACCACTTGGAGTTCCAGGTCCGGATGATACCGAGTCGGTAGCTAATTGGGTGAACCTTCTGTCCCATAGTCGAGGTTAGGCTTGAGCGGTTTCGGCCGCTTTAGGGGATGAGCTCTTCTCTTTCACGGTTTTCGTTTTCACCTTCGCTGCTTTCGGCGCAGGCTCCGTCTTCCCATCGGTCAGAACAACCGTAACATGAGAAGAGCGTTTCTGAATAACCGCTGCGCGGCCGAAGGCTCGAGGTCGATAGCGTTTCAACTTCGGACCTTCGTTCACGTCAATTTTCTGGATTTTCAAATCCTCGGCTTTCCGCTCTTGCTTCGCGGCGTTGGCGACTGCTGAAGCGACGAGCTTGGCTAAGGGATCGACCGAGCGCTTCGTCGTCACGCCGAGCCGGGTCAATGCCACGTCCGCGCGCAAACCGACGATCGATTGGGCGAGGAGCCGAACCTTACGAGGGGCAATGCGGAGATAGGAGAGATGGGCGCGGAATTGCATAAACTATTTCTTCGCTGCGGACTGAGCGGATTCAACTTGCTTCTTCTGAGCGGCGGCGGCCGCGGCCTCGGTTTCACGCTGCATCTTCCCGCCGTGCTTCACGAACTTCCGGGTCAAGGCGAATTCACCGAGTCGATGACCAACCATGTTCTCAACGACGAAGACCGGGAGGTGTTCGCGGCCGTTATGCACGCCGATCGTGAAACCGACCATTTCCGGCGTGATGACCGAATCTCGAGACCAGGTTTTCACCACAGTCCGGTCGCCCTTGCGAACCTTCGAGAGCTTCTTGATGAGTTTCGGGTCGGTGAACGGCCCTTTCTTTAAGCTTCGTGACATACGATTAGGCTTTGCGTCGCTTGATAATGAGACGATCGCTCGACTTTGAACGGCGGGTCTTTACGCCGAGCGCTGGTTTACCCCAGACCGTCTTTGGATACTTGAGACCGATCGGCTGAACGCCCTCTCCACCGCCGTGCGGGTGGTCGACCGGGTTCATCGCTTTTCCACGAACGGTTGGACGAATTCCCTTCCAGCGCATACGCCCAGCTTTTCCGAGACGAATGTTTGCGTGGTCGACATTGCTGAGCTGACCGATAGACGCGCTGGCGCGCTTCGGGAACAGACGAACTTCACCGGACGGCATCTTCACCTGGGCGTGGTCGCCCTCAATCGTCATCAACACAGCTTGCTGGCCGGCCGAACGGACGAGCTTTCCGCCTGATCCGGGGTGAAGCTCGATGTTGTGAATGAAGAGTCCGGTCGGAATCATGGCCAAGGGCATCCGATTGCCGGTCCGAACGTCGATCTTCTGCATGGAACTCACAACCATTTCGCCAGCCTGGAGTCCGTTCGGGGCGAGGATATAGCGCTTCTCGCCGTCGGCGTACTCGATCAAGGCAATGTGCGCCGAGCGATTCGGGTCGTACTCAAGAGCACGAACGGTTGCTGGCTGATCATAACGATCTTGGCGGAAATCAACAAGTCGATAGTAGCGCTTCGGCCGTCCGCCACGATGGCGCAAGGTAATCTTTCCCTGATTGTTTCGTCCGGCATTCCCGGCAATCGCAAGGCGCAATCGCTTCTCCGGCCGTTTCTTCGTCAGGTGCGACGTATCAACCACCGAGGCATGTCGGCGTCCAGGAGTCGTCGGTTTGTAGGATTTAATCGGCATAGTCTTAGGCTTCGGTCACGTCAATGGACTTGCCAACCGGGAGCGTCACAATCGCCTTCTTCCAGTTTCGGGTCGTTCCGAGCGAACGGCCGTAGCGGACTGCTTTTCCGCGCACCTTCATCGTTTGAACCCGGATCGGCCGCACGCCGTAGGTCGTTTCGACAGCGCGTCGAACGTCGATCTTTGTCGCTGCCGGATTGACCGCGAAGACGTATTGGCGCAAGGCGCCGAGTCGGCTCGATTTTTCGGTAATCACTGGGTGAAGAAGCGTACGCGCTGCCTTCGTCAAAACCGCTTCCGGGCGGTCGGCTTTCTTCGCCGATGCCTGGCTCTTCGCTTCAGCTTCGCTCTTCGTAGGCTTTGGCGCAATGACTGCACCGTCGCGATCCGCGGCGGGAACAGCAGCGAAGGCTTTCGTCGCTTCGTCGTCTTTCTCTTTCTTCACGACGTGGCGCGGTTTCTTCGGCTCGAGTTGTTCATGCTTCGGCTTGAAGCGATCAAGGAGTCCCATAGGAAGCTTACGCGGTTCGTGGTTGATAGAGTCGATCGATGACGGCGAGCGCATCCTTCGCGATAATGAGGCGGCGCGCCTTTAACACATCGATCACGTTCAGGCTGTCTGCGCGGAGCAATTCAGCGGTCGTCAAATTTCGGCTCACGCGTCGGAGTTCCGGCATATGCGCAGCTGGCACGAGAACGGCGCCACGATCCGCCTTCACGGTCTTCAGGAAGGACTGGAGTGACTTCGTCTTCATGGGCTGGAGATCGAAACTCTCAACAACGGTCAGTGCGCCGTCCGAGCGTTTCGCGCTCAAGGCCATGCAGAGCGCCTTGCGCTTCGCCTTCAGGTTCATTTTCAAGCTGAAATTCCGGGTATTGCGCGGTCCGAAGGTAACGCCACCACCGACCCAGATTGGCGAACGGATGGAGCCATGTCGCGCGCGTCCCGTTCCTTTTTGGCGCCAAGGCTTAATTCCACCACCGCGGACTTCCGCTCGCGTCTTCGTATGAGCAACGGCCACGCGGCGATTTGCTCGCTGCACGCGAACCGCTTGCGCAACCAGCGCTGCCTGCCAGGCCACCCCGAAGACTTTCGGGTTGAGTTCAATGGAGTTTCCTTCGCTCCCCGTAAGCGACAGGACGGGCACGGTGAGTTTAGTCTCGGTCATTGCGTCTCGGCTCTGTTCGGATGAGGAAGATGCGCTTCGAGAATCCCCCGCGGTCGCGGCGCTTCCGTTCTTGGAGGTCGATGAGCGTCGAGTGGCGGAGCCCGTAGGCTTTTTCGAACGCGGTGAGGATTTCGTAGCAGTCGATGAGTTCATTGGTAATCGATTCAACATCGGGGGCGTCGGCCAGCCCTTTCGCTTCTTCGAGGAGCTTGACGCGGAGGGCTTTCAGGTAATCAATTTGATCAAGGATTCGGATTTCCGCGTGGTCCCCGTTTCGTTCGATGATCTCGGGGATTCGGTCGCGGACGAGCTTGTTATACGTTATTCCCTTCTGACTTGGGTTCTTCTTTTTTGTCATCTTCCCCCTCCTTGGTTGGCTCAGTGGCTAGAGCTTCGGCCGCGGGAGTCGCGTCCGCCGGGGTTGCGTCAGGAGCCGGAGCCGTTTCGGCCGCTGGCACTTCCTCTGACTTTGTCTCACTCTTGGTCGGAGCTTGCGGTTCGGGCATATCGCCAGTTGCAGAAAGGAGAATGAGCCCGTTGCGCGGCCCGGGAATCGCGCCGCTCACAAGGATTTCGTTCGCCTCAGGATTCACATCAACAATTTCGAGATGTGCAACAGTCGTCTGCTCGCCGCCCATTCGGCCGGCCATGCGCAGTCCTTTGAGGACGCGTTGCGGCGCGGTTGAGCCGATCGAACCAGGCATCCGAAGGTTGTCTTTATGGCCGTGGGACGCCGGACCGCCGCGGAAATGGTGGCGCTTCACGACACCGGCAAAGCCTTTCCCTTTCGAGGTTCCGGTTACGGTGACAACGTCACCTGGGACAAAGACCGAAGCGGAGAAGGTCTGACCGCGTTCAAATTTCGCCGGATCATCAACTCGGAATTCCCGCAGTTCGCGCAGGCCAGGCAGTTGCTTCAAGTGACCGAGGATGCTCTTCGATTGTCGGCGCTTTCCGGCAAAGCCGACTTGGACAGCAGGATAACCTTCCTTCTCAACGGTTTTCACTTGGGAAATAACCATCGGACCAGCCTGGATCCGCGTCACCGGAACCGAGGTCCCGTCCGGGCGGAAGCGCTGGGTCATCTCGAGTTTTCGACCAAGAAGGAATTTCATAGTGACAAAATGGAAAACACCGTGTAGCCAGGAGACACGTTTCAGCAGCAATCAGCAGACCTGCTTCGAAGTGGCTGGCAAGAGGTTATCTCGGGGCTGAGGCGACCGTGGGAACGATGATCGTCCCGAGAACGCAGTTACCGTTTCAATATACTTCCGCTCGCTGCGGAAGCCCCTACATCTTAATCTCGATATCAACCCCGGCTGGGAGGCTGAGGCTCATGAGAGCGTCAACCGTCTTCGGGGTCGGATCGATGATGTCGAGGAGGCGTTTGTGTACCCGCATCTCGTACTGCTCGCGTGCATTCTTATGAACAAAGGAGGAGCGGAGCACCGTATACTTCGTCTTTTCCGTTGGGAGAGGAACCGGACCTTTGACGCGGGCACCAGTTTTCTGGGCCGTTTCAATAATCGTTCGGGTTGATTGGTCGACGATCTTATGGTCGTACGCTCGAATCTTAATCCGAATGCGCTGACCTCCGGTCTCGGTATCCTGTTCTGGCTTGGCTGTCTCGTCCGCCATGGCTCGCTTCGTTCTGGAGAATGATCGAGGGTACAAGATTCGCCCGGTCTCGCGACCGGGCGAAAGGATTTACTTCAGGATTTTCGTTACGACTCCGGCGCCCACAGTGTGACCACCTTCGCGAATCGCGAATTTCTGGTTTTCCTGCAAGGCAATCGGGTTCACAAGGGCAATCTTCAAGTTGATGGTGTCGCCCGGCATAACCATTTCGGTTCCTTCCGGGAGAATAACTTCACCAGTCACATCGGTCGTACGGATGTAGAACTGCGGCTTGTAGCCCTTGAAGAACGGAGTGTGGCGACCGCCTTCATCCTTCGTCAGGACGTAGACTTTCGCTTCAAACTCGGTATGCGGGGTGATGGTTCCCGGCTTCGCGAGAACCTGTCCGCGCTCAACGTCTTCTTTCTTCGTTCCGCGGATAAGGAGCCCAGCGTTGTCGCCAGCCCGGCCTTCATCGAGGGTCTTGTTGAACATCTCGATTCCGGTCACCACGGTCTTCTGGGTTTCCCGCAAACCGACGATTTCCACTTCATCGTTGAGCTTGATGACGCCGCGTTCGATACGTCCGGTCACAACCGTTCCGCGTCCCTCAATCGAGAAGATATCTTCAATCGGCATCAAGAACGCCTGATCAACATCGCGCTTTGGCTCCGGAATGTACTCATCAACGGCTTTCATGAGTTCGAGGATCGCTTTCTTCGATTCCTCGTCGCCTTCGAGCGCCTTGAGCGCTGAACCGCGGATAATCGGGGTTTCATCGCCAGGATACTCGTATTTCTTCAGCAAATCCCGAATTTCGACTTCAACGAGCTCGATGAGCTCTTTGTCCTGAACCTGGTCGATTTTGTTCAAGAACACGACGATATAGGGGACGCCAACCTGCCGCGCGAGGAGGATGTGCTCGCGGGTCTGAGGCATCGGGCCGTCCGTCGCCGAAACAACCAAAATCGCGCCGTCCATCTGCGCAGCGCCGGTAATCATGTTCTTCACATAGTCGGCGTGCCCTGGACAGTCAACGTGGGCGTAGTGGCATTTGTCGGTTTCGTACTCAACGTGGGCGGTTGCAATAGTAATACCGCGCGCCTTTTCTTCAGGAGCGTTGTCGATTTCATCAACCGACTTCTTCTGGGCTGAAAAACCGGAATCGCCGAGAGTTTTTAGGATCGCGGCCGTGAGGGTCGTCTTCCCGTGGTCAACGTGACCAATCGTTCCGACGTTCTTATGCGGTTTCGAGCGTTCAAATTTGTCTGCCATGGGCGCTTACGGTTAGTAAAACGTAATTGACGAATAGTTGATGAAACACTCATTCCTTTCGGAATGCATTCGCGAGTATAGCAGGAGACTTTGGGCTTGGCAAGGGTCTAAGGCCCCTTCAATGAAGAATAATAATAATTAGCTAATATTAGCCAAAAGTATCTTTTCATGAATCTACTGTACTAGCCTTGAATTTTTTGTGGAAAACTAGCCTGAAAATCCGATTACCCCGAAAAACTGATCGCCCACCTTGTTTAATCCCGACCCCTCGCTACTGTTGGGCTGCTGAAATAACGTCCGGAGTTTCTGCTCCTCAAGATCAAGCACATCAACGCGATACTGACCCGATTCCTCAGTTCCGCCTAATCGGACTTCTTCAAGCAATACGGAACGACTATCGGGCGTCCACCCGAGAAATGCGCCAACTTCCGTCAGTCTAGTTAATGACCCGGATTCACGAGCTACCTTGAATAAACCAGGCCGATCTGGATCACTCGACTCAAGAATGAGCATCCGGCCGTCCGGACTCAACGGACTTGTAAGCGAGGGCGAGGGAAGTAGGAGTTTTTCCCCGACGAACCATGGCTGAAATTCCTTCGTACTCAAGGAAAACTGTTCTATTTCCAATGCATCGCTCGAACCCTCTGCCTGATCTGAATCAAGCGATTCTCGAGCAAACAAAGCGAGATCAAATTCCGGTGCCAGGGCAATGAACCGCCGACGCGTGGCATCCTCTAGAGACTGACTGAATAATTGTGTAATTTCACCGGTTTCGAGGTTCGCGCGCATCAGCGCCTGCCCAGAAAACGCTTCGTCAAGCGAATCTCGAGCCTCAACATACAGCTCGGCATTATCTCTGGTAAACGTCAGGGGGACAAGAAAAGGAAGAGGCTCCCCAGAAGCGGAAAGTTGGGGTTCTATCGGGATTTGACGGCGTTCTCCGCTCGCCCGGGACCAGAGGAAGAGCTGGTCGTTCCCTGAACCCTCTTCTGTTTCATTTGCCTCAGAAAAGGCTACCAATTCCCCGTCTGCGCTCGAAAGCCACCCAAGATACCGGTGCGTGGGTATTGAGGATGCTTCATCTTGTCCGGACAAAGGAATCAGCCTGGCTGACTCTTCACTCTCAGAAAAGATAGCGACTCGGTCCGAGCCGAGCATCGCCATCGTCTCGTAGGCCAATGCGTCAGATTCAAAGACTGTAGCCCGCTTTGCCCCAGTCCGGTCCACAGCGACAATTTTCGTATGGTAGTGATTTTGGCCACCATCATCAACCGCGGTAACGGTTCGCTCAGAAAAGATAACGCGGCTATCCGACAATTCGGCCACGCTCGCCACCTCAACCGGCGCCTGATCTACAACTGTTGGTTCTTGATATGGAGCAGAATCACTATTTCCTTGATCAGATGGTCGGTCCTTGAGTATCAACCAGCCGAGCAAAGCAAGAATACCCACCGTTACCACGGCAAGAGTGAATGGTCGTGCTCGCTTCCCTACTTGATAGGAAAATGCAGCCATATACAGGCCTAGTATACGATGCAAGAACCCCCTCTGTCGATATGGACCTAGGCTTTTTTGTCCTTTTCTCCGATAATGGTGTTCGCGACATTCGTCGGAACAATCGCGTAATGGGAGAATTCCATTGAGTAGGAGGCACGGCCCTGGGACATAGACCGAAGAGCGGTCGCGTAGCCGAACATTTCAGCTAGTGGCACTTCAGCATCAATGACCTTCGCGTTTCCGCGATCGCGCATTTCCTTGATTGTCGCCCGCTTCGAGTTCAGGTCGCCGATGACATCGCCCATTGAGGCTTCCGGGGTCACGACCTCAATCTTCATCACCGGCTCAAGAATGACCGGTTTGGCCTTTTGGACAGCGGCTTTTAAGCCCATCGAACCGGCGATTTTGAATGCCGCTTCCGAAGAGTCGACTTCGTGGTAGCTTCCGTCGTAGACCGAAATTGCAATATCGACGAGCGGATAGCCGGCAATCACGCCATTTTCCGCGGCTTCTTTCACACCCTTTTCAATAGCCGGAATATACTCGCGCGGAATTGCGCCGCCTTTTACGTCATCAATGAACTCAACGCCGGTACCGCGTTCTTTCGGCTCGATCTTCAGCCAGCAATGGCCGTATTGCCCGCGACCACCGGACTGACGAACGTATTTTCCTTCGCCTTGGGCTGGAGCGGTGATCGTCTCTTTATAGGCAACTTGTGGCCGCCCTACGTTCGCCTCAACCTTAAATTCGCGCTTCATCCGGTCCACGATGATATCGAGGTGCAGTTCGCCCATACCCGAGATAATCGTCTGGCCGGTGTCAGTATCAGACTTCACCCGGAAGGTCGGGTCTTCCTCGCTCAAACGAGACAAGGCAATCCCCATCTTTTCCTGGTCGCCCTTTGTCTTCGGTTCAATCGCGACGTCGATGACCGGCGTTGGGAAGACAATGGACTCAAGCTGGATCGGGTGATCAGGCGAACACAGCGTATCGCCTGTTCGGGTACCCTTGAGTCCGACCGCGGCGGCGATATCACCGGCATATACTTCATCGACTTCTTCGCGGTGGTTCGCGTGAAGCCGGACAATCCGACCAATCCGCTCCGTTTCCCCGGTTCGGGCATTCAAGACATAGGTCCCGGCCTTCAAGGTTCCGGCGTAGACGCGGAAGAAAGCAAGCTTCCCAACGAAAGGATCAGCCGCGATTTTAAAAGCCAGGGCAGTAAAGGGCGTTTGGTCATCGGTTGGACGCTCGACAACAGCTTCGGTCTTCGGGTCGTGACCGGAAACCGGAGGAATATCAAGCGGCGACGGGAGATAATCATTCACGCCATCGAGGAGGGCTTGGACCCCCTTGTTCTTCAGCGCTGAACCGACAAAAATCGGTACAAGCTGGTTCGCGATACAGGCTTTTCGGA
>CAZWTD010000012.1:28055-29043 GCA_964637345.1 uncultured Gammaproteobacteria bacterium
GTCCCTCGTGTTACTGTGTCATCTGGGTTTCGTCGTGTTCGACAATTGCCTCGATGAGGTCGTGGCGATATTTCTCAACCTCTTCTTTCATGTCATCGCTGACTGGGCCGTCTGTAAACTCCTTGCCCATGTCGTCCGTGTAAATACGGGCAGTTCGGGTTAAGAGGTCGATAATTCCCTTAAAGGTTTCCGCGGCGCCGATCGGGAGCTGGACCGGATAGGCCCGCTTCGTCAACCGTTCGTGGATCGAATCGACGTCGTGGTAGAAGTCCGCGCCCATGCGGTCCATCTTATTGATAAAGCAAATACGCGGAACGCCGAACTTTTCCGCCTGGTTCCAGACGGTTTCGGACTGCGGCTCCACCCCTGCAACGCCGTCAAAAACGACGACTCCGCCGTCGAGAACGCGCAAACTGCGCTGCACCTCGACCGTAAAATCAATATGTCCCGGCGTATCGATAATGTTGATTCGGTGGTCGTTCCAGAAACAGGTCGTCGCCGCGGCCGTTATCGTAATCCCGCGCTCTTTTTCCTGTTCCATCCAGTCCATTTCCGCAGCACCTTCGTGGACTTCGCCAATTTTATGCTTCTTCCCGGTATAGTACAAAATCCGTTCACTGACGGTCGTTTTTCCGGCATCGATGTGGGCGATGATGCCGATGTTTCTTGTCTTTTCTAGCGTATATTCTCGGGGCATAAAAAGGGGGTTAACTAGGCTGCCGACTGGGGAATTTCTTCTTTCAGCTCCATCAACTGACCGAAGGCATCGCCGAGGAGAGCTTTTGCTCCCTCAAGTTGGTCCGTTCCTCCAGCAAAGTCACCTAAAATTGTCTCAGTTAATTGGGTAAATTCATCGATTTCAATATCGGTAGGAACCGCAGTTTCCAGCTGTTCCGCAACCTGGGCAAAGGTCTCGCGGAGAATCGCTTTCGCGCGATCAATATACTCTTCCCCGTCAATCGCCATTTCCGCTGTTCCAACAACATCA
>CAZWTD010000012.1:29053-33086 GCA_964637345.1 uncultured Gammaproteobacteria bacterium
AGCTCGTGAAAGGATAATCTCACCTCGCGGAGCAAGGCTTCTTCCTTTTCGGCTTCGTGCGCGGCTCCAATTTCGGCTTCGGCGAAGGCGGCTTCGGGACTCGACATAGGGGTTGGATCGGTTACTGATTCAATCTGCGACCGGCGGCCGCGTTCGAGTTCACTCTGGAGAGTAAGGGCGCGGAGACTTCGCGCCAAGCGCTCGTCAGCCGCTTCCGGGTGCAAAACGGCAGAACTTCGCAATTTTTCTGAGAGCTCGGCGGCTGCTACCCGAAGCTCGGCTTGAAGCTCGGTATTCTCTGGGTCAGCTTTTGCCCGCGTTTCAAGTTCTCGAAAAGCCTCGATATCAGCGCGATACGAGTCCGACGCAAGTTCGGTCATTCCGCCCTCCGGACCCGGCCGCTCCCCGCCCATGCTTAGGCGAAGTGAGCAAAGGCTCGGTTGGCTTCAGCCATCCGGTGAACGTCTTCCCGCTTCTTGATCGCGTCGCCTTCTTTATTGGCTGCGGCCATCAATTCCTCGGCCAGCTTCTCGAGCATCGGTTTCCCTTTTCGGGAACGGGCTGCGCCGATGATCCACCGAAACGCGAGGGCGAGCTTTCGATCTCCTCGGACCTCAATCGGAACCTGATAGTTCGCGCCGCCAATCCGCTTCGATTTCACTTCAAGAATCGGTGCAACATTGCGAATCGCCCGGTCGAACACTTCAATCGGTTCCTGCTTCGTCTTTTCCTGGATCAGACCAAAAGCCCCGTACACGATTCGGGTTGCGGTACTCTTCTTTCCGCGGGTCATCACGACATTGATAAATTTCGCTAAAGGCACGCTATTGAAGCGGGCGTCTGGGGCGATCGTGCGTTTTACTGCTCGTTTGTGTCGCATAGATTATTTCGGTCGTTTTGCGCCGTAGATGGAGCGGCCTTGCTTCCGGTCGCTGACGCCTTGAGTATCGTAAACTCCGCGGACAATATGGTAGCGGACGCCCGGGAGGTCTTTCACACGGCCGCCGCGAATTAAGACGACCGAGTGCTCCTGAAGATTATGGCCAATTCCGGGGATATAGGCCGTGACTTCCATGCCATTCGACAGGCGAACGCGAGCAATCTTCCGCAGCGCCGAGTTCGGTTTCTTCGGAGTTGTCGTCGTCACCTTGACGCACACCCCACGCTTAAAGGGACTCCCAGACGGGAGTTCGGTGCGTTTCCGCTTTAAGGCGTTTAACACGGTCTCTAGGGCCGGAGTTTTCGACTTTCGTTGTTCGACTTTTCGGCCGCGACGGACGAGCTGATTAATCGTTGGCATTGCGAGAGAAAATGGAGATAAACAATCTCGAAGAATGCGCTCAGGAACGCGAACGCAGGGTACCACGCCAGAAAAGGGCCGTCAAGCCTTAGAGGAGCGAGAAGACAAAGTCCGACACCCCGGCGAAGAGCCGACTGAAGACTCCGACGCCGCTGAACTGGTCAAGGAGGATAATCCCAATAAGGAGCATGGGCCCGAGTTGTTCGAGTTGAGCCTGCATTCGAGCGCTCGAGGCCGGGAGGATGCTAAACAGCACTTTTGACCCATCGAGCGGCGGAATGGGGATCAAATTGAACACCATGAGCACAATATTGATCTGGACAAGCGCTACGAGAAAAAGGACAAGCATATTCTCGCTCCCGAGGAAGGCGACCGCTTTCAAAAGAAGCGCAAAAACAACGATGAGGATGAGGTTCAAGAGTGGGCCAGCCAAGGCAACAATGGCTGGACCAAAACGCTTATTCTTCAGGTTATTCGGGTTAAAGGGCGTTGGCTTCCCCCAGCCGAATCCAGCCAGGATAATAAGGAAAAACCCGATTGGGTCGAGGTGCGCCAAAGGGTTCAGGGTAAGACGGCCCATGGATTTTGGCGTTGGGTCGCCCTGGAGCGTGGCCGCGAGGGCATGGGCAAACTCGTGAAGGGCAATCGGGATTAAAACGGCCAACACCCAAACGACGAACACGAGCGGGTCGGAAAAGAGGGTTTCGAAAATCATAGGGTGAGTATTGACGCAGGAAGACTGATCTGGTAGGGTACGAACGTTCTCTTTAACGGTACTCCATTCTATTCTATGGCGCGAGTCTGTGCAATCTGCGGCCGCGGCGCCCTGAACTCGGCGACCCGTAGCCACTCGAACATCTCGACGAAACGGAAGCAGCACCTCAACCTCCAAACGATGTTGGTGAAGGGGAAGCGTCTTCAGGCCTGCACCTCCTGCATCAAAAGCGCCAACCGCTCGAAATAAGCGTTGCGAAATTTCCGCCACGACCTCTTCGGCGGATTTTTTGTCTACGAAAAAGGGGAAGGTGCTGCCGACGCAACGACCTTCCCCAACAAACAATGAGCACGCTATCCCTCCTTCTTGAGCTGTCCGATCTGGACGCGGTTCCCAGTCGCGAAGGACAGAAAGACTCCGTCCTTCGTCACGATCACCTCGGCGCCCGGGAACGCCGAGAGGTCAAGTGTCGCGAACTCGCCTTCAACCTCGAGCCGGACGATGAGGTTGGGGAGAACCTCGAGCTTGGAGTAGACGCACGACATGACTCACCTCCTTCGATGACAGGGACCTCTCCTCATCGTCAGGACGACGATAAGGAGCGTGACCGACGCCACGAGAGCTGGCAGATAGTTCATTCCCCGCCTCCCTCGAAGTCGTCGATGGGAGTGACGAGGACGAGTTTCTTGTCGGGATTGATCACCCCGAGTACGAATTCTCGCCGCTCGTGGTCGAAGCCGAACACGAAGTCGCCGGGTTCGGCTGTTCGGACATCCCGGAGATCGACGACGCGCAAGCGACCGCCGGTCCAAGGGTTCTTCTCTTGCGGGGCCCGAGAGTGGACCCCGCGGTTCAGATCCTCGATCGAGAGAAGCTGCAGAGGCAGCTTCGACGATTCGATCGACAAGACGGTCACGACCGAGGCCATAGCCCCGATGGCCCGCTCTTCGAAGCGGGCCAAGTCGGACTGGTGGCGCAACTGTCCCGCAACGATGGCCAGGACGACGAGCGCCACGATGGCCAGAATTGCGATCACAGCCGAACGACGACGGTTCACAGATACCTCCTTAGCGATTTTCCTTTGTCGAAGGACGTTTTCCTCCCTTGAAGCACTCACTCTATACCTTCAATGTTGAGTGGTTCAAGGGAGGGGAGGAACGCGGTTGAGGCGTTCCTCCGTGATGATGCAGTCGAACTAGTTGAGGAAATGCGAGCCGATGACCAGGATGCCGACGATCGCCGAGACGACCATGAAGGCGACGTCGAAGATCTGGCGGGCGAGGCTGTTGATGTCCTTCCGGTCGTGGCGGAAGAGGCGGTCACCAGGCTCAACCTTCTGGCCGGGCTCGGGTTCCTTCGCACCGACGAGCGCGCGGATTTCGTTCGCGATCTCGCGCAGGATGTCGAACTTCTCGAACATCCCGAACATCGAGCGCGCGACCAGGAACTTACCGGCCGCGCAGGAGACCCAGGCGAACTCGACCTTGGCATAGTAGAGGAAGAGCCCGACCCACTGGAGCAAACACCCGAGAACGAACCAAGCGTCGAAGGCGAGCGCCACGCTTCGCATGGGGCCGTACTCCGCGACGAGAGCAACGACCTTACGGTCCTTTTCCTGGTCGGTCATTGGTAACTCCTCTGATCGAACATGCTCGGAAAACCGCCGAGCCCGGTCGGAGTTCAAACTGCATCAAGTTGAAATGAGCGACTCCCTTGAAGCGTTCAGATTTCTGAACACCTCGAGGGAGTGGCGCTGCGAATCTTAGGGATTCGCAGCGCCGGTGTACTAGTTCATCTCGCGGGCTAGATGACGCCGGTGTCGGGCGTGGTCGGCGCGACGGTCGTGAAGACCTTATCGCCGATCGTGACCCGGACAGACGTTCCATCCGCCGTGACCGTCATGGGACCGCAGGCGACCTGGGACATGCCCGACGGCGTCGTCACGGTCAGCATTCGGTTGTCGCCGACTTCGATGCTGATCGAACGGGGCGCGGTCGGAACCTCGGCGGGAGCCGGGG
>CAZWTD010000013.1:0-32281 GCA_964637345.1 uncultured Gammaproteobacteria bacterium
CATTGGTTATTACTGATCCGGTTGAGATGAAGGACGATCGAAGCTGGGTAAAGGTTTCCACGCCCACGCTCGCTCTTCCGGCAAATGGGGCGCTTGTGCCCTTTTCGTACACGATTGAGCTGCCGGCAGATGCGGAGCCCGGGACGCATCTCCTGTCTATTGTATTTTCAACAAAACCGCCGGACGCTACTTCTTCAGGGAGTAGTGTTTCAATTGGGACAAATGTCATCACAAATATTTTTTTGAAAGTGGCCGGAGCGACGGTAGACTCTCTTGAGGCGGACTTCGCCGTCGGTCGCTTTACGAATACTGATGAGAGTATTTCTCTCATAGAACGACAGAAAAGCTTCCAGCGGAAATCCTTTTTCTTCAAACCACCGGTTGATTTTTTGATTAGCGTCGAGAATACGGGAAACACGCACCAGAAACCGGACGGCAATATTCGGATTACGAACGATTTCTTCGGAAAGACCTACGAGAAAATTTCCGTAAACCCCGGTCGAAAAATTATTTTGCCGGGCGGCGAGCGCGGACTCGAAGTCGATAGTTTTGGCAAAGGCATCATGTTTGGGAAGTACAGAGCCAAACTGACCTTGATCTACGGCAGTCCGCTCAAAGAGTATACGAAAGAAGTTGATTTCTGGATTATTCCAGTTGTGGAAATTGCGATTGCGCTCGGCGTTCTCCTTCTCATCATCCTCTTGATCAGCTTCTTGCGTCGGATGGCGAAAAAGCGCCGCGAGCGTCAGGAGAAGCTGAAAGAAGAAGAGCTGCGAAAAACCCTGCGCGAGGAGATTCAACGGACAATGCGCGACGAGAGTGCGAAGAAGGCACCGGCTCAAAGTGTGCCTGAAGGTCCGAAGCCACCAGTTGTCCCCCCGCCCGCTCCACCGGGCTCAACCCCCAACTCATAATCTCCTGGGCGAGGCTTTCAGCCTCGCCCTTTGCTTGCTAAAATAGTGCTATGGAGTTTATTCGTCCATTCTCGAAGATAACAAAGAATGACGCGGCTCTTGCTGGGGGAAAGGGGGCGAGCTTGGGCGAAATGACTGGAGCGAAGATTCCGGTGCCTCTAGGTTTTGTTGTTCTCGCCTCAGCCTTCGAACGCTTTCTGGAAGAGACGGATCTTGATGTTGAAGTTGATGCCGAGCTTCATCGTGTTAAACATACGGACATGGGTTCGGTTGAGATGGCGTCGGAGAAGCTTCAGGCCCTCATTACGGCCGCGACAATGCCGAAGGATATTGCCCGAGCGATTACCGAGGCTCACGCAAAGCTTGCGTCGACTTATGTTGCTGTACGATCAAGCGCAACAGCAGAAGATTCTTCAAGCGCGGCCTGGGCCGGGCAGCTTGATACCTACCTCAATACCCCAGCCCGAATGGTTCTCAAGAATGTTCAGCGGTGCTGGGCATCGCTCTTTACCCCGAGAGCAATCTTTTACCGTTTTGAGCAAAAACTCCACAAGACGAAGATTTCCGTTGCAGTTGTTATTCAACGAATGGTTGAGAGCGAGGTCTCGGGAACGGCCTTCTCTGTGCATCCGGTGACGCAAGACAAAGGTCAGTTGATTATCGAGGCTGGGTACGGCCTCGGAGAAGCGATTGTCTCCGGTCAGATTACGCCCGATAGTTATGTTGTCGAGAAGCGTGGTTGGCGCATTCTCGACATCAATGTGAGCGAACAAGAGCGAGCCATCCGACGTGCTCCTCAGGGAAATACATGGAAAGCAGTTCCGAAGTCTCAGCAGCGCAAGCAGAAACTCACGAATGTTCAGATTCTTCAGCTCGCTAAACTCATCGTCAGTATTGAAAAGCACTATCGTTTTCCGGTCGATGTTGAATGGGCGCGGGCGAAGGGGAGATTCTTTATCACCCAGAGCCGGCCGATTACAACGCTGAGGTAGGAAGCGTTGACAGCTTACCGATACGATCGTAGTCTGTTTTTGTTGCGCGCTCTTTTGAGGAGGGAAGATGGGAAGACGAATTGAGTTTGTGAACATTTCTTTACTTCCATCACGTGCTGAGCCAGTTAATACCTGTTCTGATGACGAACTGGCAGTGGTCGAAGCATTTACTCAGCGTGTTCGAGGATTGGCCGGAGTTCGGGTGAATGCGGTAGCCGGTGCGTGTCCAGTTGTGGGGCCCGGTAAGCAGCCGGGCGTCCAGATCGAGCGGGTTGGCGGCTCAATCCGTGTTACCTGGACCGGGAGGCCGAACGGTCGTTTGATTGAACGGTCCATCCATGTCGTTCCGCGGTCCGGGCAGACGGCTCGCGATGCGCTAAACGCGCTTCGTTCCGGTCTCCCGGAAGCAAGTGTCCTCGAGTAAGCTATTGAGGCGCGTCCATTGGCGCGCCTCTTCTGCTCTCATATCTCGTGATATACTACAGGTATCATTTTCTACTTCTATGACTTTATCCCTACGTCAATCAGCCACCCTTCTCGCGCTCGGAACCGCCCTTATCTCAGGATTCAGTAATTTTGTCGCAAAGATCAGCGTTACGGTTGTGAAAGACCCGCTCATATTTACCACGCTAAAAAATGGGCTGGTTGCACTCGCGCTTCTCGGAATACTCGTTCTTGTGTACCGCCGCGGGGAACTCCGCGTTTTAACAAAGGCCCAGTGGCTCCGACTCCTTGCGATCGGGCTTATTGGCGGCGCCGTGCCCTTCGGCTTGTTCTTTACCGGCTTAGCTCAGACCAGCGCCGTGAATGCCTCGCTGATCCATAAATCCCTCTTTCTTTGGGTCGCGCTGTTGGCCTTTCCATTCTTAAAAGAACGATTGACGCGCGGTCAATGGATCGGCGTCGGACTGGTGGCGGTCGCGAATCTTTTCGTCGGCGGCTTTACCGGGTTCCGCTACAACGCCGGAGAGTTGATGATTTTCGGAGCCACCCTGCTTTGGGCGGTAGAGAACGTCATTGCGAAGCGCGCCCTGGCTGACCTATCCAGCTTGACGGTCGCTGGTGCTCGAATGGTGATTGGCTCTCTTTTGCTTGTCGGCTTCCTGATGATGCGCGGGACAAATTTTGCTCTGGACCTCTTGAGCGCCGAACAGTGGCGTTGGACTTTGCTTTCTAGTCTGTTGCTTCTTGGGTATGTGACGACATGGTATGCAGCGCTCAAACGGGCGCCCGCCACCTATGTTGCGACCTTGCTGGTTCCGGCGACGCTGGTTACGAATATCCTCTCGGCTATTTTTCTCACACATCAGCTTCCTCTCGTGCAGATAATAAATGCAGTAGTATTGTCTGCTGGTGCATTTTGTCTTATTCGATTCTCAAAGCGTCGATCAGAAGCAGCTTCAGTCACCGTTCACGCCGAGGGCTAGATGACGAGCGACGGACTTCTTCGCTGTACGCGATACGCCTTCGGGCCGAATCGTTTGCATTACTGCGGCCCCGATGCGAGCCAGGAACTGCACGCCTATCTTGACGAAGAGGTGGCCGATCTTGGATTGACGAAACTCCTGAAAGGATTCGCGACAATGTATCCGTATTTGCGTTTTATTGCTCGTGCGAATCGCATTCGCGATCCTTTCGACATCCGTGTGGTTGAAGCGTATTGGATTGGCAACGCATTGCTCGACCGCGTCCAAGTCGGAGCCTTTTATCGGCATCTTCAGGATGAACAGCGACTAAAGGCCCGGATGGGCTGGGAGTTTGTTGAGCAGCTCGGCGGGAAGATTGTCCGCGGCGCGGTTCCGCACCACTCCTTCCATGTTTTTGAGGTCTGGAAGCGAACCGGTCATCTCGAGGAGGCTCATACGCTCGACAGCATGGACTCTTGCCGCATCAGCTGGGGCGAGGTGAAAGGGGTTGATGGGCCTTTTCTTGAGGTGTCGGTTGAACCGCTCGTCCTTGTGGATCGCAAGCTCGCACTTGGCGCACCGGTTCGCCGTCGACTCGTTCGCAATCTTGGCGCTGAGCTCGATATTGACTCAGTCCAGCCTGGCCAGTGGGTCACGATGCATTGGGGGGTGCCCTGCGAGGTTGTTTCGTCCCAGGCGGTAGCCGAATTGAAGCGGCGGACGCTTTCTCATATCGCCTTTGCGAATGAATCGGTATGACGGCCTACGTTTTTGGAAACCCTGATTTGCCGGTTGATTCACTTCCCCTCAAGCTTTTACCTGAACTGAAGAAGCGTCTGCCTGAGTGGATATTTGAGGTGAAGGACCCGAATGAAGAATGGGAAACGCCGCGTTGCCTTGTCGTGATTGATACGGTCCTCGGTATTACCGG
Source organism: uncultured Gammaproteobacteria bacterium (assembly GCA_964637345.1). Lineage (GTDB taxonomy): Bacteria > Patescibacteriota > Patescibacteriia > HK-STAS-PATE-3 > HK-STAS-PATE-3 > CAZWTD01. The sequence goes on from CAZWTD010000013.1 coordinate 4,244, forward strand.
TGTCCGGGTTTTTCAGGGCCTCACCTCCTTCGCTCGGACGCCTCGAGTTTCGATGCACGATTTTGACGCACTGATGCAGCTTCGACTACTCGAGAAACTCGGTAAAATTGATCACGTAACGGTTATTGGTCTTTCCCCGGACTTGAAAATAACCGAAGCACTGGACGCTGTCGAGCTAGAGCTGCGCAGGCTCATGTAGGGTTTTGTCGTTATTGCGAGACGTTGTCGTCGCCGCATTGTCGTGGTACGATTTTGTTGATGTTGAAGACCAAGACAACAATTACCTGGAAGATCGGCGGCGAGGCCGGATTCGGTATCATGTCGACCGGCGAAATGTTTGCGCGAGCCTGTATGCGTGCGGGCTTGAACGTATTTACCTACCCCGAGTATCCCTCGCTCATTCGCGGCGGGCACAATACCATGCAAGTGACCGCTTCGGCCGGTCCGGTTTCCGCGCACGCGACGCAGGTCCAGCTTCTTATTGCCCTTAACCGCGAGTCGGTTGATCTTCACCTTCGCGAAATGGCCCCGCGCGGAATCATTCTTTTCGATTCCAGCGATAAAACGCTGAAGGATTTTCGCGTACCGAAGACGCGGAACGTGATCGAGTTCATCGGGCTTCCCCTCGAGAGCCTCGTGAAGTCCGCTGGCGGCGTCCCGTTGATGCGCAATACGGTGGCGCTCGGCGCAAGCGCGGCGCTTCTCGGTTTTCCGGCCTCAGCGCTCGCGACGATCGTTCGTGATATGTTTGGTCATAAGGGCGAAGGTGTCGTGAAACTCAATAACGACGTGTTGATGGCTGGTTTTCGAGCAATGACGCCTGAGTTGAAGCGGCGCTGTGTCTGGCGAGTTGAGCCCGTGAAATTGAGCGCGGAACGGATTCTCTTGACTGGGAATGAAGCTCTCGCGCTCGGCGCAATCCAAGCTGGCTGTCAGTTTTTTTCCGGCTACCCGATGACGCCCGCAACCTCGATTCTTCAGACCCTCGCGAAGCACGGTCCGACCTACGGCATTCTCGTTCGTCACGCAGAGGATGAAATTGGGGCAATTCATCACGCGATCGGAGCAGCCTACGCCGGCGCACGCGCGATGACCGCAACGTCGGGCGGCGGCTTTGCGCTGATGACCGAGGGCGTCGGCCTGGCGGCCATGGCCGAAGTAGGAATCGTCATCGTGAACGCGCAACGGCCAGGTCCTTCGACTGGAATGCCGACCTGGACCGAACAGGGCGACCTTCGCCAGGTTCTTCACGCCTCCCAAGGCGATTTTCCGCGAATCGTTCTCGCGCCCAGCTCTCACGTTGAGTGTTTTACGATGATTCAGGAGGCCTTTAATCTGGCTGAGGTCTACCAGACACCGGTTATTGTTTTAACGGATAAATACCTGGCGGAAGCCTACGCAACAGTCCGCGTGTCTGATTTGAAAGCTTTGCCGATTCAGCGGGGAAAAGTATGTATTCCGAAGACTGGAGCTGCTAAACAATCGTACCTTCGTTACGCCGCGAAGGTCGCTGACGGGATTGCCCCGCGTTCGCTTCCCGGAACACCTGGTGCGCTTTTTCTTGCGAACTCGGATGAGCATGATGAGTTCGGGTATTCGAACGAAGAAGCTGATAATCGGCTTGCCCAAGTCGAACGCCGGGCCCGGAAGATCGCCACGTTGAGAAAAAAGCTTAGCCCGCCGCGGCGAATTGGCCCGGTGAAAGCGCCGCTAACGGTTGTAAGCTGGGGATCGAGCGCGTTAGCAGTTGAGGATGCGCTCAGAATTCTTGAGCGGGACTATCAGACATCGGCGAATGCGATTATTCTTGGCATGATTGCCCCCTTTCCCGCTAAAGAGATCCAAGCGGCGTTTCGTCAGGCGAAACGAACTGTCTGCGTTGAGATGAACCGGAGCGGAAAACTGGCTGGGTATCTGCGCGAGCGGACCGGTCTAAACGTTGACCACTCCATCCGCCGTTTTGATGGTCGGCCCTTTGATTCAGAGCTGCTAGCCAAGCAATTTGCCCGTCTTAGTAAATCTTCATGAGCCCCGAAACACACCAACCATTCGATGCTCCAAACTTCCCGACCTGGTGTCCGGGGTGTGGAAACTTTGGCATCTGGACCGCACTCAAGCAAGCCCTGACGCAACTTGCGCTTGATCCAAGCCAGATTGTCATCGTATTCGGGATCGGCTGCTCAGGGAACGAGTCGAATTTCATCCGGGCTTACGGTTTTCATGGGCTCCACGGCCGCGCTCTGCCGGTTGCCGAAGGAGTTGCTCTCGCTAATCATGGATTGACGACGATAGTTGTCGGCGGAGATGGCGATGGTTACGGCGAGGGGATGACGCACTTCATCCATACGATTCGCGCTAATCCGAACATCACCTATCTTGTACACGACAACCAAGTCTACGGCCTAACGAAAGGCCAGACCTCGCCGACGTCTGAGCATGGATTCGTTACCCCTTCGACGCCTTCGGGAAACCCGGACAATCCCGTGAATCCAATTTCCCTCGCGCTTTCAGCCGGCGCCGGATTTGTCGCGCGCGGGTTCGCCGGAGACTCCGCGCATCTCACCGGTCTGATCGTTGAGGCAATCAAGCACCGTGGATTTTCTCTTGTTGACGTATTCCAGCCCTGCGTGACCTTTAATGAGCACAATACCTACACGTGGTTTTATAAGCGGGTCGTGAAGCTGGAAACCCTCAAGCACAATCCAGCTGATCTTCAGGCAGCTTGGATTCGGTCACAGCACGGCGTCGACCAAATTCCTATTGGCGTTTACTACCGTCATGAAGGCTCGACGCTGGCAGACACTTATCCAATAATTGCAACAAAGCCGCTCGTCGCACAGGCACCAGCGCCGCGTTCGCTTCAGCCGATCTTCAAGAAGCTCCGTTAGGGTTTATTCCAGTCAACCTTCAAGAAGTGCGAGCCGCAACTCATGCAGGGATCATAAGCCCGGATGAGCTTTTCGATTTCGAACTCGATTGTTTCTTTCGTCGTGTTGGGAAGGAGTCCATTCACGAGGGTCGTGATGTCTTCCTCGATGTTGATTTGGTTTTGGCCGGTCGGAACAACGATGTCGCCGTCAAGAACGATCCCTTTGTCGTCGATGGTGATCTTGTGGTAGAGGGTTCCGCGCGGGGCCTCAATAACGCCGATGCCGGTTGCAGCGCGATAGGGTTGCTTGATCACCGGCTCAGGAGCAAGGCGGGTGTTTTTGAGAATGTCGATTGATTGGTCAAGGGAGTGAAGCGTTTCAATCGCTTGGGCAAGATTGTTGTAAAAGATATCTGTCGAAGGGAATTTTGCGATTGCTGAAGCAGCGGAGCTTAAAGTGTTCGGGTGCAGTCGGTCTTTCGCGAGGTTCATGCGGGCTAGGGCGCCGACCATGTAGGGTTCCCCGGAGTATTTATAGGCCGAGGCCTGGGAGTAGGGCAGAACGACGTGCTCGAGGAGCTCGCGGTACTGCTCTTTTGGTATTTCTTGGCCAGAGCTTGTCCGAATCGGGCCATCGAGGTAGCCATAGCGGTCTGGCACGATAGCCATGAAGCTCGTTTTTCGGTCGAAGTGAAAGGGAGCCTTCTCAAAGGTGTCGATAAGCCGGAGGACAGCCGGACGAGCAGCTTCGAGCTTCTTGATCGCTTCGTCTATCCCAGCTTGATCAGGGAATTTGAGAAATCCGCCGATTGTCGGGTGGACCGCGTGTACGCTCCGTCCGGAAATGAGCGTTGCGAGATAGTTTCCGGCGCCTTTAATTTCAAATCCGTCGTGCAGTTGTTGGTGTTGCTCCGGATCGTTTTCGTCAAAATCAAGAAAGGCATCTTTCCCGTAAATATCGGGCATCGAGAACAGGTAGAGATGAAGCGCATGATCGCGAATCACAAGGCCGTGCATCGTCAGCTCACGGAGAAGGAGCGTCTGAGGCGTTGGCGTAATCCCGAGCGCGGCTTCGCACGACTCGATACTACAGAGCAAGTGGGCGTTTGAGCAGGTTCCGCAGATGCGGGCGAGCAGTTGTGGTAGGGCAATGACGGGCTTGCCCTTCATTGATTCGGTGTAAAAGCGCTTGTATTCCGTTATCGCAAACTTCGCATATTCAACCTTTCCGTCGCGTACTCGAAGGTCGAGGGAGGCGGCTCCCTCGACTTTTGTGAGCGAGGTCATTGAAAGGTCGACGGTATGCATGGGAAAACGGGTTAGTTGGCGGACTGGAACTCCTTCACGAGTGTATCAACCGCTTGAAGGAAAAGTTTTGGATCCATCGGACAGCCTGGGACGGAAGCGTCGACTGGTACGACGTCAGCCACTTTCAAGACTTTCGGTAGTGCCTTGAAACGCTTGAGCAAGAACTGGATGTCTTTTTGCTGCTTCTCGGAAAAGGTGTTGCGCTGTGCCGAGGGCATTCCGACGACGGCGCAGGCGCCGATCGCGACGAGTTTTTTCGACTTCGCGCGGATCTCTTTGAGTTTTTCAACGTGATGCGGTGAGGCGATTGCGCCCTCGATAAATGCGATATCAAGCTCATCGAGAATATTATTTTTCTTCAGGACGCGCGCATGACGGAAGTCGAAGAGCCGTTTCCAATCCTGCCAGTGGTCATTCATGAGTTCCGTGAAGACGATCGTGCTATCCTCGCAGCAGGAGAAAGAAAACCAGCCGATGCGGATTTTTCGATCCGGAGTCTTTGTCGCAGCTGGAGTAGTCATTGTTGCGAGAAGTTGTTTGAGATCGACCTTGGGATCAGCGAGTTGGGCGCGATAGGGCTCAAACTTGATGTCCAACTCAATCATTTTTGTGAGCGGCATAAGATCGAGCGTTCGATTGATCATTGTCGCTCCTTCAATTTCCCCATCCTCAACGATGATTCTCGTGTAGCCGCCGGATTCAGGCGAGCCACGCTGGATTACTGTACGTTGATTGATAACTCGCACGTCGCCGGCAAACACTATCGAAGCGCCGAGTCCCTGTGCCGAGTAGAAGGACACATGGCGAAAGGGAACCGATCCTCCCATCATATTCAGTGCGGCCGTTTTTCCCTGCATTTGGGCGTTGGCCCAGTTGCCGAATTGGATGTGCTCGTTGAGAATTTTATCGCCGTATTCCGCAACATCACCGGCGGTGTAGATATTCGGATCGTTGGTCTGGAGAAATTCGTTCGCCAGAATACCCCGGTTGCAGGCGATTCCCGCCTTCGCAACCCAGTCAACCGGACTTTTTGTTCCGATCCCAACGATAATCATGTCCGCCGGAAGCTCACGCCCGTCTTTGAGGCGTACGCCTTGAACCGAGGATTCGCCGAGGACTTCCCCCACTTCGGACTTGGCGAGAATGGAAACGCCGCCCTTTGTGAGGAAGGCTTCAATCATGCGGCCGGCAGCTTCGTCCAAGACAGGTTCCCAAAAGTAGTTTTCGCGAATGATGAGGGTCGTCTCAAGGCCGGCGAGCTTGAGCATGTCGCACATCTCAAAACCGATGAAGCCGCCGCCAATGACAATCGCGCGTTTTGCGCTCTTGACGCCAGCGATAATGCCTTTTGCGTCATCGAGCGTTCGGAGGTAGTGAATACCGGACTTCTCAGCGCCCGGAACGGTCCAGCGGACAACGTCAGAGCCGAGCGCAAGAAGAAGTTTCCCGTACTCGATAGTATCTCCATTGCTTACCGTTACTCGTTGATGTTTTGGATCGAGGCTAGTCGCTTTCGTGTTTAGCGTAAAACTAATATTGTTGTCCTTGGGCCAGGATTCATTTCGAAGGTAGACTTGGTCGAAGGGAATTTTTTCAAGAAAAAAACTCGGCTTCGAGAGCATAATCCGCGAGTAGAAGCGGTAGGCTTCGTCCGAAATAATATGGATGCTCGCAGACGTGTTCGCAGCGCGGATCGTTTCCGCTGCAGTCGTACCGGCTACTCCACCCCCGATAATGAGGTAATCGACGTGGGTCACGGGTAGACCTGCTTGTCGTCCTCGTCGTACACGAAGATAGCCCGGGTTGGGCAGGATTGAGCCGCGGCCATGAGGACGTCGTCGGTTACTGCGGAGTCTGCCAGGCTCGAGCGTTCAGCTGGGCCAGAGGTTTTAGCGCCGCCCTGCTGGAGGATTACCGCCTTGTTTTCAGCATCGAGCTCATACACACCAGGAGCATTCACAACGCAACTCGCAGCAGCAATACAGAGATCGCGATTGACGACGATCTTTTTTATCTTTTTTGGAGCGTCAGCCATAGAGGTTCCTCATTAGAGCTAAGACGAAGCATCCTGTATTGTACACAAAAAATTCACCTTCGTCATTCATAACGCTAGATTCTTTGCCGTTCTCTTATTTCCTGCAGCTCTAGATACCGTTCCCTGGTAGCCCCACGGGGAATCGAACCCCGATTACCGGCTTGAAAAGCCGATGTCCTAACCGTTAGACGATAGGGCCGCGGGTGATCGCGGGCTGCCGCTTCCGTCCCGACCGAATGCGTCGGGACTTCAGCTTACGCCCGCGTCCCCCTTGCCTCGCGAACGCGTGCTCGCCCGCGAATGCCGGGCTGCGCTCCTCGTTCGCTCGGTGAAGAGGTTATTGAGTAGCTTTCAGATAGAAGAAGAGCTTGAGAAACGTTGAGAGTCTAACGAAAAATAGTAATCAGGTCAAGCCTAAAGAGAGAGGAGGGAGTCCGACAGTGGGACTCCCTCCAGAAAGGGCTACCCGGCAACCGTCGCCACCCGACGGCCGGCTGTACGGTCGATCAGCTCGGCAAGCTCGCCGAGGTTCTTGCAGGCGGCGGTAGCCTCCTCGTTGAGCTCGACCTGAAACTGCTCTTCGAGCGCCATCACCAGCTCGACGAGATCGAGCGAATCGGCGCCGAGATCGTCAGCCGCGCTCGCTGGCGGAATGATTCGCATCCGGTCGGTAATGCCGAGCTGTTCCGCTACAACACTAACGAAATTCTCGGACAGTATCATCGTTCTCCCTCCACGTTGGGACCTAGGAGCCTAGGGAAATGATCCGGACCCACTCTACCGCGTCGCTTCTGAAAGTCAAGAGAAAGCCCCGACTTCAGTTATGAAGGCGGGGCATTGGAGCTCGACTTGAGAACTTCGACCTGGCAGGCGGCCGCAGAAAATGATTGGCCGTGGTCGTCTTTCGCCCAAACCATGTCTGGGTAGGTCGAAATCACAACAGCTTCGCCGAAGTGGCACCAACCCAGAGGCATTCTCACCCTGTCCCCGATCCGTATTTCCTTGCCGTTCTTATCACGCGGGCTTTGCATCCAGGCCACCCCCTTCCGTTGAAAGAACGTGGCATAATAGCGCTTACCGGCTATTTTGTCAATGAGAAGAGGCGCCCCTCGAAAGAGGCGCCTCGGTAGAACTACGCTGCGTGCGGATAGAGCAGGGCTTCGGCGATTCGGTACTTGAGCTCGCCGAGTGGATTGCGCTGACGGTCGCCGAGACGGTGGACGACGCTGATCGCGTAGAGAGCCGGCGACTCCTCGGTCGCCCAGATGCCGAGTCCGGCGCAGGCCTTGAGTACCCGCTGACGATCATGGACGCGGATCGCCTCCTCGAGAATCCAGACGAACCAATCGAATCCGACCGTCTCCTCGATCAACTGACGAACGTTCGGAAGCGTCATCGTCAGCTCGGCGAGTTCTTGGGGCGAGTGGGGCGGGGCTTGAACCCGGGTGATCCGCATTCGGAGCACTCCCTCCTTCGAAGCTTCGTTCGCCCTGGGACGGAGCGGCGTGGACGGAGCGACGATGTCCCGGAAACGCTGGCGGCTGATGGGGCGGGTGATGAAGTCGCGCGCGCCGCGGTTTTGAGCGATGAGCGTCGCCCGCTCCGCGACGTCGACTTTCGGGACATCACCAATCAGGAAGACCGGCGGTGCCATGAAGCCGATGTTCTCCACGACGCGTCGGAGCTCATCGAGGAGAAGACCACCGGCGTCTTCGAAGTACTCGGCCACGATCGCACCGGTCGGAACGGACTGGGCCAGACGAACGGCCCCGAGGGCAGTATCGACGAAAGAGATGACGTGTCCAGCCAGCGCCTGGGTGTACCACTGCTGGCGCAGACGGTTCTGGTCGAGGATGATGACGTGCATGTCGAACCTCCCATAGATGAAAAGAGCCTCATCCTGTGGGAGGCGCTAAGGTTGGTTCGGCTCCTGCCAAACCAGTCGAGATTGCAGAAAATCGGTTGATGCCGGTTTCGCAATTACGACGCCCCAAGTATTTCTTGGGTTCCTCATTCACCTAGCCCGCGAGCGGGCATAAAGCGATCCTTTTCGGTGAATGAGTCTAGCGCCTCATCAAACTGATCGGACGTTAGCATAGGATTGCGGTTTTGTCAATGGTATACTTGGGGTATGAAAAAGGTTCAACGAAAAAACCCCAAGTCGGCGCAATGGTTCGTCCCGGCGGAAATTACTCAGAACACGATTTTCATGATGGGCGCGCCGATCACCTTCTTCCTTCGTGAGTGGCCGAAGCGTGGGTTTGGGAATTTCGTGACGCAGTACTTCACCCTCTACGACGGCGACTTCAGCCAGATGTGGTACCGGCGGGACGAGTTTGACCGAGCCGCGGATTTTCTCGCCACGAAAATGTTGAAGAATCCGAGCTGGGCGCTTCGGGTGATTGCTGATGTTGAGCGTTGGTCCGATCAGTTCATCGAGTCATCGCGGACCTTTCGGGCTTTGCCGTTTGCCGAATACTCGAACGCTGAAATGGTGAAACGTTTTTTGGCAGTCTTGCGGTGGCATACCCTATCTCACGGGATCGGCGCCTCTGTCTCCTGGCACGCCGACGCGGACAAGGAGCGGATCACAAAAGCATTAAGCGTCCTACTTGCGAGGCGGATTGAAGAGGCTGGTCACAGCGATCCAACTTCGATCGTCTTCAGTACGCTTTCAACGCCAGTCGAAGAGAGTTTTGTGACGCGCGAAGAGCGAGAATTTTTGAAGCTGGTGGGTCGATTGTTTCGTGTTCCTGGTTTGCGTGCCTTTGTCCGACGGGTGAATGGTCCGCGTCTTGAAGTCGAGCTTCGGTTGAAGTCGCCTCGTATGGCGGCCCAGCTTCGGACGCACTATGAACGTTGGCGCTGGCTTCAGTATGGATACAAGGGTCCGGACTATCCGGTCTCGTATTTTCTCGATCGCATGAAGGCTCTTGCTGATGGCCGAATCGCTCCTGACCGACTCCTCCGTGAGTTGATGCAGAAAGCTCGGACGACTGCGCGCCGACAACGATCACTCGAACGTGATCTCGGATTGACTTCTCATGAGCGCTTGCTCGTTGAGATGACCCGGCGCATGGTCTTCATCAAAGAGTATCGGAAAGGCGCGCTCTACCATGGGATGTTCTGCTACGAACCCTTCTTCCGTGAGGCCGCGCGTCGTCTTAAACTTACCCTCGAGCACGTTTGGGCGATGGATTCTTGGGAGATCGTCAACTGGCTCGAGCGCGGTAAATCTATCTCGAAACGTGAGCTTAAGGCTCGTCAGCGTTTTGCCATAGCCTACGCGACCCCGAAACAGTATACGGTACTTACGGGTGGACCAGCGAAACGTTTTTTCAAAAAGATCGTTCGAGAGGAGCCGGCCCGACCAGAGGTACAGAACGAGCTCCTTGGAACCTGCGCTTCCCCTGGGTCAGCCAAGGGCGTTGTCAAAATCATCGAAGTCCCAAATGACATGGTCAAGATGAAGACGGGCGACATCCTCGTATCCGAGACGACTTATCCAAGTCTGGTCCCGGCCATGAAGAAGGCGGCGGCCATTATTACGAACGCAGGCGGCTTGACCTGCCACGCGGCGATTGTCAGCCGTGAACTTGGCATCCCCTGCGTTGTCGGGACGAAGGTGGCGAACAAAGTATTGAAGGACGGCGACCGAGTGGAGGTTGACGCGACGAAAGGGATGGTAAGACTTATCTCAAAAAACTAACTATGCTTTCTCCCGAGAAATACGATCTCGTCGTCTATCGCCCTTACCCGCCCTTGCTTGCCGGCTTTATCTATCACGGGTATCTTCGGCCTGGAGAATTCCGGCCTTTTCTCGGTCGGTCCTTCCTTTATCATAACTCGGTTGGAATCGACGGTGATTGGCATTACCCGAGCGCGCAACAGAAGACGCTATCGCGCTTAACGTATTCAGCCTGGAGGAAGCCAAAGCAGTTTCGCTGGGTTGTCCGGCGATTTCGCGAACGTGAACGAGATCTCCTTCGGGCAGGGAAGAGTGTAAATTATCAACGTTACGTCGAAGCATTTGAACGCTATATGCCTGCTTTGGCGATGACCTACGTGTTTGAAAAAGATCTTGAACGCGATGTTCGACTCGCTCTTCGAAAGCAGTGTTCTCTGGCCGAGACTGATCAACTCATGCACGACCTGAATATTCCGCTTGAAGATAATTATCAGCGCAAAGAGAAATTCGATTTAGCGAAAGCGAAAGATATTCGCGCTCATGCCCGCCGCTACGCTTGGCTCCTGGCTCGCTATGGTGGGCGCAAAACCTATAGCGCTGAGATGGCTTCGCGGAAACGCCGTTCAAAAGCCTTTCTCGAAGAGATTGCTGGTTATCGAGAGCAGGTACTCTTGACCAAGAGAGCAATCAAAAAAGCCAAGTCTTGTCTTGATGCTCGCGGGAAGCACCTCATTGACGTGATGCAATTTATTATTTTCTATCGGACGCAACGAACGGATGTGATGAATCGGAGCGCCTATGAGTTTTATCCTGGCTTTGTGAAAAAGGGGAAAGAGCTTGGGGTTTCATATCACGACCTTCTCTATATGACGCCTGATGAGGTTAAACATCATGAGATTCGCCGTGGTGAACTTGCTCAGCGGAAGAAGGGTTTTGCGCTTCTCATTGATGATGGTGTCGTCCGTATTGCTGACACGAAAGAGTATCGAAAGCTCCGTACGGCGTTCCAAACCGATTTGACTCAGGAGCAGCTCCTTCAAGGAAGCGTGGCTTCGCCCGGCTTAGTCCAAGGTGTGGCGAAAATTGTTCTTCAAGCCCGTGATTTAGGAAAGGTCCGTCCGGGGGATATTCTTGTCGCAACCATGACCACGCCAAACTTTATTCCGGCCATGCAGCGCGCTGTTGGTTTTGTGACGAATGAAGGAGGGATCACTTGTCACGCAGCCATTATTGCGCGCGAGCTGAAAAAGCCCTGTGTCATCGGGACGAAGATCGCGACGAAGGTCCTGAAAGACGGCGACCGCGTGGAAGTGGATGCAACACGAGGAATTGTGAAAAAATTATGAACACGCTCACCCATTGGAGGCTTGTCCCCGCGCAGACGGGGATTGATGCAAATACAGGAGTTGTGAGGAAGCTGTCATAGGAGAAAGTTTTTCTGATGACAAAAGACGAAGCGATCAGAGAACTCGAACGCGGCATCCGGACCTACGCCCCGGTCGTTGCGGAGTTTTTTCACCGGACAGAAACCTTGCCGGAGTATAGTCGTGCTCTTCGAAATTTTGCCGTTGATCCGATTCATACTGAGCGCCAGTCCCTTGTCGCAAGTAGCATTACCCATTTTGTCAAAAGGCTTCATGGGGTCGAGGTTACGGTTGCATCGCCCTTCGCGACGAACATTGTTGATCATCACGCGATCTTGAATCATCCGATCTTGACTGCAACGAACATCGTGGCGAATGCCGACCGGCTCATCAATCAAGCGACACAATCCAATCCGATTATTGTCCTTTCGAGTTCGGTCGTTCCGCCGAATAACTTTTTTAATCGGAACGGGTTTCAGTTTCACGGTCGCAAAATTGCGCTTTTCTCGAACAGTGAAAGCCACCAAGCGAGCTGCTGGATTCCGAAGCGGAAACTCGGCTTTCTCGATCGGCTGAAGACGATTGGAACCTGGGCTCAATGGTCGGACGCTGATCGCGCCTTTCTCGAAAACGTTGAGCGCGAGTTGTACGAAATGAATGACGCGAGAGCAGAATCATACAGCGACCAAGTAAGTCTCGTGAACGCGTTTTTTTGGAAACAGCTTTTTGCCCCTGGTCTTCGGGCAATGCTTCCGTCACTCTATTACGTCCCGCAAGAGACGCTCCTCCGCGAACGCATCTCTGAAGCAATTGCGGAAAACACGCCGCTCGGCCGCGTTCTCTTCAACCGAAAGCCTCGGGAAAAAGCGCTCAATGCTTTTCGGGGCCTTGTTGGCTGCTGGGACGAGGTGGCGCAGAAAGGAACCCATTTCTTTTGGCGGCGGACAGAATCGAATGAGGTTGAGCGATTACTCCTCGAGGGAGACGTGTTAACTAATGGTAAGGGCTTTACGCTTCCTTTGACTCGCGAGGCGATTGTCGAGGCAGTCCGCTCGGATACAATCCTCCCCAGCCTTTTTGTCATTTTTGGGTATCTCGTTTTTACCTGTGGCGTTCGTCCGCTTGTCGGTCACGGTTCAAGCACCTACCTAACACGCATGAAGGACGCCTGGGTGGCGGTACTTGATGGAGAGGATGCCGCTGAGCGGGATCGGATTTCGCTTGTCGATACGAAGGGGCTCATCGGCGGGCAGCTTCTCACCTTCCGGCGAGACGCTGAAGGACGAATTGTGAACCAGTATGCGTTTGATGTGATTGCTGCTGGCGGTTTAACGAAAGACTATCTTGAGCATTTGTTCGCTATGCCCTTTAGCGATTTACTAAAACCAGCCCTGCTTGAAATCTATGAGAGCTATGTTCCGGTTCAGGAGCGGAAAGAACTCGGACTTGAACCGGACGATCTCATGGACAAGGCGTTTGACTGGGTAAAATAGGAAGAAGCCGGTCGTCTGCAGAGCAGAGACCGGCTTTGGTTGTGCAATGTTCCGTAGTCGAAGCAGGGACGCTTCGACTACACGTCGTCGGGGCGACGGAAGACCTCCGAGGAGATCATCGTGACCACGAGGGTCTCGGTGTCGACCTCCATCACGTAGGAGACCCCGTCCGCCTCGCGGAGGCGGGGCGTCGAGGTGGGATCGAGGCAGGCGAGCTCGGCCGTCGGGCTATGCGAGCCGACGAGAATTCGCAGGTCGCAGTCCGGGGTCGGGTGAAGCGCGTAGTAGATCGCCCACTTTTCGAGCGTCCCGAGGAAGCGTCCCCGGATGGCGTAGGCGGGTCCACCCCAGGCATCGAGCCAGAGTTGGACCGTCTCCTCGGCGCCGCCGGCGATCAGGTCCCTGACCCGATTCATCGCGTCCCCGATCGGATAGCGCGGGTCCTCGGCCCAGGCGTACCCGAAGCCGGGTTCCTTTGGCACATCGATCACGCCGTGATCGATGGCCATGAGCGCTTCCTGCACAGTGGTCAGGGCTCGCGCCATGCCACTGTAGAAGGCCGCGATGTAGTGACGTCCTGCCAGGTTGGCCCTGGCGGAAGTGATGACCTGCTCAACGCCGGTGGACGTGAGCTGGTCGCCGTCCTTGAGCCCGTGACGCAATACGTCAAAGATCACTTGAACCTTCATCGTGCGATTCCTCCCATAGTTCGCACGCCACCTCCGATTCGAAACGAGCCTATCTCGTCCCGACTTGTCGAAGATCGTTCAGCCTATTGCTAGGTTGACCGAATACGATAGCATGAAAAGCAAAAAATGTCAAGAGCTTGGATGCCAAAGTCGGGACACCCAAGGCAGAGACGCCTCGGGTATGTGTATAAAAAACCATAGGCGGGGCGTCCCGGCCCCGCCGTTGGATGGATTTTCGGGTATGGCAAAGAATCAATAGGCGTGGTACAAGAGGGGCGGCAAAATGGTGGCGGCGGAGAAGGGAATGGCCAGGATTCGGAGATTGAAGAACGTTGAGCGGCCGCTGTATTTCGTGACGACGAATACGTTTCGGCGGAAGCGGTGGTTTTTGGATGCGGGGAATGCGAGAATTGTTGTAAGGACCTTGGAGTATTTATCTTCGAAAAGGCAAATCGATCTGATTGCCTACGTCATCATGCCGGATCACCTTCATTTGTTATTTGAGATTCTCGACGGGAAAACAATTTCAGAGACGATGCATTCGTTAAAGAGTTTTGTTGCGAAAGAAATGTGGAAGCTCCGCCAAGGCCGGGACGCCTCCCAACCCCGCCAAGGCCGGGACGCCTTGGCTATAGGTAACCCCAAACGCATAGGCGGGGCGTCTCGGCCCCGCCGTTGGATGGAGAAGGTATGGCAAGACTCATTCTACGATCACGTCATCATGGACGAGCGCGATCTTTGGACGCACGTCGAGTACATTAAACGCAACCCGATTAAAGCGGGCCTGGTCCCTCGACATGAAGATTACCCTTGGCTTTTTTCTCGGACGAGCTCCTCGTAGAGCGCAGTAATTCGTTCGAGGTAGAGCTCAAGACGGAACTCTTCAGCCTTCAGGAGATTCTTCTTTCCCATTCGTTCGACGAGAGCTGGATCGTTCCAAAGTTTTTCGACCGCCTGGGCCAGCGCACTTGGGTTCTTCGGCTCGACGGTGAACCCGTTCTCTCCTTCCTGGATGAGTTCAGGGAGGGCGCCGATCCGCGACGCAATGACCGGCTTTCCGAAACGGAAGGCTTCGAGGATCGTGAGGGGCTGGTTCTCGTACCAAATAGAGGGGACAAGGATGCAGCGCGCATGACGGATGAGCGCATCGAGTTCGGCTCCGCTTTTATAGCCGGTAAAAGTGACGTTGTGGAGTTGGGCAGATGCGGTCAGCTCCCGGAGACGATCTTCGTCCGGTCCGGTCCCGACGATTTTCAAAGGGATATTCGGCAGCTGCTTCCATGCCTCAAGAAGAAGCTCGCCACCCTTCTCTTCCGAAAGCCTGCCGAAGAAGAGCGCGTAGTCTCCGAGGCTTGTCTGATCGTTCGACTCTAGATTCGCTGCTGCTGCGAAGTTCGGGATGACCTCGACCCGCCTTGCCGGAACTCCATAGTCGCGGAGCTTCTCGGCGAGAAATCGGCTCGGGCTGACAAAAGCGTCGACCGTATTCACGTAGAGTCCGAGCCGTTCGTGGATCCAGGCCTCAACCGCACAGGCAAATGAGCCGAGCCGCGAGTGTTTCACGCAGCGATGTCCGACGGCACGAAAGAAACGATCCGGCTTCGTGATTTCACAAACGCGGCCGTCATGGTAGAGCAGGTAGTTCGGCGCGAGGAGCTTGAAGTCGTGCAGGGTCATGACAACCGGGATATGGCGCTTCTTCGCTTCGAGTAAAATTGAGGGGGAAAGTTGGTGATAGAGGTTATGGACGTGAATGAGATCCGGCTTCCGTCGATCAAGGAGCGCGCCGAATTTCCGCTTCGCTTCAAAGGAAAAGAGCATTCGCCCGAAGCCTCGGAGCTTTTCAGCGGAGGATTTCGGATGTTCGAAATCGAGGAAGGAAACGAACAGATCGTCGTCCGCCCAGGCCGGATTGTTCGGATGATGCATGCCAAAAAGACTCACCTCGTGTCCGGCATTCTTAAGAAGCTCGGCTAGGTCAAGACAGTGACGATCGGCGCCACCTTTTCGGAAGAGGAATTTATTGACGAGGAGAATACGCATAAGAAAAGTTCGAAGCGCTTAATTTCGAATTTCGAAATCCGATAAAGCTCCGCCCGGTGCTTTCTTTGTTTCTTCGCGGGTCGCTACAAATAGCAAGGCGGGGATCAGCCAGAGGTAAATACCGAGCGTTCGAACTTCAAAATGGGTTCCGAGGCCGGCCTGGAAACTGGCAGCGAGGAGCGCGCCGAGGAATCCGAGGGCTGCCCCGCCGAGGAGTCGATCTTTTTCTTCACGGTAGCTTCGGTAGGCAAAACGCGCCAGACTGAGGAAGATGAGGAGGAAGAGGCTTATTCCGACGATGCCAGTTTCTCCGAGCAGCGAAAGCCAGTTGTTGTCGATTTGGCCGGTTGTGCCGTAGATGCCGAAGGGGATGCCGAGCTGCTCGTAGACCGTATGATTCCCGAGCGCGGCGACGGCTCCTCCGCCGTATTGGCCAGGACCAAAGCCGAAGATCGGCGAGGCCGGAACGACAGTCGTAAAGGTCGTGACAATAAAGTAGACGCGGCCGAGTCCGTAATACTCACTTCGCCAGCGTTCGTAGGAGAAGGCTTCATAGAATCGATTGAGCAGTGAGGTATTCGGTTGGTCAATGAGCGTGTTTACAGACAGCGAAGTAATAAAGGGATAGAGAACGAGAACGCCGACGATGATGAGCGTTGCGAGGAGAATAACTCGGTTGCGTTTTAACGGGACCGCGATCAAAAAGGCGCCAATCGCAAATCCAAACCAGGCGGCGCGTGAGTAGGTCAGAAGAAGCGCGGCCAGCCCGAGAAGAAGCACGATAAGAAGTCGGCGTTTCATGATTCGGTTGCGGAGTTCGTAGAGAACGCCCAGCCCGATCAACAGAAAGAAGGAGAGGAACATCCCCAGTTGGTCGTAGCGGCCGAGCGTGGCGGTAATGCGCTGTCCGCTTTCCCAGTACTGATCAGTTCCCGGCGTAAGGAGGAGGCTGCCATAGAGCCGCGTTTCGCTTGGAATGAGAAAGGCGTCAGCTGACGACCCGATGATTGACTGACTGAGCCCGACAAATGATTCAAGCGCGAGAAGAATGAAAAGCGCCCAGAGGAGTTTTTTTACGAAAGCTTTTTTAATTGGAAGGTTTACGGCCGCGAGTCCGAGGAGCGGGAAGCGCAGCATTTGCCGAAGCCCGAGCAGCGCGGTAAGACTCGGGACATGATTGGCCAGCGCCGAAATTCCAGCCCACGCGATAAAGGCGATCAGCCAGAAGCCTGTTGGTCCGAGTGACGGGTTTGTTTTCGTCCGAAGGCGGTAGACGAGCGCCGCAGCGAGGAGAAGGTAAATGAGCGCTTCGCTGCCGTATCGAGCGTAAACGTAAAAATCGTCCGAAATATACTTCAACACAAAAGGCTCAAGAGGAACGTAGAGCGCAAGAGCTCCGATGATGAGCTGCGGTCGTGTCAGCGCGAGAAAAACCAAGAGCGCGCCAAAAAGGAGCGCCATGCCGGCTGCGCTTGAGCCCGAGGCCGTTGCGAGAATGCCGATAACGCCAAATCCACCCAGGATGAGGAGGGTCCGTCGCGGCTGTCGCAAAAACAGGCGGTGAAGATCAGGAAAAAGTGTATCCATAGAAAACGAATGAGCATACCCGAAGTAGGCATTTTTGTCAAGCTTCTCTGTGAAAGGAAAAACGCCGTACGCATGCGCACGGCGCTTCCCTCCTGAATGAGCGACGCTAGAGCCGGGTAAAGACCCGGATCGTGTTAGTAATTCTCCTTGTGGCGAAGCTGGCCGAAAGACCACCACCGAAGCCGAAGAGGCCGAAGTGTTTTCCGACCTCGAGAGCCTCACCATTGATGGCTAGAGCTAAGGGAATGGATCCGCTGGTCGTGTTGCCGAAACAGCCGCCAGCATCAAGAACCTCTCCCTCGAAGCCACGAGCGCGCCACCGCTGGATGATCTCTCCATTCAGTACGCGGTTGGCTTCGTGAAGAACAGCGAGGTGAAGGTCGGAGAGTGACCAACCAACCTTTTCCAGCGCGGCTTCAGTAGCCGGTCCACCGACGAAGTCCACCATCCGTTCACGGACAATTGGTCCGTCCATGGCCAGGCGGTGAAGATACGCGAGCAGGTCTTCTTCGGACATGAGCGGTGCGCGCGAACCACCCTTTGGCGTGATGATAATGTCGGATTGTGAGCCGCCCAGCCAACTCCAGAAGTTGTTTGGGCCGAACATGTCCAAGACATTCGGAACCGCTACGAGTTCCGTCGCCGTCCCAACGTCTCCGAGGACGCAGGCGAAGGCGCGGTCACGCCAGTTGATTGTCCGGCTCATCGCATCAGCTCCAATGAGCAGGATGCGCTTTGCTTGGCCGGACCGGATCAGTGCATAGCTGAGGCGGAGCGCTGCAACCCAGCTTGAGCAGGCCAGGCTAACGACTGCGCCGCCGACTTCATGCGGACGACTGTTGATCGATTCGGGGATGCCGATGAGGTGCTGGAGCAGGGCGACGTCCGGCGGACTGTAGAGGTAGGAAGGCGTTACTGTTGCGAAAACAATGAAGTCGAATGTGGCCGGATCGATACCGCCCAGTTCGATGAGGAGTTGGGACGCTCGGACCGCGAGGTCAATCGTTCCCTCGCCGTCGGCGACGAAGCGGCGTTCGGTGAAGCCGATGTTCTGACGAATCCAGCGATCATTCGTCCTGAAAACGTGTTTTTCGTCTCTTGTCAGTTCTCGTCCAAGCTGTCGTTCGTAGCGTACTCGCTCTTCCTCGAGCCGTTCCGCCACCGTGTCATTCGTGACCACAGTTGGCGGAGCGTACGCCGCGATAGATCGGATCGCCATTCCAGGAGGATACTGTTCGACCATAGCGCATCTCCTTCTCTGTGGTCGTTGTAAAAGAGAATCGAGGCGTGCTGCCCCGTGTTCATTGATGCCTTCCCACACTACGCTCCGTGTTTGACTTGTCAATCCTCGTTGACCGGAGGGCCGGAGAATGGTACGGTATGGGCGCTTTTTACGGTATTTTCAATGTCACTGACAGGCCAAATCGCTCGGAATACCATACTGCAATTTCTCGGAAAAATTATTGGAACCGCGCTTGGATTTGCGACGGTGGTGTTCATGCTGCGCTATCTTGCGCCGGCGGAATATGGATACTACACGACCGTCATTTCCTACCTCGGCTTTTTTGGAGTTATTGCTGAACTCGGCCTCTACCTCACGCTCATCCGGGAAATATCGAAACCCGGCGCTGATACCGCCCGAGTCCTTGGTAACACCATGGGCTTGCGCATTGTTGCGGCGATTGTACTTCTCGGTTTAGGTCTCGCGATAGCCTGGTTCCTCCCGTACCCGAGCGTCGTGAAGCAGGGGATGCTCATCGGCGTCTTCTCCTTCGTCGCGATCGTTCTCAACCAGCTTCTCGTCGGCGTGTTCCAGAAGAAGCTGGCGATGCATTGGGTGGTCCTTGGCGAAATCTCCGGACGCGTTCTTCTCTTTCTGGGAACCCTGCTCGTTATCAAGCTCGACTTGGGACTTCTCGCGATTATTGCCGTGGTCGTACTCGGGAGCGTCCTGAATTTCTTGATAACGTTTATTGCGGCCCAACACTACGAACGCATTACGCTTCGCTTTGAGTGGCCTTACTGGGGGTATTTGCTCCGGGAAACAGCCCCGCTGGCGCTGTCGGTCGTCCTCAACTTACTGTACTTCCGGCTCGATACGATTTTTCTCTCATTGATGAAATCGCCGGCTGATGTCGGACTCTACGGCGCGTCGTATAAAATCCTTGAGATCCTCGTGACCTTTCCGAATATGTTCGTCGGGCTCTTACTCCCGATTCTGACCGCGACAGCCTTTGTGAATCGAGATCGCTTCATCCAGGTGTTTCAACGCGCCTTTGACTTCTTACTCATGGCGACGATCCCACTCGTTCTTGGCGGTCTCCTCATCGCGAAGCCGCTCATTCTCTACTTTAGTCCGGACTACGCCGGAGCCGTGCCAATTTTTCGTGTGCTGATTTTTGCCATCGGCTGTCTCTTTCTCGGCGCGCTCTCCGGGCATTCGATCGTTGCGATTAATGCGCAGCGGCGAATGGTGTGGGGCTACCTAGGCGTCGCCCTTCTCGGCATCGTGAGTTATCTCGTTCTCATCCCGCCGTTTTCGGTGTATGGCGCAGCAGCAGGAACGGTATTGACCGAGTTGACGATTATGCTCATCGGCTTCGTGATTATCCTGCGGACAATGAAGTTTCGCCTTACCTTTCGGTATGGCTTGATCGCCATTGCGGCAAGCCTTCCAATGCTTGGAGCGCTCTGGCTCGCCCGCGATTTGCATTTCTTCATTCAGCTTCTCGTTGCGGTGATCGTCTATCCAGTGGCACTTTACCTTTTTCGTGGCTTTGATCGCTCCTTTATTCGTGAGCTTCTTTCCTCGCGTTCCGCCGGATCAACTGACGCTGATTTTCCCTCACCATGACCCCACGTTTTTCTGTTGTTATCCCTTCACTCAATCGCCCCGAAGCGCTTGAAGCGCTCGTTCGACAATTTCTCGAACAGGACTATCCGGATTTTGAAGTGGTTATTGTTGATCAGAGCGCGGTTGAACATGAGGGCGTAAAGCGTCTTGCCGGTCACGATGCCCGAGTCCGCTACCTCCATATCGATCGAGCCGGGACCTGCCACGCGCGGAACGTCGGAGTTCAAGCTGCGAGCGGGGACCTTATCTTTTTTGTGGACGACGACTCGGAGCTTCCCCAGTGCGACCTGTTCGCTATTCATGCCGAGAACTACTCGGACGAAAAAATCGGGGGAGTCGGCGGGAGAGTTGTTGACCGAAACCAGCGATTGAACCGCGAACAGAGCGGGCCGACCTGCTGGGTAACGCCGGACGGGCGCGTCTTCCCGAATGCAACGAGTAACACGCGGACAATGATTAATGCGCCGCGCGGCGGGCATATGTCGTACCGGAAGTCGGTTATTCTCGCGGTTGGAGGTTTCGACGAACAGTTTGTCGGGAACGCCATGCGCGAGGAGACGGATTTTTCGCTTCGGGTTGTTGAAGCGGGAAATACTATCGTCTTTGATCCGCGAGCGACGGTAATCCATCTCGGCCTTCATTCCGGAGGAAGTCGCCAGCGGGATCGCCGCCAATGGTACGAAGATTTCTTTGCGAATGAGTTGTATTTTTTCCTGAAGCACTTTTCGCGGCAGTATCTTCCGCGCTTTTTCGCTCGTAAGGCGCGAGCGATCCTCTCGTGTATGTTTTTCTACGGTCTTGGTCGGCCCGCGTGGGTAAAAACTCCCTGGATTGGATTCCGTTTGGCTCGCGAGCGCTACGAGCATTTACGAGAACGTACATGAGGCTCAGGCAGACCTGGCCAAGTCTGATCGTTGGGGTCCTTCTCACCATTATTGCGGCTGCGCTCGCCCCAAAACTCGGCGTCGGCGCGCTCGCTTTTGTTGTTGGCCTGTCGGTAGTCCTCATCGTTGCCTATTTAACCTATACAAATCCGACGGTCGGACTCTTAGCGATGATCTTCCTCCTTCCCTTTGAGCGAGTTGGATCAATCGAGCTCGCGGGTTTTACCCTTCGGACAAGTCAGGTTATCGGAGCACTCTTACTTTTTGTTTTTATCCTTTCTGTTGTTTTACGTCGGGCTGGCCGCGTTCGACCGAATCCGACCGTCTGGCTTGGCGCGCTCTTGATCCTCATTGCCGTACTCTCTATGACGCAGGCAGTGAACGGTTTTCGAGCAGCAACCGTACTCACCTTCGTTGGGTTTACGATTGTTGTTAGTTGGCTGGTTCCACACTTTGTGACGAATACCGCCGTCCTCCGCCGTTCGGTGATTGTACTCGGAGTGTCTACGGCACTTGTCTGCGCCTTCGGGTTGTTTCAATTTGCCGGCGATCTTGTTGGCCTCCCGCCTTCGTTGACTGGTTTGCGCGATCTCTATACGAGCGAGGTATTCGGCTTCCCGAGGATTCAATCGACCTTTCTTGAGCCGCTCTACTTTGCAAACTTTCTCCTCATTCCACTCGGAATTCTGATTTCACTTCTGCTCGCCGGCCAAAAAGTTGTTCGTCCGATCTGGCTACTCGCGCTTACTTTACTCGCCGGGGTGAATTTCGTTCTAACGCTTTCGCGCGGGGGGTATATCGCGCTCGCCTTTTCCCTTCTCGTGCTTGCTGTCGTCTATTGGCGAAAGGTCTTAGCGCCGCACCGGGTATTGCTCGGCGTCCTTGTCCTCGCCGTGATCGTCTGGGGGGCTTCTCAATTTCTCGGCTTAACCGGCGATCGCCAAGAATCGATTGATACATTCTCACGTCAGGCAACCGGTATCTTTACCGGAGCGTCCTACACTGATCGGGCGACAACCTTTGAAGATGCCTGGGCGATGGCGCAGGCGCGGCCCTGGCTCGGCGTTGGGATTGGCAACTTCGGTCCGAATGTCGCTGATTTTCCTCTCGTCCAGCCGGAACAAGGCTGGCTCATTGTGAATAACGAATTTTTGGAAGTTCTCGCCGAGTTAGGTATTTTTGGCTTTTCCACTTTTCTTCTCCTGCTTCTCGTCCTCTTCATTCGTACCATTCGCGCGATTCGGTTTGCGCGCGATCCTTTTGTCCGGGCTGTTCTTGTCGGTCTCCTCGCCGCGTTCGTCGGGGTTATTGTTCAGTATCAAACCTTTTCGATTCTCTACATCATGCACATCTGGTTCCTCTTTGGATTGATGGTTGCTGCCCAGAACATCGCTTTTGATCGAACAACGGATCATGCTTGATCGAATTGTCATTGCGACGCATAACCCAGCTAAACGGGAGCGCTATGCAAGGCTCCTTGGGCGATTCGCCGGCCAGGTGCTTTCTTTAAACGAGGTAGGCATCACGGAAAAGTCAGCGGAGCTTGGTGAGACCGCCGAGGACAACGCGTTACTGAAGGCCCGTTTCTATTGTAGCCGCGTGCAGCTTCCCGTCCTCTCCGAAGATGAGGCCTTGTACGTAGATTTCCTTTCAGATGACGAACAGCCCGGCGTGCATGTTCGGCGCGTCGACCGACAGGACGAGGTAGATGATGATGCGCTCCTGGCCCATTGGGAACAACGCATCCGCGAGGTGCCTGCGGAACGCCGGACCGGGCGCTGGCATTTTGCTTTTGCGATCGTTTTTCCTGACGGAAGAAGTTCAGTCGCCTCGATTGATCGACGGATTCGTTTTTTCTCTCCCTCATCCAAAATGCGAATTCCTGGCTGGCCGATGAGCAGCCTCCAAGGACCACTCGACGCAGGCAAGCCGCATAGCGAGATGACCGAGGATGAAAAACGTCAGGCCGAATCCCAGATTGATAGTATGGTAGGTGAAGCGCTTACTCCTTTCTTTCTTTTCACATGACTCCAGTACTCGTTGCCTTGAGTCTTCTCTTTTTCACGGTTGCGGCTTCCTATCGGAGAAGCTGGGGGGTTGCCGTGATCCTCTTTGCCTTGCCGAGCTATTTGATACGGTTCGAGCTGACCTGGATTCCGATGACCCTTCTCGAGGCCTACATCCTTCTGTTGTTTCTCGTCTGGTGCATCGGACTTCTTCGGTCTGGGCGCGGTCTGACGCAGGCCTGGCGCCTTGCCGGTCTCTCCCGTGCTTTCGTCGGGCTGAGTCTCGCCTGGGTGGGCCTCGGGCTGGCCGCGAGTTTTTGGTCGAAGGACCCTGGGGCTGGACTTGGACTTTGGAAGGCCTATTTCCTTGAACCTGTTTTGTTTGCGTGGGTGCTTATTTCTACGTCTCGAGAAGTCCGGGTCTGGAGATCGTATGCGATCAGCCTTGGGTTGGGGGCCGCCCTTATCGGAATAGTGAGTTTGCTCCAAGCCCTTGGTGCGGTCCCGTCGCCGCTTCCTTGGTCCGAACAGATGCCGCCGCGTTTCTCGTCACTGTTTGAATATCCAAACGCGGTTGGACTTCTCCTCGCTCCGATTCTTGCGTTTGCGATCGGGTTTCTCGCGAAATATCATGCCCTTCGACTCCCGGAACGTCTTTGGCTCTGGGGCGCAATCTTCTTTGGACTCATCGCGATCGGTCTTGCGGTTTCCGAGGGAGCGATTCTTGGGATCATCGCTGCGGTGCTCCTCTGTATTCTCATGAGTCGGTCTTGGAAGCGGTGGATTGCCGGCGTACTTATTCTTGTTGCTATTCTAGCTGTCATTCCCCAAACGCGGGACTATCTTTCAACGCTCGCGACTTTTCGAGATACGTCTGGTGACGTTCGGCTTCGCATGTGGGAGGGAACAATGCGCTTGCTCGCTGCGCACCCGCTCGAGGGCGCTGGACTCGGCGGCTTTCCAGCCTTATACGATCAGTATCGCGACGCCGCACACGTTGAACTCCTTCTCTATCCTCATAATGTTTTTCTCAACTTCTGGGTGGAGCTTGGGATATTCGGTCTTTTACTCTTTCTCGCCTTGGTTCTTCGGTTTTTTCTTTTCGTCGCGCGCGCGTACCGGCAAAACGGAGAAGCGATGCGAGCTACGACGATCGGTTTGCTTATGGCTATGACCGCGCTACTTATCCACGGCGTAGTTGATGTTCCCTACTTTAAGAATGACTTGGCCGTCTTGTTCTGGGTTCTTCTCGCTGGCGCTGAGCTTGTCCGAACTGGACAAAAACCTCAAAAAGCGCTATAATACCTAATGTTAGTGCAGCCGGTTTAGCCTTATGAGGTGACTCGTAGGGTTTTTCGTTACCTAAAGACAAACATGAAGAGAAAAGTACTTTCTCGCCTTCTACTCCCTGCGCTCGGACTTCTCATCGGAAGCGCTGTTTTTGTTGCCCCGCAACTCGCCCGAAGCTCGGATGGGTCAGTTCCAACTCAAGCGAAAACGCTTTCCGTGACTGCCGCGGCGACTCAGGTCCCTTCCGCAATTATTGAGTCGGACTTTTCGTTTAATGCGGTTGGCGCGAAATGGGAAGGAAGCGCCGATCTTTCAATCCGAACTCGGACAAACACGGGGTGGACCGATTGGACGAGTCTTATCGTCGACGAGGATTCCGCGAGCCGCGACGGTCAAGGTATTGCCGCATATGCGAATTTGCTGTTTACAGATCCCTCCGATGCGCTTCAGTATCGCATTGATGGAGGCGAGGCTCCAAGCGGGCTGGAGTTCTTCTATCTCAACACAATGAAGAAGGAGTCGTGGTCTGATCGCTGGCTGGGGTGGATGGCTCGGGAGGCTCGAGGCGATCTGAGCATTCTCTCGCGTCAGGACTGGGGCGCCGATGAATCAA
Source organism: uncultured Gammaproteobacteria bacterium (assembly GCA_964637345.1). Taxonomy (GTDB): domain Bacteria; phylum Patescibacteriota; class Patescibacteriia; order HK-STAS-PATE-3; family HK-STAS-PATE-3; genus CAZWTD01. The sequence goes on from CAZWTD010000013.1 coordinate 28,967, forward strand.
TTCGCTTTGACGGCGACCAGGAAATTTGGCCGCCAGAATATGCAACGCCGGAAGTGTTCATTATTCATCACACTGCCGGCTCGAACGGTCAGCCGTCTCTTGATCAGGCGAAGGCAGTTATTCGCGGCATCTATTATTACCATACCGTAATCCGCGGTTGGGGGGATATCGGTTACAATTATCTCATTGATACCGCCGGCCACGTTTTTGAGGGCCGCTTTGGCGGTGATGGGGTAACCGGCGCCCATACCTATCGGACCGGCTGCCCGGGCAAAGGCGCCGACCAGGGCTACAATACCGGAAGCGTTGGGGTTGCTCTCCTTGGGAACTATGAGAGTACGGACACGCTATCCTCGGAATCGCAGTCGGCGCTCGTCGACCTTTTAGCGGAAAAAGGGCGCGCACTTGGGATTGATCCGGACAGCGAAACGTATTTTAAAGATCGAACTATTTCGACCGTGTTCGGGCATATCGACGTTGACTGCACGGTCTGTCCGGGTGAGCACCTTCGCTCCGAACTCGATACGGTGCGAACGCTTGCCGGGGAAGCCTACGAATCGCTCCCGAGTTCAGGTGCGAAGCTACTGGAGTCTCCAATGCCGTCTGCGATTTTGTCCGGCGGGAGTCGAGAAGTGACGTTTCTCTATAAGAATACTGGTACATCAACCTGGACACGCAACGAGGTGAAGGTGAAGGTGGAATCGCCCGACGGTTCAGCCAGCCCATTTGCAATTCGCGCGAATGGAGTTGCGACCGACCGCGTTCCAATGTCAGAGACTTCAGTTGCCCCGGGCGCCCAGGGCCATTTTACGTTTACGGCAACGGCACCGACCGAACTCGGGACCTACTATCAGCGTTTTGTTCTCATGAAGAATGATGACGCGATCAGCGGGGGAACGAAGATAAAGAAAACGCGAGTCGATTCTTCGAGTCAGGCCGGACTTGCTGAGTTGAATGTTCCCGTGGCGATGCTCGACACCTGGCGCTCCTGGGCGACGATTAAAATGACGAACACCGGGGTAACGACCTGGAATCGGTCAGTCGTGTTGAAAATCATGAATGACGACTTCGGCCCGAGCTCATTCTACGATAGTTCGTGGCCCGGCGCGGTTGGCGAGATAGTCATGCAGGAAGGAAGCGTGCCGCCCGGCGGAACCGCAACGTATCGTTTTCTCATGCGGGCTCCGGTACATTCCCAGATCTACACCCAGATTTTTCAGCTCATCGATCGGAGCAACGGAAATCATGTTATCCAGCACCGCCACGTCGTTTCCTTAATTCGGATCGACCCAACCTATGCGTCGCTTGAGGCGCGGCAGTATTCCGCGGAGCGAGGAGTAGAAAATATTCCCGCCGCAGTTCGATCAAGTTGGCGTCCGACCGTGACGGTTCGGTATACGAACACCGGGACCCAGACCTGGGACCGGAGCGTGAAGCTAAATATCTACGGCGCGCTCTACCGACGGCCCGAGTTTCGAGACGGAAGCTGGCCTCGGGAGACCGGAGGGATTACGATGAATGAGTCCTCGGTTCCGCCGGGCGGCACAGCGAGTTACACCTTCCGCCTTGATGCTCCGGACGAGCTTCAGGTCTATGAAATCTACTTCCGCCTCTCGCGTGGGCCGGAGCAAGTCGCGATGCCGGGAAGCTATTTCTCCGAGTTGATTCGGGTGGATCGCTAACTAGACCTCCTAACTCGTTCGGGGACGTGGTCTTTTTTTGATGAAGTAGGGAAGGAAACTATCGGTTTCCGTGCTTATTGATAACCGCCTCAGCCTCTTCCATTCTCACAGAGATGAGTTTTGATACGCCGTCGTCGCCCATGGTTACGCCGTAGAGGAGGGCGGCCTTTTCCATGGTCGCGCGGTTGTGGGTGATGATAACGAACTGGGTTTTCTGACTCAGTTCGGCGACGATCGCGGCAAAGCGCTGGGAGTTCGCTTCGTCGAGCGCCGCGTCAACCTCGTCGAGAACGACAAAGGGCGAGGGGTTATTTGCGATGATCGCGGCGATCAGGGCGATTGAGGTGAGTGCGCGTTCGCCACCCGAGAGCATCGTAATATTTTGAAGCTTTTTCCCCGGGGGCGTTGCGATAATATCAATTCCGACGATTACCTTTTCTCCGGTTGGCTTTCGGACCGGCGCCTGTTCTTCGGCATCATCGTCATCCTCATCCTCATCGTCCTCTTCATCATCGTCTTCATCCTCATCAACCGGAGCGTAGACGTCTTCTTTTCGAAGAACAAGCTTGGCGTTTCCGCCGCGGAAGAGCACGCGGAAAGAGCGCTGGAATTCTTGGTTGATCTTTTCGAAAGATTCGTCGAACTGCTTATGAATGGTTTCATCGAGTTCCCGAATGACTTGTTCGAGCTGTTCGAGCGCGCCGCGGAGGTCAGCTGATTGTTTCTCAAGGAATTGAAAGCGCTCGTTGGTTGTCTCATACTCCTCAGTAATTCCTTCATCAATACCGCCGATCAGCTCCAAGGAGTGTTTAAGGCGTGAAATTTCCTCTTGGTACTCTGGTTCAGCCCGGCGTTCTTCTGCGGCGACCGGAGTCGTTGTGGCGAGAACGCGGTGAATCGCTTCCTCTGGTAGCTCGGCGCGGAACTCCCGCTCCAGGTCGTCTCTCCTTGTCTCCAGGCGGGCAAGTTCGACCTGAATCGCGTTGAGCTTGGCGTTTTCTTGGTTCAGCGCATGCTGCTGTTCACGGAAGGATTTTTGTAGCGCGAAAAGGCGCTCCCGGTTTCCTTGCGCTTTGACGTTAAAGCTTTGGATAGCGTCAGCGAGGACCTTGAGTTTTGCGTCGAGCGTATCCAGGTTTTGTTGAATCGCGCTATCCTCGGCCTGGAAGAGTTTGAGCGCTTTCCCTTTTTCATTCGGTTCGAGCTTACTGCGTTCTAGTTCGAGAGTAATTTTCCGGCGCTCCGTTACGAGGCGGTCGCGATATTGGGTGAGTGAGGCGAGCTTTTCGCGCGTTGTTCCAAGACGGTTTTCGAGTCCATGGATTTCATTGACGAGACTATCTTTCGTCTTTAAAAACTCAGTCAGTTTTGCCTGGAGCTCGAGAACAGCGCTTGGGTCATGCTCAGAAGCGTCATCGGACAGGCGGGCGAGCAAACGGCGCATGGTTTCTCCTATCGCTTCCGCGTCACGCTTGAGCCGGCTGAGGGCCGAGAGGTCTTCGGTCCGGGCTAAGGCCTCAATCAGCTGCTCTTGAGCCTCGGCTGCTTCAGCGAGGTCGGACCGAAGCTCCTTTACGTCGAGTCGAGAAGCATGTTCGAGTTTTGTCGTCGCTTTGATGAGCGCTTGTTCTAT
>CAZWTD010000014.1:0-30320 GCA_964637345.1 uncultured Gammaproteobacteria bacterium
TGGAATGAACCCCCCTGATCAATCGTCAAACAGGCTACGATAGCATACCCTTGCAGAATTGTCAAGGGGTGGAGGGGAGGGATTGGCTATTTTTAGCCATTATTTACATTCTTGAAGATTGCCCTCAAGGCCTTCAAAGCAAATATCTCCACGCTCAATTGTTGAACGAATCGATACCCCTCGTCGAAGAAGCCGATTGATCACTTCGGCGTGGGGATGCCCATAGCGATTCTCCCGGCCAGCGGAAATCACCGCGAAGGCCGGCTGAACCGCATCCAGGAAGGCTTCGCCGGTCGCGCTCTTTGATCCGTGGTGACCAGCCTTAAGAATATCTGACTGGAGCTCCGAACTACTCGCGACCATGCTCTCTTCCGCAGCGAGATCGGCATCTCCGGTTAACAGAAGGTGATGGCTTCCTAGTGCAAGCCGAACAACGACGGAAAGCGCATTCGAATCTTCAGGAGATTGACCTTGGAGCAATTCCGTTGGATGCAAAACGTCGAGCGTCCCTCCGGGGAGATCAAAGCGCTGCCCATCGCGAGCAAAGAGTTCAGTCGTGTGTTGTTCGGCGAGAATGCTCTGGAGCGCTTGATAGGTCGATAGTTCATCCTTCACCCCGGTCCAGAGAACGCGCTCAATCGCATAACGCCGCGCGACCTCCGGAAGGCCGTTCACATGATCCGCGTCCGGATGAGTAACAATCAGGAGTTCAATCGTTCGGTCGAAGTATGGTAAACGTTCACCAAGTTTTTGAACCAAGGTTGAGTCTGGTCCCCCGTCGATAAGGATATCGAAGCCCGATTCAAGTTGAACGAGAATTGCATCGCCCTGGCCAACGTCAAAAAAAATTACTCTCGAAGAAGGAACGCTTCGCTCGCGCAGGATGAATCCAGCTACGCCGAGAAGCACGATTCCCAAAACGATAAATCTGACAACTCTATACATGTCGCCTCCGTCGATCGAGCCAAAGGGCGCCACCGAATACGGGAATAAGGAGCAGATAGGCTGGAGGCCCAAGGACTCCGAAAGAAAGAGACGACCAACTTGGTTCAGCAAAAAAACGAACGACGGCAATAATGACGTGGAGGAGCATCCAGCCTGGAAGACCCGCGAGGAGTCCGACGCTTAGGCCGAACAGGCTTCCAACCCAAGCGAGGGCAACGAGTCCCATCGCGAGCGGAATAAACGATAGGATGAGGAGATTCACCGGAAGCGCGACGAGCGACAGACGACCAAAGGTCGCGAGAATAATCGGTAAGGTGCCGAGCGTCGCGCTTAATGTTGACGTCACGTTGTCCCGAAGGCCGAGTTGCTCGGGTAGCCAGGACGTTAACGGCGCGATGGCGGGGGTAATGAGCATGAGTCCGAGCGTTGACGCGAAGGAAAGTTGAAAGCTTACGTCATCGAGAAGAATCGCCGGCTGGAGGCCGACCATGAGCGTCGCGCTCAAGGCGAGGAGATTCAATCCGCGGCTCGGACGGCCGACGTACTGACCGAAAGCCGCAACCAAGCCCATGATGCCGGCGCGGACAATTGAGGCTTGGGCGCCAACAAAAACTACGAAGAGGCTCACACCGGCGAGGACCAGCCAAAAGGCTTTTTTCCGTCCAACGATTCCCACCATACTTCGAAGAATCATCGTCGAAACAATCGCGATATTAAATCCAGACAAGGCGATGAGGTGGGTTGTTCCAGTCCGGTTAAACGCTTCTTTCAATTCTACGGGTAAGCCGCGTCGAGCCCCAATCAGCAATCCGGCCGCAAAAGAGGCTTCCGGCTCTTGATAGAGCTGATTGAGCTTTTGCTCGACTCTATTTCTTCCGGCGGCGAAAGCGCGACTGACGGAAAAGCTCCCCGACTCCAGGAGTTCAATATGCCGAGCTGTGCAGGTTGCTCGAATTCCATCAAGCGCGAGGTAGCGGTCGTAGGCAAAGGTTTCAACCGGCTCAGGCCGTCGAACCTGACATGAAAATGCGACTCGATCACCGATCGTATAGCGCGGCTCTAAGGCTGAGCGCACGAGAATGTTCACCTGAAACTCGAGTTCAACCGTATACCGAACGCCATCAGTTCGAAGATCCGGCGCCGCCACAATGAATCCAGAAAGCTTTCGCTCTCCCTCCCCAATCACTGGCGCTTTCGCTACCAGCGCGGCTCGACCAAAACCCAAGCTGAGTCCAAAAACAACAATGATCAGCCATAGCGGCCGTCTTTGAAACATCAGCAGGCACAATCCGAGACAACACCCTCCCGCGCTCAACCACAACGAAGCATCCGGAACGGCGCGCGCAAAGCCAATCCCGGCAAGAATAGTACTGCACGCCAGGAGAAACCCATTCGACTTCGTCACGCCTCTCTCCGCGCCACCAACTTGCCTACGCCCACCCTAACAAAGACGTCAAAAAAAGGAAAGACCGCCGGGCTTACGGGCCAGGCGGTCGGGGAACGACTTGCGGTGATGCGAATTGTCGAGGACTAGGCTTCCACCCGGAAGATTCCCTCGCCGATGGCGAGATCCTCCCCGAACTGAACGATCGCGTTGCGCGCGACCGGGATCATCTGACCCCGCGTCCGCACCCCCTCCGGAACGCAGATGTTGTGGACGACGGCCGTGGTCGGACCGTGCGGACGAACGTTCACGCCAACCACGTAATCACCGACCTCGGGATCCTTCCTCACGGGCTTGGTTCCGCCCTTTTCGACCTTAACGAGTCGAGGCATGCAAAACCCTCCTGAACGTCAGAGCCTATGCGAAGACCACCGCAAGTAGTACAGAGCATACTCTTTTTGCGAAAAAAGTCAAGCTATGACGGCTTTGGCGTCGACTTTAAATACGCTTCGAGGAAGGGCTGGAGCTCGCCGTTCAAAACCGCATCAGGATCCTTCGACTCGAATTTTGTCCGATGGTCTTTGACGAGTTTGTAGGGATGGACAACGTAGGACCGAATCTGGTTCCCCCATTCGGCTGAATGGAACTCACCGCGAATTTTCTGCTTCTCCGCTTCCTGCTCCGCGAGTCGACGCGTATGGAGCTTCGCCTTTAAAATCTTCATCGCGGTCGCGAGGTTCTGCTTTTGGGAACGCTCGTTCTGACAGGAAACAGTGATCTTCGTGGGAAGGTGAGTAAGCCGAACCGCCGAATAAGTTGTGTTCACGCTCTGGCCGCCGTGGCCGGACGCGGTCGTCGTCTCAATCTTCAATTCCTTCTCGTCGATTTCTAACTCAGGCAGATCGCCGAAATCGGGAACGATCTCAACAAGGGCGAAGGAGGTGTGGCGCATTTGCTCCGCATCAAAGGGGGAAATACGGACAAGGCGATGAACCCCGGCCTCTGAACGGAGATAGCCGTAAGCATAATGTCCGACAACTTCAATCGTCACGCTCTTTATTCCGGCTTCCTGTCCGCGTGACTCATCAAGTACGCGCGCAGTCCAGCCCTTCTGCTCGCAAAAGCGAAGATACATCCGCTTCAGCATCTCGGCCCAATCCTGCGCGTCGGTTCCGCCCGCGCCCGCATGAATCGCGAGAATGGCGTTCCGCTCATCGTAAGGACCGGACAGCATAAGCGTAAATTCGAGTTTCGCGAATTCAGCTTCGAGCGCCGCGAGGTGAGATTCAAGCTCTTCCGGCTCCGCATCGCCAGCGAGCGCCTGAAGGGTCTCGATTTCTTCATGCAGTCGATCCCAGGTCCCGAGCTCTTTCTTCAGCTCGTCAAAAAGGCGGCTCTTTCCTTTCGCCGCTTCAGGGTCAGACCAAAAATCCGGCTCGGCCATCTCGGCCTCGAGTCCGGCTAGCTCGGCCTGTTTCCGCGGGAGGTCAAAGAAACCTCCGGCTGGCCGTAATCTTTTCAGCGAGAATGGAAATGCGGTTTGTAAGATCGGCCATAGGCAAAACCTAGCACACCGTAGCCGGATTGGCTAGATCAGCGCTACGAACTTTCGCCGAGCGTAAGACTTACGCTCTTTTCCTCGCCGTCGTGGAGGATCTTCAGCGTGATCGTATCTCCAGGCTTATGCTCGGCCAGCGCTCCAACAATGGTCCGGTCTTCATCAATGCGCTCGCCGTCGATTTCGAGAATGATATCGTTTTCCTCGAGTCCAGCTTTGTCGGCCGGGCTTCCGGGAATCACCGCGAGTTCACCCGCCTGGTCGCCTCGAACGAGAATGGCCCCGTAGTCAACGGATAAATCGTTCGACTCTTGGATATCTTTTGTAATCGCTGTGTAGCGAATCCCGATATAGGGCCGAACAATCTTTCCATTCGCTTTGACGCTCTCAATATCCTGCTTCACCGAGTTGATCGGGAGCGCGAAACCTAGAAGCTGACCCTCGGTCGAAACCGCGGTGTTGATCCCGATCACCTCGCCGGAAAGGTTGAGAAGTGGCCCCCCGGAATTTCCGGAGTTGATCGCGGCGTCAGTTTGAATGGTGTTCTCAATCACTTCGCTGTTACCGGTCCCATCGCCTGCCTGAATCGTCCGCGCCAGTCCGGACACGACGCCTTTTGTCACGGAGTTCTGGTACTCGCCGAGGGCGTTTCCAATCGCAATGACGGTTTCGCCAATTTGCAGCTTATCCGAATCGCCAAGTTCAAGAGTCGGAAGATTGTCTTTTTCAATCTTCAAGATCGCGACGTCGAGATTCGGATCTTTTGCCAATACGGTCGCGTCAATGCGGGTTCCGTCATTCATCACAACGGAGTAGTCAACATTCTCACTATTGACGACATGCTTATTCGTCACGATTAAGCCGTCTGAACTCACAATGAATCCGCTCCCGCCGACGACCTGACGCGTTCCCTCGGATTCACTCGGTTGGGAAAAACCGAAAAAGTCATTCAAAGGAGAAAAGTAGTTCGGCTGTCGGGAAATCCGGCTAAAGTCTTGGGTTCCGACAACGCTCACGACCGCGGGCTTCACTTTATTCACAACATCAATCGTTGCTGATTCTTCCTCAACCTGAACCGTTTGGGGAGTAACCGCCCCGGATGACGACGTCGAGGTTCCGAGAATGGAACGCTCGAGCCAAGATCCGAGCTTATCGTTCGCAGCGAGAACGCCAAAAACCGATCCAGCGACCGAACCGATGACGAGGCTCACAATCGCGACGACCGCCAGCGAAGAAGAACGCGCTGAACTCGTCGGCTGGTGCGGTTGATCTGCTTGCTTGAGTATTTCGTCCCCCATAGTGTTGAAAAAAATATCAGTCGTGAATCATTCCGTCAAGGTTTTCGTCGGGAAAAACCGAGGCTCGACGCCTTCATCTACTACGACGCATCCTGATGTTTTGTTACGTTGCGCCGAGGAGCTCGGGCAGGGTGACAAAGCTATAGCCGGCTGCTGCTGCGTCCGAAATAATTCCGGAAAGCGCTTCTGGGGTTCCAACGCCGCCGACTTGGAGGAGAATAATCGCCCCGTTGCCGAATCGCTCGGTTACCCGCGTTTGGACGCTCTCCGCGGTCGCGCTCGCCTGCCAATCCATTCCGTCAACGGTCCAAGTCACTGGGCAGTAGCCGGCCGATTTTACCGTTTCCGTCACAGTATCGTCGACCGAGCCGTAGGGCGGCCGGAAAAACGGCTTTGTCGTGAGCTCTGTGATCGCGCTAATCGTTTCATCCGCTCCCTCAAGCTCCTGGAGCGCCTCATCTTCGGTCAAGGTTTCGAAATCGGGGTGGGTATCGCTTTGGTTGTAAATGCGGTATCCGGCCTGGGCGATCTTCTCAACGACTTGCGCCTGATTCTCAGCAAAAGTCCCGGTAAAAAAGAAGCTGGCTGGCGTTGACGTCGCGCTCAACACGGAGAGAATGTCGTCGACGTTTGCTCCGTTCCCGCGCCCACCGAACGTGAGAACGAGTTTTTTCTCCCGCCCAAATTGAGAGATGACCCCAGTGCAATCCGTTGCAACGTCATAGGTTTCAAGACTGGCCGTCCGCTCAGCTGTCGTTCCATTCACGTTGCTATTCCCGTTGGCGTTTGCGTCCACGGTTGCGTTTTCATTTGCCGTATTCGCGATCGTCGGCGTTCCGTTCGTATCTGACTCGCCGCGATTCAAACAACCGCTCACAATCCAAACGAGCGCAATTAAAATCACGAGGTAGATGAACCAGCGGACGAGTTGTCCGTTTGACGCTGTTCGCCGCGGCTGGTACTTCGCATACTGCTGGTAGGACGGCATGTTTGGCTACCGAAGGGAAACCGCCTTCTGTGCTTTTAGTCTAGCAAGAAGTCCGATTCCTTCATAGAGCCCGAAGAAAAGCGCAAGGTACCCAAGATCGCCCAGGAGGGTGTTCCGGAAGAAGGGCAGAGCCATCGTGTATGACTCTAGTAGACCGCCCCAATTCGACGGGTACATGGTTCCGAAGGCCCAGACCGCCCAGTTCGTTACCACGTAAAACGCGAGCGATCCAGCTAAGCTGCCTCCGAGGATCGTCAGAACATTTTTCCGTCCGCGAACCCACCAGCCAATAAGACCAACAAGCGCAAAGCTCGCCCAGACGAAAGGGGCATGGATGTGAAATCCAACATTTCCAGCACCCCAAGGGATAAGCGCGCGCATTCCGGGCAAGCTCATGAGCAAATCGCTTCCAATCGTCATTGCCAAAGGCAGGACGATCGACCACCGCTTCGAAAGATACACGCCTCCAAAGAAGGCGAGCGCTCCAACCGGGGCGACATTCACCGGGTGCGGGAGAAAGCGAAGGGCAATTCCGAAAACGACGAGGAGGTAAGGGAACAAGCGACTCGTCATCTTAGCTTGCGGCAAAACGGAAGCTGACGATCTCGCCGCCTTCCAGCTGGTATTGATCAACGCCAACACTCCCATCTTGGCCGTTCACACTATAGAGCCAGTACTTTCCTTCAGTTCCGCCGACAATGCCGTTGATCGAATTCACGATGGTTCCGAAGTCATACTTCTGGGTTTCGAGCGGAAGCTTCGCCTCGGCCAGGGCGCGGGTGAGTAAACTGAGAACAGTATCGTTCGCCTGAAGGACCACGGCGCTGTTCAAAAGCGTCTGATTCCCGCTGTTGATCATGAGCAGGACCGACTTCTGGGCCACATCCTCCGCTCCAAGAACCTGAACGTTTTGCACGAGGTTCGGCTGAATGTTCGCCGGGACATCCTGCGCCATTTTTGAAAAGGAAGCTGTGAAGGCAGCCCCGGCCACGAGGACGAGAGCCAGCCAGCCATGCATTGAGGTAAATCGACGTTCGGACATAGGTTTCGTGATTACGGATCGAGATTGAGCAAAGAAAATCCCCCACTCGCGTGGAGGCTCGATCCGTTCTGAAACGGCTAGGAACCTCTCCACGGAGGGCCCCGCTCGGCGGGGGTTTTGTCTTTTGTCCCTTTGGAGTGGGACAGGGGGGCCGGCTTCGCCGCACCAGTGGAAGGTACGGCTATACGGCGGCGGGACCGCGACGGAATCTCACCGTCTTCCCATTTGCGAATTGTGGGACTCAAGTCTAGCGCCCTGCCACGAAAACGTCAAATCTAATAATCAATCCCCTTCACGGCTAAGGTTCCAGAATCAAAAGGATGGCGCACCTTCCCCATTTCTGTCACGAGGTCGCAAAGTTTCACGATCGAAGGATACGCAACATGTCCGGTGAGCACCAGGTGGAGATCCGGGCGTTTCGCTTTGATGAGCTTTGTAATCGCCGACTGGGGGAGGAGCTTCGACTCAACGGCCGAGACAGCCTCATCCAAGATGACCACGTCATACTCCTTCGAGCGAACGGCTGTTCGGGCCGCCTTGAGTGCGCGAACGGCTGCCGCCCTATGCACGCTGAAGGGCTTCTTGTCGTTCAAGATTTTCACAAAGCCCTCGCCGAGGACCCAAACATCAACACCAAGCCGTTGTAAGACCGCCCGCTCCCCGGACGGCCATTTCTCTTCCTTCACGAATTGAAGAAAGAACACGCGCTTCTTCCACCCGCGCGCCCGGACGGCAAGACCGACCGCAGCGGTCGTCTTGCCTTTTCCGTTGCCGATGTAGAGAATTGTCAGGCCTCCCCCTGCTTGCTTCATAGCGATCTTATTTTTTTGCCGAGAGCGTCGACTTCAGGTCGCGCTCGAGGCACCTTCGGAAAGGGGAGGCAGCGACGAAGGAGCGTTGGAAGGGGAAAACCCCTTCTTTGGGTTTTCCCCTCCAAGCACTAGGAACACCCACTTGTTTGGCCGCACTCCATACACTTATAGCAGGAGCCGCTCCGAACCATGATGGCGCCGCAGAAGTCGCACGGCGGAGCATCGGTTTGGTTCTGGATCGTCATAAGCTCAAGTTGAACGCCATTCGTCGGCTCAGCGACGACCGGGGCTGGAGCAGCTGTTTTTGCTACTGGCGCCGGGCTTGAAGCGGAAGCTGCGTGGCCGTTCCCGTTGATCTGTTCAACGAGCTCGTGATTATGCACTTCGGCCGCGTCCTTCGGCGAGAGAAACTTCAAGGCCATCCAGCGGAAGATGTAATCTACGATCGACTTCGCCATCGGAATCTGGGGATTCCGGGTGAAACCGGAGGGCTCGAAGCGAAGGTGGGTAAACTTATTCACGAGGACCTTCAAGGGAACGCCGTACTGGAGGTTGAGCGAGATGGAGGTCGCGAAGACATCCATAATCCCGGAGAGCGTGCTCCCCTCTTTATTCATGACAATGAAGAGTTCGCCCGGCTGACCTTCGGGATAGAGGCCGACGGTAATGTAGCCTTCATGCCCCGCGATATCGAACTTGTGGGTAATCGAGGCGCGCTCGTCCGGAAGCTTACGGCGGTAGGGTTTCGGCTCAGCAGCCGGGGCGGCTTTCACCTCGCGCTTCTTGCCGTCTTCAGTTAAGGACGTATTCAGCGGTTGGGTTCGCTTTGAGCCGTCGCGATAGATCGCGAGCGCTTTCAAGCCAAGCTTCCAGCCCTGGATATAGGCATCCATAATTTCCTCTACCGTCGATTCCGAGGGCATGTTGACCGTCTTCGAAATGGCTCCGGAGATAAAGGGCTGGGTTGCGCCCATCATCTTGATATGACCCATGTGGTGGATGGAACGCTCTCCCTTCGCCGCCTTAAACGCGCAGTCGAAGACTGGGAGGTGTTCAGGCTTGAGGTGCGGGGCGCCTTCAATCGTGTCATTCGTGTCGATGTAGGCCTTCATGTCATCGACCTGGGTATCGGTATAACCGAGAACAGAGAGGGCGAGCGGAACGGTCGAATTCACAATCTTCATATAACCGCCGCCCACGAGCTTCTTATACTTCACGAGGGCGATATCCGGCTCAATGCCCGTCGTATCGCAATCCATCATGAAGGCAATCGTTCCGGTCGGCGCGAGAACCGATACCTGCGCATTCCGAACGCCGTAGGCCTCGGCCGAACGAACAACCCGATCCCAAACTTCCCGGGCGGCTTCTGCTAAGTCGCTCGGGATCAACTTCTGGTTGATCTCGTCAACGGCTGTTCGATGCTGCCGCATCACCTTCAGAGTCGGTTCTTTGTTCTCATTGTACCCAGGGAAGGCCCCCATGACGCTGGCAATCTTCGCTGACTGCTCGTAGGCCTGTCCGGAGAGGAGCGAAGTGATCGCCGCTGCGTACGCCCGTCCTTCATCGCTGTCGTAAGGAAGACCAAGCGACATCAAGAGCGCGCCGAGGTTGGCGTACCCGATCCCGAGCGTCCGATAGAGGTGGCTGCGGTGAGCAATCGCTTCGGTTGGATAGCTCGAATTGTCGACGAGGATTTCCATCGCGGTGATGAGCACCGTGATCGCCTTCTGGTACTTCGCGAAGTCGAATTGACCGTCGACCGTCCGAAACTTCATTAAGTTGATCGACGCGAGGTTGCAGGCCGTATCATTCAAGAACATGTACTCGGAGCAGGGGTTCGACGCGTGGATCCGGTCCGTGTTCGCACAGGTGTGCCAGTTGTTGATCGTCGTGTCGTACTGAAGGCCCGGGTCTCCGCAAAGATGCGTTGCCTCGGCAATCTGACGGAGGACGTCGCGGGCTTTATAGGCATCGATAACGTCGCCGTTCCGAACGGAGCGAGTCTGCCAGTGGGCGTCATTCTCAACGGCGCGCATGAATTCATCCGTGACCCGAACGCTATGGTTGGCATTCTGAAAGAAGATTGACGTATAGGCTTCACCGTCGATTGCGCCGTCGTAGCCGGCATCAATGAGCGCCCAGGCTTTTTCTTCCTCTTTCGCTTTACACCAGATGAAATCGATAACGTCAGGATGGTCGATGTTCAGAATAGTCATCTTGGCTGCCCGGCGCGTCTTTCCCCCCGACTTGATGACCCCGGCGAACGCGTCGAAGCCTTTCATGAAAGACACCGGCCCAGAAGCAGTTCCCCCGCCCGAAAGATGCTCTTTTGAGGAACGCAACGGAGAGAGGTTAGAGCCCGCGCCCGAACCGAACTTGAAAATCATCCCCTCGGTCTTCGCCAGGGTGAGGATGGAATCCATGGAGTCGCGCACCGAGAGAATGAAGCAGGCCGAACACTGGGGATGGGTATAGTCGTCTTCAGCCAGCTCAACGGTTCCGGTCGTCTTATTCCAATACCAGCGTCCCGCACCAGAGCCTCGATCGTACCGATGGACGCCACAGTTAAACCACACCGGGCTGTTAAAGGTCAAATACTGATGAACAATAAGCCAGGTTAGTTCATCATAAAAAGCCTTAGCATCATCTTCTGTTGCAAAGTAGTTGTCCGCCCGGCCCCAATCAGTAATCGTCGCTGTGACGCGATCAATCAACTGGCGAACGCTCGTTTCTCGGCTTCCCTTATCCTTATCGCCATAAAAATACTTTGAGGCGACGATGTTCGTGGCATTCTGGGTCCAGAAATTCGGAACCTCGACCTCTTTTTGCTCAAAAACAATTTTCCCTTTGGAATCAGTAATCGACGCCGTCCGCTTCTCCCATTGGATCTCGTCAAAGGGATTCACATTCCCGCGAGAAAAAAATCGCTCCCACTGGAGCCCTCGTCCGCCGTTCGGCTGGTCGCCGCGTCGGAACAGTTGATCAAGAACCGTCGTTGACGAAGACGTCTGGCCAGTTGGCGAATTGGAGTCGGGTTGGGTCGACCGCATACGAGAATCCTTTCTGATACCTTGATTGAATTGTGAGCTTTTCTACCGGCGGGCTGTCCGACGGTTCTGAACGTGGCGGGAAGGTCGGGGGCGTGAACGAGGCGACCGAGAAGGCCGCGATCCCCGAAGGAGGTACTGAAGTTCGCGCTGGAAGGTCTCGGCGTCCTGGAAGGAACGGTAGACCGAGGCGAATCGAATATACGCCACCGGGTCCACCCGCTGCAAGTGCCGCATGACGATTTCGCCAATATCACTGGCCTTAATCTCTTGCGTTCCGCCTTTCCGAGCACCTTTTTTCTGAATGTCCCCCTCAATCCGGCTTACCAGGCGCCGGAATTCTTCGGCCGTAATCGGCCGCTTCTCAGTCGCTTTACGTAATCCTTGTTCGAGCTTCTCGCGGAGGTAGGATTCCCGGCTCCCGTCGCGCTTCAGAACGCTGAGGTTAAGAAGTTCGACTTCCTCGTAGGTCGAGAAGCGAGAGCTGCAGCGGGCGCACTCACGTCGGCGGCGGATCGCGAATCCGTCGGTTACCAGCCGCGAGTCCGTCACCTTACTATCCGGGTGATGGCAAACCGGGCATTTCATGGGTCAAGCGAGAAAGGTCAGAGCTACTCCCGTCCCTGATCCGCCGGTTGGCAAAGCGCCGTCCGGCCGGGTTGGGGCAGGGCGCTCGTCCTCCCCCCTTTCCTACCATATCTAGTACTTATCGATCCAAGTATACTACCAGATATAGTACTGTCAAGAAGTTTGAAAAACGCCTTCATTCTCTGATTTTGGAAGGCGTATCTGTCGTTGATTTCTCCGACCTTGCTTCGTGTTCCGAACTCCTTAGAGCATCTTTTTCCGGATAAACGCCGGAATTTCAAGCTCTTCTTCTTCCTTTGTCTTCTCGGGGACGGCCGGAGCGGCGCTTGGACGGTTTTGGGGGACAACTCGGCGCTGCACAGGGCTGGGTTCCGGCGCTGAAACGGTGGGTTGAACTGGTGCCGAGCGGAAAGCTGACGGTCGCTCTTCCTCTTCCCGCATGATCGGAGAAGATTGGGGCAGCTTCTTCATTGTTGGACGAGGGCCGCCTTTCCCGAAACCGGTCGCGATGACCGTAATCTTCACCTCATCGCCAAGACTCTGATCGATCACTGAGCCGAAGATCACTTTGGCATTTGGATCAGCGGAAGCAGTAATGACCTTGGCAGCCTCATTCACCTCGTACATCGAAAGTTTCTCGCCGCCAGTGATGGTAAAGAGAATACCCTTGGCTCCATCGATCGAAAGCTCAAGGAGCGGAGAGTCGATCGCCGCCTTCGCCGCATCCATAGCCCGATTCTCGCCCGTTGCCCGGCCAATACCCATCAAGGCTGTCCCGGCTTCGGCCATAATCGCCTTCACGTCAGCAAAGTCAACGTTGATAAGGCCCGGAACGGTGATGAGCTCAGCAATACCCTGAACGCCTTGGCGCAGGACATCGTCAACAATCGAGAAGGCCTCAAGGAGTGAAGTCTTCTTATCGATGATTTGCAGGAGCCGGTCGTTCGGAATGGTGATAATCGTATCAACCCGGTCAGCTAGGTCGCCGTGTCCGCCTTCCGCGATCGACATGCGCTGGGCGCCCTCAAAACTAAATGGCTTTGTAACAACCGCTACGGTCAGCGCGCCAAGATCCTTTGCGATCTCGGCAATGACCGGCGCTGCCCCGGTTCCAGTACCGCCGCCGAGCCCGCAGGTGATAAACACCATGTCCGAGCCTTTCAGCAGTTCGCGAATTTCGTCCTGGTTCTCTTCCGCGGCTTTTCGGCCGGTGTCGGGATCCATTCCAGCGCCAAGACCCCGGGTCGTCGTCTTCCCGATATGAATCTTCGTCGGCGCCGAATTATGATGGAGCGCTTGAGCGTCCGTGTTCACGGCAATAAAATCGATCCCGCGGATATGGGAATCGATCATACGGTTCACGGCCGAGCCGCCGGAACCGCCAACGCCAACGACCTTAATCTTCGCGAAGGTTTCGATGGCGGGCTTTACTTCAGTTGGGTAGTTCTTCGGCATTTGGAGATTCGGAGGATTGCTCCTTCGCTTTCAGTAGTGTAGCCAGTCTGAGGCCTTCCTGTCAACGCGGGTCATACACAAGCCTCAGGGGAGGAAGCTCTTGAGCCAACCGCGCACTTTTCCGGTCATATCTTTCATGGAACCGAGCTGCTTTAATTGAAAGCCGCCCTGGTTCTCGCTCAGACTTGCGCCCCAGGCAACCAGGCCAATCGCAGTGGTAAAGGTTGGTTCGTGAATTTTGTCAATGGCGCTCACAACATTCAACGGAAGACCAACGCTCGCCGGCAAACGGAACTCGCGTTTTGCGACCTCGGTAATACCCGCAAGCTTCGCACCTCCACCGGTAAGCACGACACCGGCCGGAAGACGACCTGAGCGTTCAATATGCTGAAACTCCTTATCAATCATCGTAAAGAGTTCTTCCGTCCGCGCTTCGATGATCTCGGCGACGTGGCGGCGCGAGACAAGCCCTTCGTCCCCGCCCTCAATATCACCAAGCTGAATATCGTCGCGCTTATGAATTTGATCGGGAACCGCGGTTCCGAACTCAACCTTCACCCGCTCGGCAACATCAATTGAGGTACGAAGACCGATCGCGATATCGCTCGTAATATGATTCGAGCCAATCGGGAGAATCTTCGTATGGAGAACATCCCCTTCTTCAAAAACGACAAGCGAGGTCGTACTTGAACCAATATTCACTAGCGCAACGCCGAGATCGCGCTGACGCTTTGTGAGGCAGGACTCCGCGGCCGCAAGAACGCCGAGGACGAGGTCATCGATATGGATACCGGTTCGGTAGATGCACTTCGTTAAATTCTTCACCTGCGAGGAGAGCGCCTGGATAATCTGAACGTCGACCTCAAGCCGAAGTCCGGTCATTCCAACCGGATCCTTAATCCCCGCCTGGTTATCAACCGTATACGACCGTGGAATAACGTGCAGGGTTTCGTAATTCGGCGGGGTGGCGACCGTCTGAGCGGCTTCAATAACCCGCTCGACATCATCATCACGGATCTCACCATCCGCTTTCGCAACGGCAACCACGCCGTGGCTGTCCTGAGAGGTGATATGGGTTCCTCCAAGGCCGATAAAAGCCCGTTCTACCGGAATACCGGACATCCGCTCGGCCCGCTCCAGGGCAGTCGAGATGCTCGTCACCGCATCCTCGATGCTCGTGACTGAACCTTTACTAATGCCCTCTGAAGGGCTTTCGGCAGCCGCCAGGATTTGGAGACTGTCATCGGTTGGATGTTTTTGGCCAACGACGACGCGGATTGCGTTCGAGCCGATATCGAGGCCAGTGAGGAGTATGTCTTTTGCCATAGGATCCGTTGAGAGTGGAAAACTAGATGAAGTGAGGGAGGAAGACGATTAGGCCGATAATCGCTGCGCCAATCGAGGCGAGGAGCACGAGCGAGGCCATCAGGTCTTTAATAACTTTAACGTAAGCGTGAATTCTTGGCTCGAGCAGGTCCGCGAGCTTCTCAATCATCGTGTTGAGGAGTTCAAGGACCAGAACGAGGGTAATGACGAGAATGAGCGAGACCTCCTCCCAGCGTTCGAGCGGGACAATGAGCATGAGAACGACGACGCCGAGAGCAACGAGCGATTGGAGCCGGAAATTCTGCTCATTGCGCCAAGCCGTCAGGAGACCGCGGAGGGCGTATCGGAAGCTCTTGAAGAGCAGTCTAGGATTAAGGAAGGTCATGCTGAAACGCGAGATGAAGGGGTTCGGAGTTGCCGGCGGATCCGGTCTTCCCAGGCGCGCATTACTCGTCGCTCTTTGACTTCATGATGATCGTGGCCAAGGAGGTGCAGGTACCCATGAATCAAGAGGTCGCGCAGCTCGTCGGGAATCCGGCGACCTTTCCGCTTCGCTTGGCGCTGAAGCTGGTCAGTCCCGATCAAGAGTTCCCCGAAGGGTTCGCCTGGCCGGGCCGCCGCTGAATCATAGGTGAAGGAGAGAATATCGGTCACCCGATCAATCTGTCGATACCGGCGATTGGCCGTCCGCATGACCGAGTCCTCTACGAAACTCACTTCGACAAGTCGGTCTGAGTGATCGGTTTTCGTGATACGCGCGGCTACGGTGAGTACGCGCCTGATGACTTCTTGAGAAAGGTACGGTGGAAGATTCTGAACAGCGACCCGCATGTTGACCTTCAGCCTTAGGAGCTCGTCAAGCGAAAGTTCCGATACATCATTTCGAAGGTCGTCATAAAATTCAGGGCCGAGAGCTGGCCAACAGCATAGTGAACTTGATACACCTTATCCCCTTTCGCAAGGTACACATCCTCTCGATTTGGCGTTCGAATACCTTCGAGCCCGTTCACAACAACGGTTTCAATGCTTGCGACATTCGCGCCCGGATTCGCAGCGAGATAATAATTCCGGGCGGAGAGTTTCGTCGGGTTATCTAGGACGATGACTTGGATCGTCTCGCCAGTCGGTTCGGCTGGGGTAAACAATATCGAACGGTTATCGGCCTTAGCTGCCTGAGCGAGCCACTGGGCCGGGTAGAGAATGGAATACGAGAAGGTCGAATTCGTAAAGCTACGGACAAGCCCGGACGTATCGAGCCGACCAACACCGAGCGGGTTATACCCGAGATAAAATTCACCCGCGTAATTACCTTGGGAAACAAAGAGTTTTCCGTCAACAAAACTATCTCCGTCACTATCCGGCTGGGACGCCTGAGTCCCATAAAGCTCTTCCTCGGCGTCAGTGAGCCCATCATCGTCCGTATCAGTCGTAGAGGGCAGCGGTTCTGTCCGAAGACTCGTATTGGTATTCGTCGAGGTATTCGTATTGGCGTTCGTATTCACGTTACTATTCGTGTTCGCGTTCGAGTTGGCATTCTGATTCAGGTTTGCGCTGTTCGTGTTGCGATTTCCAAAATTCGTATTCAAACTGGAATTACTGTTCGTATTTCCGTTCGAAATATTGGCATTCAGGGACGTATTTGTATTGCGGTTCTGATTCGCGGTATTGAGATTCAAGGGGACCGAATTGTTCGCGTTACTGTTCTCGGCTGGCTTCAAAAGAAAATATGCCGCAGCTGCCGCTCCCCCACCGAGCAGGAGAACGCCGCTGAGAATAAGAATAATCAGCATATTCTTCGAGCCGCCGCCTCCGCCCTTCCGGTTTTCCGGCGCCAAAAAACGATCGGGCATTACGTGGATATCCTCGAATTTGATTGGACTCGGAGCCCCGGGGTTCGTCGAACCCTTTGGCGAGCCCATATTCGATTGGCGGTCAATTCCAGCCATGTTAGAGATTGCTTTGATTTGTTAGCGCATTCGTCAGATCGCGGAGGTTGCCGTCACCGTTCGGATTGAAGCCCTGAAGAACCTCATCACCATCTTCGAAGCCATCATCGTCGGAATCAGGATTCCTCGGATCAGACTCGTAGGCATGA
This sequence comes from uncultured Gammaproteobacteria bacterium, assembly GCA_964637345.1. Taxonomy (GTDB): domain Bacteria; phylum Patescibacteriota; class Patescibacteriia; order HK-STAS-PATE-3; family HK-STAS-PATE-3; genus CAZWTD01. The sequence continues at coordinate 16,539 of CAZWTD010000014.1, forward strand.
ACTTCTTCGTAATCGTAGAGCCCGTCGCCGTCGGTATCAACGGCTTGCACGCTCGTCCCGAGGCTTGACTCCTCTTCGTCCGAGAGCCCGTCGCCGTCGCTGTCCGTTGGAGTCGATTCAGCGGGCACGGCATTCACAAACAAGGACGGAGTAGAGCCGTTCGCATTTCCGTCATTCGCAGAGCGGTTTGACGATTGTGCCCCCGGCCAGTACCAGATCGCGACGAGCGCGACGATGATAACTACCCCACAGATAAGCAGTATACGCAAGATTCGGCTGATTGACAACGATTGAGCAGCCTTAGGAGAGCGAGATGGAGTCACTGGTGTTGAATCAGGCATACAAAATCCCCTTAAGGTCGAGAGTAGTTAAAGCAAGCGCATTGAGAATTCCCATGGCCATCATCAAAATCACACGGATCTCCGGCATCATTCGTCCGCCAAGTTCCCAAACCATTGTATTCGAGATTCGCATAGAGCGCATAGGCGGAACCGGTAGCATCAAGCGATTGATAGGCATACACTTGGGACCCCGGATTACACTGGAAGGTCTTACTTGATTCCCGCCAGCAGGTTGAAGACTCATAGCCAAGCGGACATTCCCGCCAGCATTCCCCGACATCGAGTTGATCATTGGCATTCAAGTCGTCCCATGTGAACTCCGACGGACAAGAACCGCTGACTGGGTCAGTCCAAACCCGCGCGAAGCCAGCCGCCGGATCCTGGGGTAAGGAGCTTCCGAGAAGGTTTCCGAGCGTACTCTGCCAGGACGGCCAGAGCGAGGTGCTGAACGACGTAAGATAACTTCCCGCTTCTAAGGGCGGATAGACGTCATTCTCAAGTCGATACTGGGCAAGCTTCAGAGCGACGTCCTGAAGATCTGCCAAACGCTTTGTATCCCGAGCAATAAGCGTTTTGTCATCAGGGCCGATGTTGGTATTCAAGCGCATCCGTGAAAGGAGCTGGGTAAAAATGTCTTTCGTCTCAGGCGTGGCATCGTTGTTATAGGAGAGGATGAAAATGGTCGGGATGAGCTGGGGACCATCCGTAAGATTCGTACCGGCGAGGTATACGGTCCGACCATTTTGGACCGCCTGATAGCCATCGACGACGATCGTAGAGGGCGAGCCGGACTCAAAAGGAAACTGTCGCTTGTACCATTCGGTCGGCGAGAGGAATTCAGGATTAGCGTAAACGCGAAGCCCGATGGCATCAAGCGCTGACGGATTATTCTCTTTGAAAAGATACTGTTTCAAAACATCGCCGGTCTCTCCTTTCACGACAGACAGGCTGAAGTCCGGAAGGTTTCCCGTATCGCGGCAATAGTCGAGGTGGAAGTTTTCATTCACGCAGCTCGCTCCGGGGATATCGCAATTGTTCGCAGCGTCATCAAAGGACCAGGGTTGTTCGCAGCGCAGGAAATTAATCAACGACGTCCCGGTCTTCTCACCAGCTGGTGCCCCGTTCAGCAAAATCGTCGCTTTCGCCCGTATGGTCGACTGACCGCTCGTTGCTCCAGTAGTGGCAGTTACTTGGGCTGAGCCGTCTGGCAGCTCGCTCGCGCTGCTCAAGGTCGCAACGTTCGTATCAGACGAAGTCCAGTCCCAAGTCCAATCATACACTCCTGGAATCTCGATGATATTCGTATCGCCGTTCTTGGGCTGAGCCGTAAAGACCTCATCCTGGGCCGGAGCAGTCGGCGCCCATTGAGCCGGATCAACCTCAACCGAAGTCATCGTGCAGGGAAGGTCGCTATCGACTGTTGTGAAACCCCACTCGTAATCGGGCAAGCGAACGCCGGATTGGCTTTCGAGATTCGAAAGCGTCATCGTATACGCAGTATCGCGGAGTAAGAGTCCAGCCGGTGCAGCCCGAAGGAGCGTCGACTGCTTCCGAACAATTGTCGTATCCACCGTATCGCCGACGCAGAGGGATGCCGAGCAAACCCCAGAAGCGCAATCCGAACCGTTCGAGCACGCGGTCCCGTTTCCGCTTCCCCCATCAACCGTAAGACGAACATTCGCGTCGGTCATTGTCGTGGTCTTCATGGCGAGAGAAAAATTCGCCTCTATCATCGCGTTCCGGCAGACATCGGTTGCTCCATTGGCAGGAATTGTCGAGGTAACTGCTGGCTGGGGAGCGCAGCAGCCATTGTCAGCACAGCCTTGACCGGCCCCACAGCTCCCGTCATCAACGCACACCGTGCAGGCCGCCGAGCTCACCGTAAAGGGCCAGGCATTACTTGGAACAGTGTTCTTATGCACAACGAGATCAAGGAGGCCCGTAGGAACGCCGAGCGGAACTAATACATCGATGAGCGCGTTCGTCCAGGCGTTGTAGGTCGCAACATCAATGAGCCCGAAGCTCACCCGATCTTGAGCCGGATTCCGCGCGCCAAAGTTCTGCCCGGCAATCGTTACGCGTTGCCCAGACGGGCCCTCGTCCGGATTCACCGAGCAAATACCCGGCACCGTTGTCCCATTCACGTCAAAATTCGGGAGGATGGGCTCGCCTGAAGCGCCATCGTTTGTTGTATCAGACACGCCATCTAGACCCCGGACAACGGTTAACGGCCCATCGATCGCATCATCAGTTGGATCAGCTGGAGTTTGATTGTTCGGGACCTCGCTCGCACGGATGACCTCGTTGCGCCACAGCTCGTTCGGATTCGGACAGATTGCTCCATCCGGCCAAAGGCCCTGTTTGTTTGAGGTGTAGACGACTTGGCTTCCGCCTTCACAGGTTCCGCCCGGGCAGTCGCCGTAGCTCGTATCGCAGGCCGCGCCATCGTTCGATCCGCCTTGGCACGTTCCGCGCTTATAGGAGCCGAAGTAGCAGCCGTTAATCGTCGCCCAGGTGCCAATCGCACCCCCAGCCGGCGTGTAATTCGTAATCACGGGCGTGCACCGATTCTCGGCCACGTTGCACGTGCTTCCCGGGCAAAGGCCGCCTTTCGTACAATCCGTTGACTCGTCGCACCAGAGGAAATCGATGGAGAGGAGCGAGGTATCAGTCTTCCCGCCCCAGGTTCCGCGTACGGTAGCAGTGTCGGGCGGCGGCGGGAGCGTTGTTTCCTGATTCGCCTGGATAATCGCTGTTCGATCAGTCGGCTCAGGGTCGGCGTTTAGGTCAGCGTCGGCAGCCGGCTGAACGGTCCAGGTCCAAGGCGCAGCGCTGGTATCAATCTGTTGTCCGTCAGGATCGCATTGGTCGGGCGAAGCAAAGGCTTTTCCGTTAAACTGCTTCGTCCCGTCCTGATCCGTGATTTGCGCGCTCGCCGGAGTCACGTCAACGTGATCAACGGTACAGAGGTTTGGATCATCCTTCGTTTTAAACTTCCATTGGTAGGCCGGAACGCCGAGGTATTCGGTGTTTGTATTGCCGAGCGTTTGATCCTCGCTTCCTTGAATGCCGCCATCGCCGCCAATCAGAATGACTGCATACCAGCGATTCTGACTCAAAAGCACTCCTGGCCGGAAGCTCACCTCATGCGCATCAGCGTCATAGACAATATCCGTTGCCGGAATATTGATCGCATCAAAGCTCGAACAACTCGGATCCGTACACCGTTTGATGAGAATCGTCGCCGGCGTCAGGGTCGTCGCGTCAACGTCAATCGAGGTGGGCCGGAAGCTCGCACGAAGGATTGCGTTGACGCAGACCGCGTCGCAGGTCGGCCACGGACTCACGACGAAAAGCTCGCCAGGCGGGTAATCTTTTACCGTAAACGGCACTGCATTTGAACTTTGTCCGGCCGCGCTCGTCACAAAAACATCGTGGGTACCGCTCGTCGCCCCAGCTGGAACATCGCTCCGAGCCGAGGTATCAGACCAATCGGTAATTGGACCCGGTTGGCCGTTAAAATACGTCATCGTTCCCTGCGCGGCTCCAAAGCGAGAGCCGGAAGCTCGCACCGATTGGCCGCGATAGCCTTCTTCCGGACTTACTGATGCGAGACAAGGGCCGCTCGCCGGATCGCTTGAGGTCACGCGGAACGCCGGACCTGCACTCGACGTCTGCTGACCGAAGGTATCCTCCGTATAATCGATCGTTACCTGTGAGTAGACCTCGTCATTTACGCTGAAACTCGACGGAATGGTCGTCACGAGATAATGACCCGACGGAGGATCGTTCAGGATTGGCGATGTCGTCTGGGGTGCTGGGAAAACTGCATCAGTATCGAAATCAGGATCAAGCGGATCCGCGCTATTCTCTACTGTTCCGGTAAAGCAGCTCCCCTGGAGCGTAACGCACTGTCCCGGCGAACCTGTCTCCGGACTCACTCGCTCAATAAAGGGTTTACAGGCGCAGGTTTCAGGGGTCGCCGTCGCGAAAGACCAGCTTCCGGAAAGGGTTGTTCCATCCGGATTCGTCACACGATCAGTTGTTATGCTGACATTGAATGTCGCATTCGACGCAAGCGGATCAGTGGGAATGAATTTATACACTTTAAACCCGTGACCTGGATCATCAGGATTTGGATCAGTAATTGTGAACGTACCTCCAACCCCCGGAACGCTGTAATCGGGGCCTGGAAGCGTATTCGGGGCTGGCATCGTCGCGCTATAGTCAACGCCCGCCGTATCAGGATTATTTATCTCGATTGAAACCGAGTTATTCCACATCGAGAGCGTAAAGACCGCTGTCACCGCCGTATCTGGGCAGACGAGGTTACCGGTTGGATCAAAAGAACGAATGCCAGCAACCGTATCATCCGTCTCAAATTCCCAAACCTCGGGCGGCTGGAGCGCGTTTCCACACAAATCTTCAACGTCCTGAACGGTTATCCGGTACCAGGTAAAGGCATCCAGCATAGCGCCGCCGATGAAGCGAAAATCAACCCGCGTGTCAGCCCCTGAGCTTACTTCAAGCGAGGCTGAATCAACGGTCCCGACAACAGAACCGCCTTGGCCGTCGAGGCGTTCGAGGGTAAAGCGCCCGGGAATCGGATGATTGTCCGCATCAACGAGCGTTGTGAGATCAACGGCTTCCGAAAACCGTATACTAATGATTGGATCACGCGGAACAGCCCGATCCGGATAGCCCGCTTCTCCGCTCGTGACCGGATATGCTGTTGTGACGGTCGGTGCGTCCGTATCGAGAACATCGTTTGTGGTGAATGCCCATTCGAAGTGATCGCCAACATCGAGGCAGCCGCCGTCCGCATCACATTCCGACAGAGTCAGTCCACCGGTATTTTTAAGGGTTTTCGGAAAAAGCGCAGTATAGGTCGCAAAGGAATCGAATACCGCATCAGGATGCTTAAAGGTAATGACCTTATCCGCTGTCGACCAGCTTCCATCGACCGGGTTTCCTGCGGCATCTTGTACTCGCAGGGTGCCGGCTGTGGCCGCCTCCTGTACCGTGTCATTCGACGCGTTCGTATTGAAATTCGGCTGGACCTTGCTGCACCGGAAGACCTCCTGGTGATTCTGGCCGCCGGAATGGGCGGTCTCGATTTCCCGAATGGCGAATACATTCAAATCTGGGAGTCCGTTGCAAATCGGATCAGGCACATTGCATAGTCCATCAGCGCTACAGAGGAGACAAGAACCGCAGCTTTCTCCTGGATTGTCGCAGGTTGGAACATCCGGATTCGTGACATTCAAGAAGGTACGAATGACGTACGTGACAATCGCCCAAGAAATGAGGACGATGACTAAGCCGATGAGCGCGCTCACGATAATCCGCTTCGCCCGGTCGATTTTCTCGGCATTACCGGCTGAAGTCATCCAAAGTACGCCGGCGTAGATGAGCATAACAACGCCAACCAAGGCGAGAATTCCAAGGACCCACTTTATGACGTTAATAACGACGTCTTTGAGGTCAGCGCTTCCGAGCCCGAGCGTTGTTCCGAGGTCTTCAACGGTAAAGGCCGTTTGAGCCGCAACCGGGTGGGGTAACGAAAACAGACCAAGCGCAACGCTGAGCGCGCCAGTCAGGAGAATTCCGAGACTCAGTCCGAGAAAAAATCGTTTCACAAGCATGGAATGAAACGGGGGTCGAATTGTCGAACAGCGCTTACTGGCTTATTAGCCGCTTGGCGCAGGCAGCGACGCGTCCCCCGTCGGCGCGTCCCCCAATCTTTGGTTTTACTGCTCCCATCAGCTTTCCAAAATCTGCCGAGCTCGTTGCGCCCACTTCGACAATCGTCGCCTGGACAAGCGCTTCCAGCTCAGCGTCAGAAAGCTCAGTTGGTAAAAACTTCTGAAGAATTTCAACCTCGCTGGCCTCATGAGCGGCCAGATCCTGGCGCCCGCCCTGTTCGTAGAGCGTTATTGAGTCGCGCCGCCGCTTTACTTCGCGGCGAAGAACGGCCAGCGATTGGTCGTCATTTAAGGTCTGGACTCGATGCTCGATTTCCTCGTTTTTCATTGAGGACTTCAGCATGCGCAAAACCGCCACCTCGTCCTTCTTTCCGGCTCGGAAGGCGGTTTTGTACGCTTCTTCGACCTGCTCTTGAATGGTCATTCGGCGTTATGAGGAAACCGATGGAAGGCGGCTGCCTGTAGGTCGGCCGCGGCGGTGACGTGCATCAATCTCGGGGAGTTTTCCCATTTTCCGGAGCAAATCATTCTTCTCACGGATCGCCTTACGGCGGAGGGCGCTCTCACGAATAGCCCGCTTACTCTTCCCAGGCTCGTAAAAACGGCTCTTTTTCGCACGAATTAACACGCCGCTCTGCTGCACTTTTTTCGTAAAGCGCCGGAGCATGCTTTCAAGCGATTCGCCGTCTTTTTTCTTCACTTCTACTACCAAAACCTTCACCTCCTTTTAAGTATCTCCCCGATTCCTCGGGGAGTAGACATCTCAAACGTTGACACGTTTGAACGAAAAAAAATATACCACTTTCATTCGGGTTCTGTCAAACCCTTCTCAGGTGATTCCGGATACATCCGCTCCGCCGAGCAGGTGGACGTGCAGGTGGGGAATAGACTGACCACCGTCCCGACCAGTATTCATCACAATCTTATACCCGCGTTCCGCGATTCCCTGTTCCTGGGCAACCCTTCGAAGGGTTTCAAGAAGCTCGCCAAGGAGTCCGGTATGCGCTTCGGCATGAGCCAGGCTCTCAATATGCTGCTTCGGAACAACGAGCAAATGAACCGGAGCCTTAGGTTCAATGCTCGGAAAAACAACAATGCGTTCCGTCTCATGAATAATCTGAGCAGGAAGCTTCCGAGCAACGATGCTACAAAACGCGCAGTTGGGTTCCATGGTCTTCGGTCGGCTCAGGCTCTTCAGATTCACGCGGCGCTTCTGTATGCCCGTTCGTCCGACCGCGATTCAGACGCTTTACAATTTCCGGAACTGCTTTCTGGTAATCTACAACTTCCTGGATGCCGTTTTCCATATCGCGGACGAGAACTGTCCCGTCCATGATCTCTTTCTGCCCGATAATAAGGGCATACGCTGCACCAAGGCGATCAGCAACCTCGAGTTGCGACTTAATCCCGTCTTTACTGAGGCTTTCCGCAACCCGAACTCCCTCGCGTTGAAGTGCATCGAAGAGCTTAATGCAGAGTTTTCGGGCCGGATCGCCGAGTTGACCAAGAAAAACGTCCGGTTTCGGAAGCCGGGGAAGCTCCTCGCCTTCAACCCGTAACCGGTTCACAATCCGTTCAATCCCGCAGGCAAACCCGACGGCTGGCGTTGGTCGGCCGCCGAGCTGCTCAATCAATCCGTCAAAGCGCCCTCCCCCGCCGAGTGCGGACTGCGACCCTTCATCGTCCGTCGGGAAAATCTCAAAGGTCGTCCGGGTATAATAATCGAGCCCGCGAACGATTTTGGGATTCAAGGTATAGGGAATTTCCTGCTCATCAAGATACTCAAGGACGGAAACAAAGTGGGTCCGACAGGGATCGCAGAGATGATCGACGGTTTGTGGCGCATCAACCGCCAAGTTTCGACAGTCCGCTTCCTTGCAGTCGAGGAGACGAAGCGGATTTTTCTGCAAACGCTTCTTACAGGCTTCACACAAAGCGTTCTTCCGAGAGCGATAATAGTCCGTCAGTGCCTTCATATACGCTGGCCGGCACTGCGCATCACCAATGCTATTAATGTGGACCTGGACCGGTATTCCCAGCGAAGCGAGAATACGAGAGGCCATCGCAATGAGTTGAGCGTCGATCACCGGATGAGCATCCCCAATCGCCTCAAAATCGAACTGATGAAGCTCCCGATAGCGGCCGGCCTGCGGTCGGTCATAACGGAAAAACGGGCCGGACGTGAACAATCGAACGGGCTGAGGCTGATTCACGAAACCGTGCTCGATATAGGCGCGAACGATTCCAGCCGTCGCTTCCGGACGCAGGGAGACGTTCTCTCCGCTCCGGTCGAGAAACTGATACATCTCCTTTTCAACAATATCGGTTTCTTTTCCAACTGAGCGATTAAACAGCCAAGTTTCCTCTAAAACCGGCGTATCAATGCGCTCATAGCGATACTGCTCAGCATATTTCTTCACCGCCTCTTCAACGCGCTGCCAGTAGGGGCGATCAGACGGCAAAATATCTTTCATCCCGCGGAGGAGCGCCGGGACGCGTCCAGTTGGTTTTGGAGCTGGTTCGGGGGGAGGGGTAGGTTTCTTCATGCCGGGTTTGGTGAGGTTGGTCGAGAAAAAAGCTTCAATTTATTAAATGGCCAAGCGCGAACCCAGACCCGTCCGATGATTTCCTTCCGGACGATTGGCCCGAAAACACGAGAGTCGAGACTCGAAGCGCGATTGTCCCCCATAACGTAATACTCACCCTCACCGAGCTCAATACTCTCCGTGCCGGTCGTATACACACTCTCTGAGAGATAGGACGATTCGGATAGGACGGCGCCGTTGGGATATTCGTTAGAGGTAATTTTTATTTGTCCGTGACTGATATCGACTCGTTCGTTCGGGAGACCGATGACCCGTTTAATGTAAAACTCCGACTCCCGCCGCGGATTTCGAAAAACAACAACTTCGCCGCGTTTCGGCTCGGAGAAACGGTAGGTCGCCTCGTCGATGATGAGATACTCAAAATCGTGAAAGTTCGGCTCCATCGACGCGCCTTTAACGTAAAAAGGCTGCATGAGGAAGTAACGAACCGGAATAATGATCGCGAGGGCGATTAAGATGACTTTTACGACTTCAACAAGGAAAGAGCCGGCTGAACTTCCAAAGGACGGAAGCGCGGGAGTCGGCTTCTCCCCTGGCTTATTCATCCCCCGAGTCGTCCGATTCGGAGCTTTTTCCTCATTTGAGAATACTTTCATGGTTGGCGTTGGCACGCGACCTCCTTGTGAAGTAAGGATTCGGGCTGGTGGACGATGGAGGGATCGAACCTCCGACCTCGCGAATGTGAATCGCGCGCTCTAACCAGCTGAGCTAATCGTCCAGACTCTGGGAAGCGCCCCTCCCGCACCCAAACCTACAAAAACCTTAGAAAATAAGGGAAAATCGGTTCAAGTGTACTGCTTTTTTGTCCTTGGAGCAAGGGCAAGGTTCATCCCAATATCATGTCTCATGCGACCTCTTTATTGACCGCCTTTTTTCGGCGTGGTAGGACGAGAAAGGTTTTGCACCTTCCACTCAAACCTTTAGGGGGATAGCCTTATGCCAGGCATTGTCGTTGTGACCCGAGATGGACGGCCGCCGAGCCAAGGAGGAGTCCGGCTCAGGTATGAAGCCGACGGGTCTTACGTAACGGTCGGAAGAACCGAGCTCGTTCCGCTCGCGCCGCCGAAGCCCGCGACCCCGCTCCTCGACGCCTATCAGGCCCTTCCGGAGGCGACTGGCCCAAGCTGGAATCGCGCCTGCGGCCACTGCGGGAGTTATGCCACCTACGACACGTTCTGCAATACGGAACACGGCCTGCACTCCGTTTGCGGTTGTCGCCGCTGTGGGAAGGACTCTCGCCTGCCCTAGCCTTCGTCCTTAGGACCGCCCCACCCGCTGGGACGGTCCTCTCTTTTTTCGTTGACCAAAAGCCGATTTTCTCGTACGATAGCGAGGACCTTCCACGTTTTCGTATGGCTTCACGTCGCAAAAAAATCCCACAAGCAGAGCCAATCCCGGAAGCCCAAGCTCTCCCGCCGAATTTTGTGTCTCCGGAAGCCGCAAAAGTACACCATTACTTCAACTGGCGCTTCTTTACAACGCTGATCGTCCTCGTCGGCTTATCCTTAAGCTTTGCTGGCTTTTCTCGCGTCATTGACCCGGGCGACGGAACAACGTCGGTCGGCAACCGCTCCCTGTCGTTTTTTGAACACATCGGCCAGCTCGTCGACAATCAAGACCAGCCGATCCGCGGAGAGCGCGACGATCGAATCAATATACTCCTTCTCGGGATCGGCGGCGCCGGACACGAAGGCGCTTATCTCGCCGATACGATTATTCTCGTCAGTCTTCGACCCTCAACCGGACAAGTTGCGATGATGTCTATCCCCCGCGACTTCTACGTCCCGATTCCGAACCACGACTGGCGCAAAGTAAACAGCGCGAACGCCTTCGGCCGAGAAGATAACTACCCAGGCGGCGGCGAACAGCTCACTGCGGACGTCTTAAGTCACATCCTTGATCTCGATATTCCCTACTACGCGCGGGTAGACTTTTCAGGTTTTACGCAACTCGTCGACGATCTCGGCGGAATTTCCGTCAACGTCGAGAAGGGTTTTACCGACACGCAGTATCCAACCGAAAACTACGGCTACCAGACGATTAGCTTCTCTCCCGGCGTCCAAGTAATGAACGGAGAACGGGCCTTGAAGTTCGTCCGCTCGCGAAAAAGCACCTCGGATTTCGACCGCTCGCGCCGCCAGCAACAGACCCTCGTCGCCGTTCGCGAAAAAGCCTTAAGTTTCGGAACTCTTCTCAATCCCGTTCGCATCTCCGATGTCCTCTCCGACTTAGGAACGCACACGAAGACGAACCTCGAGGTCTGGGAGATGGTTCGGCTCGCCGGGTTCATTGAAGACCTCGACCCGAACACGATTACGAACGTCGTTCTTGATAGTGGACCGGACAGCCCGCTCATGAGCGATTCAACTCAGGATGGAGCATACATCCTTCGTCCGCGCGCCGGGTGGGACGATTGGTCCGAACTCCAAGAGGTCGCTAAGGCTGTGTTCGATGAGGCCAAAGTTACAGAACCAACCGCTTCAGTCATCGTCCAAAATGGAACGCGTGAAAGCGGCCTGGCTGATCGAACTGGAGCCGCCCTTACGCGAAACGGCTTTTCTGTTCTCGCGAGCGAAAATGCAGCAAACCGCTCAATTGAAACAAGTCTCATTGTCGATCTGAGCGGAAATACAAAGTCAGAACAGTTCCATCGCCTCCATCGCCTTCTCCCAGAAGCGGCGCTTATCTCAACGAGACCTCTCTCGCTCGAACCTGACGGACTCACTTCAACCGATCTCGGAATTATTGTTAGTCAACTCCAGCTTCGAAGCGCCGCGCAACCAGACTTTCTCATCATCCTCGGAAGTGATGATGCAGCTCGCTCGCTCCTAACCCAACGAACGACGAAGAAAGCGTCTACGAACAAATAAGCATGTCTCTACCGCGTGTTGCCATCGTTGGACGAACCAACGTCGGGAAGTCCCGACTTTTTAACCGACTAACAGAATCGCGACGTGCAATCGTAACGCCAATCCCGGGAACAACCCGAGACGCGAACGAAGACAACATCGAGTGGAATAAGCGCCGCTTCACGCTTTTCGATACGGGTGGTTGGACGCTCGGAAGCGACAACCAAATCGACGATTCAATTCGCGAGCGAACCGAGGCAACGGTTCGAGACAGCGATCTCGTTCTTTTCGTTATCGACGGGCGCGCCGAACTCACGACTGAAGACGAAGCGTTTGCTCGTTGGGTGCGCCGGCTCCGCATCCCTACGCTCCTCGTCGTCAACAAAATAGAAAACGACGGAGCCGCCCGTTCACTTCCGGCTGAAGTCTTTCGATTCGGCTTCGGCGATCCCCACCTCGTCTCAGCAATGAACGGACGAGGCAGCGGTGATTTGCTTGATGCGATTATCGATCGTCTCCCGAAGCGATCAAAGGAGGAAAAAGATGAACCGCGCGGACTTCGACTCGCCTTCATCGGACGACCGAACGTCGGAAAATCCTCCTTAATGAACGCTCTCTTAGGCGCGGAACGGGTTATCGTTAGTCCGGAGCCATTTACGACCCGGGACGCGATCGAAATTCCTTTTCGTTGGAACAACCAGCCTTTTCGCCTCATCGATACGGCCGGTCTTCGGCGGCGAACAAAAATTCCCCGCGCCTCTATCGAACGGGAAGGGGTAGCGATGACTGAATCCGCCCTTGAGCGGGCCGACGTTATACTCTTCGTGATTGACGTGAGCACGCAACTTTCCGCTCAAGATCGCACGATCGCGAGCCAGCTCCGCGACTCCGGATCCTGTGTCATCATGGTTGCGAACAAATGGGACCAGGTTGCGGAAAAACAGCCGGAAACTATTGAAGCCTACCGAAAAGGCCTCATCAGCACCTTCTCTTACCTGCGTTGGGCGCCGATTGCTTTCGTCTCCGCGAAAACTGGGCAACGCGTGACTGAACTCCTTTCGCTCGCAACGTCAGCGGCGGAAGCCGCTGGCCGCCAGCTTTCTCAGCCGGAGCTCGACGAACTTCTCCGAGCCGTCGTCCGTCGGCATCCACCAACACGCGGTAAAGGCACCCGCTATCCAAAAATTCGAACGCTCGAGCAGATTGGTACCCGGCCGCCCCAATTCGAAATCACGATCGGGGCCAAAGAAGATCTTCACCCGAATTATCTCGCCTTCGTTGAACGAATGATCCGGGAACGCTATGATTTCTCCGGCTGTCCAATGCGCATCGGTCTTCGAAAATTAAAACAGCGTGGATGAAACTGATCGTCGGACTCGGAAATCCAGGAAGCCGCTACGATAACACTCGACATAACATCGGGTTTTTCATGCTCGACCGGCTTATTCGCGAATTTGGACTTGCACCCTTCGTGAAAACGGAAAAGTTTTCGGCCGATCTTACCCGGCTCGATGATTCCGAGCACCACTGGTTTTTCGCGAAACCACAAACCTTCATGAATGAATCGGGGCGAGCGGTCCAAGCACTTGTGAAGTTCTATCGCCTGCCGCTCGACCAACTTCTCATCATCCACGACGACCTCGACCTTCCCTTCGGCGAACTTCGCCCGGCCTACGATCGCGGACCGGCCGGACATAACGGGGTGAGCTCAATCATCGATGCGCTCGGGAGCCAAGCCTTTCACCGACTCCGAATCGGCATCGGATCAAATCGTGATCAGAATCTTCCAGCCGAAGACTACGTCCTCCAGCGCTTCTCGAATGAAGAACAAAAAGAACTCAAACAGATTACTGAGAGTGTTGTCGCCTTTGTCCTAAAGTGGACAAACTAACATAAGAAAAAGAAGAGTCCCCGAGCGATCACCAGAAACCGGGAGGGTTTTTGTTCTGGGAACGCTCGGGGACGGACGAAAGAGCTTTTTGGGACCGCAGCGAGACGGGGCAAGGGGGGTTACCTTGGGAACCGTCCCGCTGGGTCCCAATTTCGAGAACGTGGGCTGTGCGAGCCCTGTTAGCATTCCTAGTCCCCGCTAACACTTGAACGCCTTCAGGACTCGCACAACTCATTGAAAAGAGGAGGAGCGCGACGCTAGTACCCCGACCTGCCAGGCCGTAGCCAGGGCGAGGAGAGCGCCGCGCTCGAGAAAGACGAGAGGGCGCGGACCGAAATCCGCGCAGGTGTTTGAATTCGATGCAGAGGCACCTCTCGTAAAAGCTGGAGC
>CAZWTD010000015.1:0-15326 GCA_964637345.1 uncultured Gammaproteobacteria bacterium
TTCCGACGAGCCAGACGGGAACCCTCGGGGGTTCAGTGAATTACACCTTGAATTTGAAGGAAACCGTAACGGACTATACCTGGCCGGCGAATGTTACTCTCGATTCGGTTGCTCCGAGCGGCGGCGTCGGGAAACTCACGACGACAAGTCTTCCGGCCAATGTTACCCCGGGCGATATTGCGGGCGCACCAGCGACAAAGCAAGTGACGATCAACATCGCCGGGGATACTCCGCCGAATACCTACACGCTGACCTTCAAAGGCGTTGGAACCGACCCCTTAGTCCGGACGCACTTTGTAACGGTTCAACTTGTTCTTGAGGACGTCGACTTCGCATTGACCGCCACGCCGCCGAGCCAGCAGGGAAACCCGGGAAATGTCTACTCCTACACGCTGAACCTTCGAGACATTCCAGATGATGCTGATCTTGATTATACCTGGCCGGTTGACCTTACTTTTGTGAGCTCCGCGCCAGCGTCTGGTATCTATGCGACGAACCTTCCGGTCGCGCGAATTCCGGCCGAGGAGCCCGGAACAAACTTTGTTGTGAATATGTCGGTTCCGCCCTCAACCCCGCGGGAACTCTATACCCTTACTTTCCGCGGTCGGGGAAATGATCCCACGACGAAGACGCATGACGTAACCGTTCAGCTTGACCTGCGCCTGGTCGACAACACTCCGCCAGTTATCCCGTCGGACAGCATTGTCTGTACGCCGGGAACCGACCGGATTACCGTTGCCTGGACGACCGACGAGCCGGCCACCGGAGTCTTGTTCTACGGAACGAGTAATCCGCCGTCGAATCAGCAGAATGAAACTGGCGGACTGAAGACGACGCACTCGGTGACAAAGACCGGCTTGAGTCAGAACACCGACTATTACTACCAGGTCCAATCCTGCGACGGAGCAACTCCTCCAAACTGTACGGGACGACTTCCGAGTCCGGCAGGAGTCTGTCACACCTTAACCGTTGTTGATAGCGAACCGCCTGTCGTGAACTGGGTGAATCCGCTCGATGGAGCGAACGTTTCTGGTGTTGTTCAGCTGAAGGCGAGCGCGACTGACAACGTCGGAGTGACTGAAGTGCGTTTCTCGGTCGACGGAGGCATGGTCCATACGGACACTGCGCCGCCGGGCTGCGCTCCCGACTACTGCTTCCCAACCTGGAACTCTTCGAGCGTTTCGAACGGGAATCACACCTTGACAGCGACCGCGAAAGATGGCGCGGGCAACACCGCATCTGATACAATTACCATTACGGTCCAGAACGATAATTCCGCGCCGATCTGTTCGAACCTGCGCTACAACATTCTCGGGAATGACGTAGCAATCTCATGGGTAACGAATGAGGTCGCGGACTCCCGGGTCTACTACTGTCGCGAGGGAAGCGGCCCGGAAACCTGCGGCAACTGCGGAGGGGACGGGTACGGACCTAGTCAGTACTACTGCAACGCAGACATCGATAACGCGGACGTCCTCAACCACCTGGTCCAGCTCGACGATCTTGATAACGGCGCGCTCTATCACTTCATGGCCGAATCGTGCGACCCCGGAGACAACTGCGGGCAGTGCGGCGGCTAAGAGATTCATCTGACCTAACTCCTTCATGCGACTGATTCGACGAACAGCTCAATCGTTAAAGTTCAGGCTTATCTTTTTGAGCCTGGGCTTTGCGGTTTTGCTCGTTGCGGCCGGATCAGCGACCCGAATTGAAGCGCAATCCGGACTCGTTATCTCCAACTATCGGGTTTCAACCTACACGTCGACCTACGTTGATATCTCCTGGACAACAAATCTCGATGCAGATTCCAGGGTGCGCTGGGGGCTTCAGGGTGCGGGATTGCCAAACCAGGAGTCGTCTTCTGTCTTGACGCAGAATCACACGCTTCGCCTCGAACCGCTGACGCCGGATACGATCTACGAGTTTCAGGTTGGCTCAAAGCTTGAAGCGGATGATGAGTCTGAACGCGTCTGGGCACCAGAAGATGACACGATCATCTTCCAGACCCCGGCCGGCGGAGGGGGCGGAACGGAGCCGCCGACGCTGACCTCGATCGGCGTGATTCGGAACTGCTGCACCGCGCGCTTTATCTTTGAGACGAATCGCGACGCCGGCTACTCAATTACGATCGTGAGCGGCCCGAATGCTGTTGGCGCGAATGGTATGTCGGCCTCCGGCGTCTTCCAGGATTCCTGGGATGTGCCGTATCCTTTTGATGCCGGGGACCCGAACCTCATCGCTTCAAGCGACTACGGATACACGATTACGGTCTTTGACGAAGATGATAATAGCCGGGAGTATGGCCCCTTCTACTTTACGACCGGGAATAGTCCGTCGGATTACACCTTTACCCCTGGGGTGTGTGTTGACGGGACGATCTTTGGAACCTGCAATGCGGATGGCCAATACTGCGGGCCGGGCGGCTTGGTGCTGAATTGCGCGGTCTGTGGTTTCCAATGCCAGATCGGCTCGACCTGCCGGAACGGCGGAGCCTGTACCGATGATCCGGGAACCGGCGAAAGCAGCTTCCAGTGTAACCCGCCGAGTTGTTATGGAACGACCTGCGTGGGCGGCGCGAATGACGGCGCTTCGTGCACTTCGAGCGGCCAGTGTCCCGGCGGGAGCTGTACAGGAGAAGAGTTTATTAGCCCGGCCGGACCCGGGTGCTATACGAGCTGGCAGAAGTGTAACGCCAATACCGTTCTTAAAGTGCAGAAAGACCGGGTCTGTAATAAGTGGATGACCTGCCGGACCCAGACCGACGTCCAAAATCCCACAACGAGACAGACTGAAGCGCTTTGTTACGACTTGGCAGCGTGCGCGGCAATCGGGCCGGACGGCGAGTGCGCAAAGCCGCTCTACGGAAAATACTGCGTCGACGATCCGCTGCGTTTTTGCGAAACAAGCGCGGATTGCGAGGTTGCGCTCTGCCGGCCGGCATCAGGAAAGTGGTGTTCCCAGGCGAAGAAGGACGCTGTGAGCGGGCTCTACGAATATCTTCCCTGCGAGAATAATGATACTTGCGTTGCTGAAGGCCTCGCTCCGAATTGCGTTGATTTTACCCCGGCGAATGTAACGTATACCGCTCCGGATGACGTGCAGAGCATTCGCTACTTAACTGGAGCAATCAACGCCGGACTTGAATGGACAACCGGCCCCTCGCTCCGCGTTGAGGGATCTTTCCCGTGGTATTTTATGCCGCAGGAAGGTTCGATTGTTCCGATCAGCAATTCGCACTTCGAAGAACGGGAAACCATTACAACGTTCACTGCTGACGGGACGAAGAAGACGACAACTTCGTATACGACGAAACCTTGGTCAGCCTTTGGCGCAAAAGGGTCGGATAATGCCGAGCCGACCGTGCTTGTTACGTCCGAAGAGTCGGGAAATCAGAACAACCCGAACCATGTTTTGAAAATCGATCCAACTGATGCCGGTCCCTCTTGTGTTGGAGGCACTAATGATGGGGCTGCCTGTAACAACGATGCTGACTGCGTCGGGGGAGGAGATTGTGTTGCGTTTACCTCCGGAGCCCAAGCGCCCCAGAATCCTTTTGCTACCTTAAGCACAGCGAAATATGTTCTCTCCTTCCGGGCAAAATCAGCGTCTCCGGACGGTCAGACCATTGTCGCGCGGTTGTACCGGAATGACGGGACAACCTTTCTTCTGAAGCGCGCTGAACTAACATCAGGCTGGCAGACCTTCACGACCGAAGAGCCGATTACGAACGTTGGAGGCGGCGAGGCTCGTTTGCAGTTTGTTCGGTCAGAGGGTAGCGCAGATCCCTTCTATATCGACGATATCGCATTTAATACCGCGCTCGGTGTTCGAGCGAGCGGCAAGAACATCGAGTTTGTTCCTCGCTCCTGCCGGCTCTATCCTCGCGAAGATTCGCTTCTCTGTGAATATCGCGATGAATCCGGAGTTCGGTATAAGGGGTGGTATGGCTACTGTCTTGAGCGGGACTCGCGCTACGCTGATCGCTGCCTTTCCTGGTGGCCGGTTGATATTATCGGCGGAGAAACCGACGTGTTCGGAACCTTCGGGTCGGAAGTCGCTGCAGGCTACCAGAATCGTCAGCCGCTCTTTTATTGCCTTGAAGCGAAAGGCGTGAGCGGTGGTGATGAAGTAACATATCGGTATGGCTCTGAGTTCGATCCATCATGCGCTCTGCCCGGCAGCGCAAGTCGAGAAGGGAACGTTCGGTATGGGGAGACAAGTATGCTTGGATATTTTCGATCAAGTTCCGGAGACTGCAATAATATTGGGGGTATCAATACGTACAATTGTTCGGGAAATGCGCTTATTGCCGCCTGTAATGACAAAGCGCTTTGGGGCGAATGTCAAGGCAATAACTCTGGGAAGAGCGAGTACCCAGTGGCTCAGGCTGATAAGTATGATAAGTCGTCAATTTCAAAGATCATGGTTCGGGAGATTCGTGCGTCTCATGGAGATTGGAATTTCTCTCCGTTAGTGTTAGACGAATCGAATAATTGGACGGCTTCGATGTCTAATGCGGCAAATGAATTTCGTATTCAAGCGTTCTTTGATGAAAATCAAGTACTTGAGAAATACGTTCTTTATGGCTGTGATGGTACTGGAAATGATGGTGGCTTTGCTGCTGTAGTTGAATTTTATCTTCGGGAAATGTGCACAAAAGTCGTTAAGGTTGTAGACGGGGATGGCAGGAACCGCGCCTGGGCAAACCGCGTGTCTGTTGGAAGTGCGTATCAGACGCTCTATTCAAACTATCGTTTCACTGACGACCTTTCGCCATTTGGTGGCGCCGTCCCTGGTTCTTCTGACCCAAGCGACTGGTCCGACTTGCTTTACGTTGAAGCTCCTCGAACAAATGAAACCTTTACGTTTCCCTATCAAACACGAGCAGGTCTACCTCTTGCCTGTAATGGTGATTGTTCGAATCGGGTTTGTATTGGCGGTGGGGTAAAAGACGGACTGCTTTGCCGGACCGCCGAGGATTGTCGAGATACGAATGGGACTCAGGGGGTTTGCTCGGGTGTGGGTACCTGTAGTCAAACTTTGAAATCATGTGTCGGAAATCGGGATGGCTCAGGGGCTTGTAAAAACCGTCTCGGGGGAACGATGCCTGATGAGTATTGCTGTTCAGCAGCGAATCCGGACGATTACTGCATCGGCGGTGCTGTGACTGGAGCAGGGAATCAGGTGTTCGCGGGAAATCAAGGGAATAAGTGCGAGAAGAGCGGCGCCTGGTGTTACTGCGGAGCCGGAGACTGTGCGGATCCGGATCTTAACCCGGACGGCGATGCCTTGTGCGGTACCTATATTGAAGGCGATACCTGTGAAATCGGCAATCCGGACTTTCAAACAACTGCCCTTGGCATTAACGCGCTGAAAAGACTCTTCGCGCAGAGTTACGGTTTCTGGGTCTGGAATCCGACAACTGGTCGCTACGTCGAGCAGGTAGCCTCGGAAGACGATACTGAAGGGCCGGCTAACATCACCCCCCCGACTAACATCTGTCAGACGTGTTCGAATAACAATAACCTAGCCTGCGTCACGAATGCTGATTGTGGTGGCGGTATCTGTGGTATTAATAAAAATCGCGGACAGTTCAATGAAGCTAATCCAACCAGTATTAATGCCGACTTCTGTGGAAACCGAACGAACGCCTTCGGGTTCCGGGTGAACGACCACCCGAAAGACGCGAACGACAATGTTTCCTTGGTTGATATTGTTGACGGCGGCTGGGTGAACTTTAAGTTTAATACCTCGGCAGATGCAGAACAGCTTCCGCTTTCCTCAATTCTGATCCAATGGAACGGAAGCGAGCAGCAGTCAATCTACTTCCCCTATGCGCCGAAGTCGGACAAAGACGCGCCGCATTCAATCAGCCATCGCTACTTCTGCAGTGAGGCCATTCTCGAAAATCTTTCGACCTGTGCGGCTAGCGCGAAGGATCGGACTTATCCCTGTAAAACCGGATCGTCCTGCGTATACCAGCCGCGCGTCATTGTTCAAGATAACTGGGGCTGGTGCAACGGGGTGCCGCCCGATTTCCAGACTGGAGCTTCGTGTACGAGTGATCCCTGCGATAACCCGAGTGATATTTGCGAACCGCGCTATCAGGTTTGCGTGAATAAGGCAGACTATCAAGATTCGAGCCAAGAGTGCAGCGCTGACGCTAATTTCCCGCCGTCCTGGCGCGATTCCTCTAATGGGACCTTCGATCAAGGCCGTCCGATTGAAGTTCGGGTGCAGTCAAGCGGAGATTAACACTGTTCATGCGATTTCATAGCCTTTTCCAGAAAGTAAAAGCCCTCATCGTTCGGCGCCCGTCGCGGACGGCGATCTTTGTGCTCGGGGGCGTCTTAGCAATCGGGTGCTTGATTCCTTTCCTTACGAGCGCCCAAGACATCGGCGCTGGAGATAAGTTTGTCGTTTGGCTCGTGCAATGGGTTCTCTACCCGATTGTGCGTTTTCTCGCGAACGTTTTGATTGTCGTCATTAACATCCTCATTGGAGTCGCGCAGTACAATGACTTCATCCATGCGACAGCCGTGGAAAAGGGCTGGGTGATCGTTCGGGACCTCTGCAACATGTTTTTTATTATCGTCCTGCTCGTGATTGCCTTCGGGACGATCCTGAAGATCGAGACGTACCGGTACAACCGCCTGCTTGGAAAGCTTATCCTCTACGCCTTTCTTATCAACTTCTCGAAGTTCATCGCAGGATTCTGGATTGACATCGGGCAAGTTGTCATGTTGACCTTCGTGAATGGTTTTAAGGACGCCGCTGCGGGAAATTTAGCTTCTGGATTGGGGATGGCCGATATGCTGACTTTGGTCAAGAATGGGGACCCCGGCGACATTAATAGCTCCTCACTCTTTAACGCGATTTTGCTCGCAATCGCTCTCTTAATCATCGCAGTGATTGTTGTGCTGATTATGACCCTCATCCTCCTTCTCCGGGTCCTGACGCTATGGTTTTTAATCGTCCTGTCGCCGATCGCCTTTATTACGCGGATTTTTCCGAATACAGCAAAGTATTCCGACCAATGGTGGGGGGAGTTTAATAAGCAGATTATCGTCGGTCCGGTCATGGCCTTTTTCCTCTGGCTCGCCCTTACGATTATTGCTTTCAATGGGCCAACTTCGACGAATTACGGGTTTAAGCAAGTGAGTAAAGCCGAACAAGCGGCGCTCATTTCCGGAGCTGAGGGGCGAGGGGCGGGCGTAGCTCGGTCGGTTGCCGCGGCAGTTACCGAGATTAGCCAATCGGACCGCCTCCTTTCTTACATGATTTCAATAGGAATGCTTCTTGGTGCTCTCCAGGCGGCACAACAGGTTGGCGGAGCGGGGGGAAAACTTGCCGGCGCGTGGTCTGAAAAAATTCGAACCGGTGGCTTGACTGCGGCGGGGCTCCTGACCGGAGTTGCTGCTGCTCGTTTTGCGCTTCGGGGCGCGCGCGGCGGGGCAAGAAAACTCGCCGGGACAGTTGCCCGGGAAACGACGATGCGGGTGCCGATGGCCCGTTTAGCTACGAAGAAATATTGGGAAGGCTTTTGGGCGAAAGGGAAAGAACTTCAAGAAGAAGCCGATCGTGTGATTGTGTCAAAAGGAAAAAGCACTCGCGATCGTTGGGACTATGTTGTCTTGAAAGGAAAGCCGGGGAATGTTATGCCGGCACGTTTTGAGAACACAGTTACGGCGATGCGAAATGAAGCAGAAGCGAATGCCCAGAAGTCGCTGGGTCGGAATCCAAGTACTGAGAAGCGGGTTCGCCAATTAAAAACTGCAGCTGCGCGAGCGAAAAAAGGCGGTCTTCATGAAGCGCTGGATGCAGCAGCAAACCTTAATATGACCGCCGCCGCTGGAAATTTAGACGACCGTTGGGCTGATGCCGTAAAGTCCGGGGAGGTCACGCGCGAAAATGCACTAAGTGAATGGCATGCTGATCGAGTTGAGCAGCTCTTCGAGGGTTTCGAAGAAGAGAAGGCGCATGTGATGATGGCATACGATCTCGATATTGACCGTGCAAAGTTCGACCCCATCGCGATTGCTCATAAAATGGCCATGGATCAGGGTGGCGAGGATCTTCGAAAGAAAGTGTGGGAGGCGTATTTCGAACAGGATGACGTGAAGCAGAAAGCGGCCTACAACGATCCGGTCGTAAAGAAAATAATTGAGGATTCACGGAAGGCTCGCGATGCCGCAGTGATGCGCGCCGGTGATCTTGATCAGGTGAAATTGCGCGGATTGCAAGAGGCAGCTGAATCGTCACGAAATAACGGTCATGACGAGCAGACAGTCGCTGTTTATGATTCGGATATGGGGCGCGCGAAGATGGTGGATCCGTTGGAGCAGCAAAAGTATGTAATGGACAATCTTCAGAAGGAGCCGACCCAAGATGTCGCGTCGAAGATGGTTCCCCACGGCCTAGCGCACTATCAGTACGACCAAGAAAAGCGCAAATTCTTCGCGCAAGTTGATCCGACAAAGCAGTCGCGGCTTGGAAAACAGAAATTCCAGCTAGCGAGGAATTTCCAAGATCGGGATGCATCGCGGACTGCAGCGCGCTATCCTCAGCGTGCGCTTGGCGTTCGCGGTACGCCTATGGTCCGCGATGAAGATGCGATTCTCGATAGATTTGGGGATATCATCCCGGGGCGCGAGGAAATGTACCAGGCAGCAGTCGCCCGGGATCGCGAAGCCTATCGATTCTTCTACGGACGGCAGTTTGGCTTGCCGGCGAAAGGTGTTGTTTTGCCAGATGAAGACCGGAAGAAGTTTACGGAACAGTATAATGAACGTCGGCATAAAGATGTCGAGTACCAGCGCATCGTCCAACAAGAAGGTGAAGCCGACCGTGGCGCCTGGGAGCGAGAAACACGCTCTGTGAAAAACGATCGCGGGGAAGAGGTTCAGGAGGAATGGGAGACGCGGACCCTTCAACAGGAAGACGGATCCGTTGAGAAAGAAGAGCGACGCGTGATTCCGGATGAAGAAAAATCCGAGCGGACCCAAGCCATGCGGGATGTGATGGTCGATTCGATGGACGGACGGAAAATTGCCTCCGTTTTCGCTGCGAATCTCCCGAATGACGCGCTCGGGATCGAGCGGGCGATTAAAGAAATGACGTCCACTCTCAATAACGTCGGAAACCAACTCAGCGCCGTTACCGGTCAAATCAGCCACGCCGGTGCGCGCAATGATGTCGAAAAACTCGCTAAGGCTCTTAAACAACAGCAAGCGGCCGGTCGAGACACTCTCGGCTTCATCGGGGCAAATCCGGAATATCAGAGGACCTACTTCCAGCGCTCCGAGCAGATCCTCCACGACATCGAAAAAGCGATTAATAGCTCAACCAAAGAAGCGCCTACGGTTGAAGCTGAAGGAAGAGAGTCCCAGCCCGGCGCAAGTGAATCGAAAAGCTCGGGCGAGGAATCACCGCCAAATAAACCAGGAGCCGCCTAATCCAAATGGCTGACTTCCGTCCAGAACCCCTCACCCTCAACGAACTTCGGACACTCACTCCAGAACGACTCGCGTCTCGGGATATTCTTGAGCGGCTTCGCGCCTCTGCGGTTGATCCTACATATTGGAGTGAAATGGGCGAGGCCGGGGACTTTCTTTCGCTTTTCGAGGAGCGAGTTCGTCTTATCCCTTTTGCGTTGCGGTCGGAAGGAGTGGCTGATGCGCTCCACGAGGTCGCGGCCATGCTCCATTTTTGGATTCTTCCGACGCTTGATCCAAATGAGGCACAAAGCTGGATACGCGAAAACGCTCAGCGGATCGCGCGCGCTGGTCTACCTGATTTAACGAGAATGTTCCCTCGCGTTCTCTTGCGTTATGGGGGGGCTTCTGATGCTTTTTTGCGATGGGTCGACGCGATGGCTGAGGGCCTTCGCTTTGGAACAGAACGTCTTGGGAATCAGGTTATTACGACCTTTACCGGGAAAGCGAGTGAGCCCCTTGTTGGCGAATGGATCCGCGACTTTGAACGTTTTTCCCTGAACCACCCGGGCGGAGCCAGTTTAACGATTTCCAGCTACCTTTCGAGAAGCGGGAATGCCCAGCAGCTTTCCGAAACGGATCGACAAGCCCTCGGAACAATTCTCAGGTGGTTCTTTATTTTACGCTTTGGACCGGAAGCGTCACCCGGAAGTGAATCCCCGGTACAATCTCGACCCGCGCCGGATCAGCGACGAGTTCGTCCGGTTTCCAATGTTCAACCCTCGGCGGCGGCGACGAAAACAGCCGAACCGCAAGCTCGGCCCTACGTCCCTCCTGCTCCGGTTCGACCGATGCCTTCCGCCCAGCCCGTTGTTGAATCTCCCGCAGCTCGGACTACGGTTCTTCGAAGGACACAGCCCATAGATCCACTGGAACGGGTTCGGGAGCGCTTGAAGGCTGGTCAGGCGATGATTCAACGTATTGAACAAGCCGAGCAGGTTCTCCCCGCCTTCGGTCCGTCTTCAATCGGGCAGCTCGCAACGCTTATCCGCGAAACCTTAACGGCAAAAGTCGAATCTACCCGTTCACTGGCCGGATTGTTTCAAGTAGCGCGCACGCAAGGACTTGACGTGCTTATGCGCGATCCGGTTTTTTTGAAGCTCGTTCGCGAAACGGTTCAGCCGGCCCTGGTAACTGAGCTACGACTGAATGCAGATGTAGCTAATCAAGCAGTACAGCGAGCCGAAAATCAAGAGAGCGTTCTTAAGGAGTTTCTCCGGCTATTTCTCTTTCGAACGACTGGAGAGACCGGCTTGTCTGCGCGCTTGATGGTCCATCTCGCAAGTATTGTTCCGGAATCGAAGATTGGACAAGAAAGAACCTTTGTGTTCTTTGATTTGCCGAGCGACCAGTTTGTTTGGATGCCGACAATGTGTAGTCCGGAAGGGATATTAAGCAATCGCAGCGCCGAGCGCTAATTTTTCGCATGCAGATTGCCTTCCCATCGCTTTCCGTCCACGAGGCGTTCAACCTCGTTCGTCGCTGTGGCTACAGCCCGGACCGTCATCAAAACCCAAAGGAGCCGAGCCTGTATCGCCGACTTGGATCCTTCGTATATCCGCGTTTTCATGTGTATCTTCAGTCGCGAGGATCCGGAACGGTCGTGAATCTTCATCTTGACCAAAAGCAGCCGAGTTACGCAGGGAATCATGCGCATTCGGGTGAATATGAGGGGTCAACGGTCGAGCGGGAAGCTGATCGAATTCGGGGACTTTTGACCTAGTATCCCGCTTCGTTATATTGGTACTCTCGCCCGGAGTGAATGTGTTGCGAGATGAGAGGGAATGTGGTATATTTTCAGCGTTCTTCTTGGTACTCATTCGAGGTATTTCGAAGAAAGACGATAGGGGCGAACCCAAACAACAACCCACGAGGCGATGCTTGATCTGTCAACGGTAAATTCGACTACAATTGCAAACCCCGCAACCTTAGCGTCGCTTGAAGGGGAGCTTCGGCGTGTGCAATCTGAGCAGAATGCCATCGAAGCGGCAATTCTTCTGCATCATCTTGAGCGCCAGCTCGCTGGCTCGTCAGATCAAGCACTTCAAGCGAGATTCCAGCCGCTTGTAGCGGCTTTGAGCGCCCTCGTTGATGGGGGCGGTTCCTCTCGGACAAGCTCTGAAGCTGTTTCCGAGCCGGTTCTCATTCGGACTGAAGCTGGAAAGTTTCAATATGCAAGTGACGATGGCCTCGTCGACGTACCGGATGAGATTACGCAGCGTCCAGCTCCGCCGAGCATTCGGAAACAGCAGTCGAATCTTCAGCAAACGTCATCAGAGCGTCCGGTTCCCGTGGTGTACGATACTCCGGACGATGAAGAGGAGATTCGCCGACACCATGATCGCTTATCGCAGTTTCAACTGGGAGAAACTCACGATTTTTCAGCAGTTATCGCAGACATTCGTGAACGAGCCAAGCTACGTTTTGATGATGATGTTTTAGCGAAGCGTTTTGAGACGATCGCGAGTTCTCGGCTCAAAGAGATTCGTAGTTCAAGGGAAGTTCAGGAACTTTTTGTTCGTCCTCCGAAGATCGGAGGCCTAGGCCTGGAATCCGGACTGGCGACTACTCTTGTAGCCGCGCTTGAAGAGGCAGCGGCCCAGCTTCGAGATACGCTTCCGGCAGTTCGCCCAAAGCTCGTTACTCCAGCCCCTGAAGCGCCGACACCTCCGAAAGTGCCTGAGACAATTCCGCCGCCTCCGCCGCGTCCCGCCCCGGTTGCTCCAGTCATCCCACCCCAACCGAAACGACCGATGGTGATTCGTCAAAGCGCTCCCGGTCCGCGGCCGGTCGTGAGCGATATTCGACGCCCGGAGGTCCCGAAGCGCCTCGTTGGGCCGATTGAAGAGTTAGGCCAGTGCAGTCTTGATGATTTTCGTCAGTGGGGCGGAGGAGAAGCCTCTTCATCGGTACGAAAAGTCTACGAAAAAATTGTGCTCTTAGGTCAGGAGTCCTTTAGTCGTCGTATTGAAGGGGTTCGCGCCTGGCGATCAAGTCCGGTGCACTCCCTGTATCTCGATATGAGCCGCGAAAGCCTTGAACAAGGGAAAGACATCGGCGATATCGTGCAAACCCGCCAGTCAGCCGGCCAGCCCTTCCTGTCCGCAGCTGAATTCCACGCGATCGTGGATCTGAATCGTCAGCTTCGATTCTAGCGTATGCAATTTGTTATTCCACAATTCATCGACGTCGAAGACAAAGTGATCGGACCAATCTCGGTTCGCCAATTTGTGGTAATGCTGGCCGGAGGTGGGCTTATTTTTCTGAATTATGAACTCATCTATCGGTTGAACAATAATTTTTGGTTCTTTTTGGCGAATGCGCTCTTTCTCGGCGCTTGTACGCTCGTGTTTGCCTTTATTAAAGTGAATGGTAGGCCATTTCACTATTTCCTCATCAATTTCCTGTCGTCCTTGAAAGAGCCGCGGTTGCGTATTTGGAGCAAAGAACTTACATCCGGCGAATTGCGCCAACAAAAGGTTCCGGCTGTTACCCCGACGACTGTTGCGCCCGCTCGGAAAACGCTGACCGCGTCGAAGCTCGCTGTGCTGACGCTTGTTGTCGATACCGGCGGTGCATTTCGCGCCTCGAGCGATGAGATTGAGCCGACCATTCGCCTTGATCGTTCATCAGAGTCCTAATATGGCTGCGCCTGCGACCAACAACCGATCCGTGACCCCGACCCAGCGTTATCTCGACATTCTTGAACTCAAGGATGATATTGTCGTTTTGAAAGATGGAACGATCCGAGCCGTCCTCCTCGTGTCGTCAATTAATTTCGCTCTGAAATCGGAAGATGAACAAAATGCCGTCATCGCAAGTTATACGCAATTCTTAAACTCTCTCGATTTCTCCGTCCAAATCGTCATCCAGTCCCGGCGTCTGAATATCGACGACTATCTTGATCGCTTGAAACAGAGCGAGCAGAATCAGCGCAGCGAACTTCTTCGGATGCAGACTCGAGAATACCGCGAGTATATTGGCGAGCTTGTCCAAATCGCCGATCTTATGTCGAAACGCTTCTATGTTGTCGTTCCCTTTATGCCCCACTCGGATAAGCCGAAGCGGTTTTTTACGCGCATACTAGAGACAATTTCCCCGACGACGGTCATTCACCTCAAGCAACAGCAGTTCCTCCTCTATCGCGAGCAACTCCTTCGCCGCGTCGATTACGTGATTGATGGATTAAGCGCCTGCGGTCTTAAAGCGGTTATGCTCGATACCCAGAGTTTGATCGAGCTGTATTACAATACCTATAATGCGGAGTCGGTCGGCCAACAGAAATTCGCCGATCTCTCGAAAGTGAATGTTGAAGGAGGGGCAAATGCCTGACATTGATTTATTGAAAGCCTCTGGCCGATCGATTCCTCCATCGCCAGCGAAAGCGCCAACGGAAAAAGAAAAGACCGCACAGGAGCGCCAGCGCGTCGAGCAGGAGCGGGAATTGCTTGAAGCCGAACGCGTCTACCGCGCCGGCGTGGTGACTGTTCGCGACTTGATCGCTCCGGCGGCTATGAAGGTTGAGGCGGATTCCCTTCGACTCGGGAGTCAGTTCGTCCGAACGCTTTTTGTTGTCTCCTACCCTCGCTACATTTCCGTCGGGTGGTTTGCTCCGGTGATCAATTTCAATATCCCGCTCGATATCGGAATGTTCTTTTACCCAATCGAGTCGGCAGTGATCCTTAAACAGCTTCGAAATAAAGTCGGGGTTCTTGAAGCGCAAATTATCGCCGATGCTGAGAAGGGCGCTCCCCGCGATCCGGTCCGAGAGACCGCGCTTCGGGACATTGAGAAGCTTCGGGATGATCTGACCCAGGGGACGGAGAAGTTTTTCCAGTTTGCGCTCTACGTAACGCTCTACTCGGATCGAAAGGATATGCTCGATTTGATTACCGAGAAAATCGAGTCAATGTTCGGGGGCCGGCTGATTTATACGAAACGAGCCTTTTTCCAATCCGAACAAGGCTTTAATTCGACGATTCCGCTCGGGAACGATGAGCTTCAGGTGACCTACAACATGAGTTCGTCGCCGATCGCCTCGTCATTCCCCTTTATTTCCTCCGACCTGACATCGGATAACGGGATTCTGTACGGCATCAATCGCCACAATAATTCCTTGATTCTCTTCGACCGTTTTAGTCTTCAAAACGCGAACTTCGTCGTGTTCGCGACCGCCGGCGCCGGGAAGAGCTACGCGATAAAGCTAGAAATTCTTCGGAGTTTAATGCTCGGGACGGACGTCATCGTCATTGATCCCGAAATGGAATATAAACACCTCTCGGACGCGGTCGGTGGGACCTACATCAATATTTCACTCAACGCCGAATCGAAAATCAATCCCTTTGATTTGCCGCGTCCGGTGCATTCCGACGAAAAACCGGCAGATATCATTCGGTCAGCCGTCATTACCCTTAAGTCGCTTCTACGGCTCATGCTCGGCGAGCTGAATCACGAAGAGGACTCGCTCATCGACCGGGCCCTCCTCGAAACCTACGCAAAGAAAGATATTACCCCCGATAGCGACTTGAAGAATATCGATCCGCCGCTCATGCGCGACCTTGAGGAAGTGTTGGCGGGCATGGTCGGCTCGGAAGATCTCGTCCAGCGCTTGAAGAAGTTTACGGAAGGAACCTTCTCCGGTCTCTTCAATAGCCCGACAAATATCGAGCTGAGTAATCAGCTTGTCGTTTTCTCGGTTCGCGACCTTGAAGACGAGTTGCGTCCGATCGGAATTTCAACGATCGTCACCTATATTTGGAACATCGTTCGATCTCAGTTGAAGCGGCGCATTCTCGTGATTGACGAAGCCTGGTGGCTCATGCAACACGAAGA
>CAZWTD010000015.1:15336-30312 GCA_964637345.1 uncultured Gammaproteobacteria bacterium
AGCGTTGCCGAAAGTATTATCTCGGCGTCACAACGATCACTCAGGATGTGAATGATTTCTTACGCTCGCCCTACGGTCAGGCGATCGTGAATAACTCCGCGCTCCAGCTCCTGATGAAGCAGTCGACGTCCGGGATCGACATTGTTCAGAAAACCTTCCTCCTGACCCAAGGGGAAAAATATCTCTTACTCGAGTGTAATGTTGGCGAGGGGATTTTCTTCGCCGGGGCAAAGCACGCGGCAATTAAGGTAGTCGCGAGCTACACGGAAGACCAGATTATCACCTCTGATCCTCGACAGCTGCTTGAGATTGAACAAGCAAAGGAGGAGTTTAATGAGGCGTACGAGACCGGTTCAACGGATTTCGATTCCGCTTCGCGCGCCCCGGTTGGAGAAGAACCGCTTGCGACGACTCGTTCCTTAAGCCAAAGCGAAGGATTAGGTTAATTTTACTTCACCTATGCGCCGACTTTTTCTGATCGTCATTATTCTCGCAATCATCCTGACTCTCATAGCGGTCGGGCTTCTTGTCTGGAATAAATGGAAAACTGACTCGAATCAAAATGTGAATAATGAGAACGTGAATGTTCCTCTTGATTCGAATACGAACACAACAAACACCACCCCGGCTGACGCTACTGAGCGCGGGAACGCCGTCGCGCGCGGTCGAGCCTTCGCGGAACGGTATGGGAGCTGGGAACCAACAACGGTCGCGGCTAGCCTTGAAAGCCTTCAAGGCTTTACGACGGCATCGCTTGGTTCTTCCTTGAGTTCAAATCATGAGTCAGAAGAGGCGCCCGAAACCCTTCGGTCTGTCGTGAGTCGAGTCCTTTCATCGTCAGTCGTAGACTGGGCCAACGACGGGAGTCGCGCAGAAATTGCATTCACCCTGAGTCGGACCGAAGATCGAGTGACTGGTACTGTTGAGTATTACGAAACCCTCACGCTCATTGTAGTTCGTGAAAACGATCAGTGGCTCATTAATAGCGCAGCTTGGAGTCCATCGCGTATTCAGCCAACTTCGAATGGCGGCTGAGTCGCCAACATCAGACGTGCTCGCGCGCCGCTTGAGAACGGAGCGCCGTGATCAAACGCCTCGACAAGGCCTTCGAAGTCGACAATTCCGCTCTCCGGAAATACCGCAACCCGTGGATACGCCCCTTGAGAATCCCAACAGAGGCGAAGAGGAAGCGGTCGATGGTGCAGATTCCGAAAATGGGGAGCGTGGGCAGGCTCGTGCACTTCGAGAGACTCGGCGCGCACAGGCTCGCGAAGCGGGTACGGAGAGCACTTCGTCTGAACGCGGGCGTCCTCAAACATCCGGCGTGCGGACAGGGGCTGGGCAAAGCCCTGCATCCGTCGGAAGTCAGCCTGATTCGGTAAAAAAACCCGGTCAGGGAGCGCGCGGGGCCGAGTCTTCATTGCCGGTTCGACCAGAAGCCGGATCAGCAACAAAGGCTTCGGATCAAGCCGGCGCTAGCGGCTTGCGCGGGGCTCTCGCCAAGGCGCGCCAGGGGATGGCTACTGAACGGGCAAACGGTCGCGAAAGGGCCCTCCAAGCGGAATCGCAGGAAGCCATTGAACTCGTTGCGCTTGAGACGTATCGAAATCTCTGGCGGATGGCCCACGAAGCCCTTGAAGATTTTGCTCTCCCTCTGTTCTGGGTTCCTCTATTGTCCGTGTTTCCCGTTCTCCTGACAACTATTCGCATTATTTTCGGTAATCTTCTCGGTAGCTTTTTTCAACTGTCGTTTATGGGGGTGCAGGTCCCGCTTGTCCCCCGGGCCGAGATGAGCGAGTTAGTTGTGCGACTTGCGAAAGGGTTTTTCTTTCTTGTCCTGACCTTCATTTGGATCGCGATTATCACCCTGCTCTACCAGCTACTTACAATGTCTAAGGCCGAGTTAGCAAAAGACGTCTTTCTTCAAAAACTTCACGATCTCTTTTTCCCGTCATCATGAAGATTCGGCGAGCTTCCATACGAATACTTTTTCCAATCATAGCGCTGTTGGTGTTGAGTCTCGCGCCACTTCGGACTTTCGCGCAAGAAACAGTGAAGGATTGCGGAAGCGCTGAAGTACTCCTCCAGCTTAACGGGCGAGTTCAATTGAACGTGCCATTACCGGGCCTAACCGATGCTGTCCGTTGTAAGACAGACGAGGGAGGGATTCGGACTTACCACCTGGTGATCTCCGAACCGGGGAACGAGCTTTCGACCTACCTTCGGGCCTTTTATGTGTATTTCGTTTGGATTGTTGGGATCTTAGCGACGGTGATGATAATGTTCGCCGGAATTCGTTGGATCACCGCGGCCGGAAACACTTCGCAGATCCAAAACGCCAAAACGACCATGAATGGCGCGGTCATTGGCCTCGTGCTCACCTTAACCTCTTACGTTATTCTTCAGGCGATTAATCCTGAGTTGGTGCGTCTGCGGGTACCATTTGTTGAAGGTGTTACCCCGATTTATACCGGAGATTACTGTAAAGTAATCAAGGGTGTTGATTATCAGGAACTCGCGACAAAAGCTGGAGTGAAATGTGGAGAGGTTTTTCAATATGAGGATAAACTCTCTAGCGCCAAAGTTATCTGTATGAGTCAATATTGTGCAGAAGCGGGAAAGACTTGTTTAACTTGTAAAGGTCCTAATGACCCCTTTCTTTCCTGCGACGCGATAGGATATACGTGCGGCTATTACGAAGCCCCCGTCGTCATTTCTGGGACACTCTTGAACCCAGCTGACGTGAACGTTCAGAAAGTACAGCTCTGGTCGTTCGCTGCTAATTTTGGAAATACTCGTGGGTTACTTGATGAGTTTGAGCCATCCGGGCCTTTTGTTGACGGTACGCAATTTACGCTCGATTCTGGGGGAGAGGATGTGACTCTAGGGCAGTTTTATTTAAAGCTTATTAAGAGCGGCGAGGGGGATTGCGAGTCACGGGAGTTTACTGTTCCAGTTCGAGTGGGGCAACCCGGTCAGCGAAGCGTAACCATTGCTGCTGATGATTGTGCTTTAACTGAGTTATAGGATTATGACAATTTCTTCTATTCCTTGGCGCCGAATTCTTCCCTTCATCCTTTTCTTTTTTGGAGCAGCCCTTCTCGGCTTCCTGCTTTATATCGCGTTCTTCGCCTCATCTTCACCATCGGCGCCTAATGATAACGGGAGCCTATCCAACGGGCAGCTTCCGAATGTGAACGGAAATGTGAATCGGGGTGTTTCTGGAAATTCAAACACCTCAGGCCTGCCGATTCCTGGGTCGAGCGATGCGCCGTCTTCTGTTGCGAACGGCGGAAAGACGATCGTAAAACCGCTCATTGATACGAGCACGTCATTTGTAACCCTCGCTGGTAATGGGAGCGATCTCATTTTTTACGATCCGGTGAGCGGAAAGTTTTATCAGACGAATGAAAGCGGAACAGAAAAACGCGCTTTGAACGACCAGGTCTTTAAAGGGGTTACTGACGTTTCGTGGTCGACTGGACGAGAGAAGGCCGTGCTGACCTTCGCCGATGGGTCGAATGTTGTTTATGACTTTCTGCAGAAAAAGCAGGTAACACTTCCCTCGGAACTCGAAGAGTTTTCCTTTTCTCCAGACTCTTCGAAATTAGCCGCAAAGTTTATTGGCCCCTCGCAAAACGATAATTGGCTGGCGGTCATTAATGCTGACGGGACACAGGCGCAAACAATCGAGCCGCTCGGGTCAAAAGCCAATCAGGTGAAAGTCAACTGGTCGCCCGATGGCCAAATACTCGCTACCTATCAAGAATCCCTTGACGGCGAACGGCAGCAGGTCGTCCCGCTCGGGATGAATGGGGAAAATTTTAAAACCATTGAAACCGAAGGGCGGGGCTTTGTCGGGCAGTGGGATCGAACCGGCGTCCGGATGCTCTATAGCGTCTATAGTTCCTCGACCGCCTACAACCCGGAACTCTATGTTGTTCAAGCAAGCGGGGATTCAATCGGTGACAGCAACCTCCGTCTCGGCGTTCGGACCTGGGCTGACCGCTGCGCTTTTGGCGCTTCAGGGTCAAGTGTATATTGCGCAGTCCCGATCGGGCTCAGCCAGGGAGCCGGGCTCTATCCAGAGCTCGCTGATACTCTTCCTTTTGAGTTTGTGAAGATTGATCTCGCAACAGGCTCTCAGGCGCGCATTGCATTTCCGACCGATGCAAGCGGAACTGCGCAGTATGCAGTTCGTAGCGTTCGCGTTTCCGGAACCGAGGACCTCTTGTATTTTACAGATGCCGACGGACGCATTCGAACACTTCAACTTCGTTGATCTATGCCGCAACAGTCTTCGTCATCAATTCGCTGGCTTCTCGGACTTGGCGCCGTTCTACTTATTGCCTTTGGTTGGTGGGTATTTTCAATCCCAACAGCCCCGAATATTTCTGGAAAGGCTCCCGTACCGAAAGTGAGTGATCCTGTTCTTGGCGGAGCGAACGCGAAAGTGACGATCGTAGAATTCGGCGATTTTCAGTGCGAATATTGCCGCGAATGGTCGTCGATCTACCAGCAGCTATCCGCTAAGTATGGGACGGCAATTCGTTTAGTCTGGAAGGATAGTCCGCTTCAATCTGTTCACCCGAAAGCCCGAGGCGCGGCAATTGCTGCTCGTTGCGCTCAGCAGCAGTTTAAGTTTTGGGAATACCATGACGCTCTCTATGCAAGCCTTGATACCCTCGGCTCAGAGCGCTACCTCGCGATTGCTCAGGAATTACAGCTCGATCAAAACCGCTTTGCGACGTGTTTGAATAGCGAAGCTACGGCAAATTTGGTAGACGAAAATCTTGCTGAAGCGGCCCAGTTTAGTATCCGAAGCACGCCGACGATTTTTGTCGGTTCCTACGTGTTAACTGAAGTACCGACGTTTTCAACTATGGATGCGCTTCTGTCTTCACTCCTGTCGTCATGATGAGCGTTTTGAGCTCCCGAAAACGGACTAATATAATGCTCACAAAGAATGTGTATTTCGGCTTGGTGGTGCTTGTCGGGGTTTTTCTCACGTTTATGGCCGTCGCTCCCGTTCAGGTCCAGGCGGAGGAGTTGTGTTGTTGCCAGACATTTTTTGGAACTGAGAGCTGCGGACTAACAAACTGGCCAGTAGGCCAGATGGAAGCCGAGGTTTGCCTTCCCGGGTATGTCTGGACCGGTGGGCCGGTTGATCAGTGTCCGGTTGAGGTGCTGCCGGATACGAATCAAAGCCCGGCATTGTATTTTCAGCCGAACGTTGAACTCCCCGGTGTTTTTGAGGGCAAGCAGCCGGTTGACGGCAATCTCCTCGGCCGCTATCTGCGGGCTTTCTACGTCTACTTTATTTGGATTGTCGGTATCCTCGCGACCGTGATGATTATGTTCGCTGGAATCCGGTGGATCACCGCCGCGGGGAATTCTTCCCAAATTGAAAGCGCAAAATCAACGATGAATGGCGCCCTCATAGGTCTTGTATTGGCGCTTTCGTCCTTTGTGATTCTTCGTACAATTAATCCGGCCCTGGTCTCGATCGAAAACCTTTCGATTTTTAAAGTGCCGACGGTCCGGATCCAAGAGAATACCGAGTCGAGCGAAAAAGGTACGCCGGCGGCTGGACGCGTTACGACCACCATAGATCTTTCAAAAAAAGCAAACGTTACGACCTATGATGAGCTTATTCAGACAGTAGCCCAAGAGCAGGGGATTGACCCCTACTTTGTAAAAGCGATTATGATGATTGAGTCGAGCGGAAACCCGGATGCATTTTCTCCAGCCGGTGCCTGCGGACTCATGCAGCTTCTTCCGTCGAACACGGGAAACGTTTGTTTGCGCGGCGCTGCGAACGCCGAAGCGAATATTCGCGCCGGGGTCAGCCTTTTGAAACAGTTGTTTCGTACGACCTGCCCGAGTCGGGCCCGGACGAAGAGCGGAGACTATGTTGCGTGTACGCCGTCGAAAACGAACTGTACCTCGAATGAAGCTTATGTGGCTGCGGCCTATAATGGCGGCCTAGGCTCCAACTGCTCTTCGTCTTCCTGTCCGGGAAAAACCTGGTGGGAGTGTCAAGAGAATCCTGGGTTTGCAGAGACGCGAGACTATGTCCCGGCGGTGTTGGGGATGAAAGAGATCGTTCGGAAGTGGGGATTCGCGAGCGGGGGCGATGAAATCGCTCACCAGATTGAAACTGACTGCAGCGACGGCATTGATAACGATCAGAACGGGGAGACCGACTGCGATGATGCGAATTGTGCTGATACGGATGCCTGTGTGCCAGCATCTTCGGAGATATGCACTGATGGCGAAGATAACGATGGCGACGGCCAGGTTGATTGCGCGGACACGGATTGCGCAGATGACCCGTCTTGTCTTTCCGGCCCAACGGAAGAGATTGTCTGTACTGAAGACTTTGAGGGAAATTTTCCAACAAGCACCCCGGCCTGTGCCTGGGACATTCGCTATAATTATACTGGATACACCTGGGACGACGATATGTGCCGGCCGTCCTCAGGCCAAGGGTCGGGCTGGGTGGCCGGGGCAAGATTCAACCGAGACGGATATAGCGCCTGTACAGATTCTTATCCGAATAACTTAGTCGCCTGGATGGTTGCCGGCCCTTTTGATTTTTCTGACGCGAGTTCAGCCGAGGTGGTTTTTGACTGGTGGCTCCGCTCGGAAGCGCGTCAGTACGACTACTTGTACGTCGGCTACTCATTAACTGGTCACGGGTTTTCGAGCGTGGATTCGTTTAAGCAAAGCGGGGATTTCGGGGACACCTGGCATCGCGATGAAGTCTTAGAAATTCCTTCCGCAGCCGGGAAGCCGCAGGTCTGGGTCGGCTTTGAGTTTTTAACCGACGGCACGAACAGTCCAAACGTCAGGCCCAACGGCGCCTTTATCGATAATATTCGGATTAAGAAAACAGTCGGGTCGTAGCTTCCTCCGGGGTAGCCGGGGAGGCGGGGGATAGGGTATAGTTGGACTATGCCAAGCTCAAAACCCCTCTACCTGTGTGCAAATTGCGATAGTCAGTTCCCGACCTGGCAGGGCCGCTGCCCGGAGTGTTCGGCGTGGGGCACCCTTGAGTTGAAGGCCGGATCAGCGGCGCGCCAGGCCCAAGGCAAGCCCGGGACCGCCACGCCGTTTTCGACGATCGAAGGAAAGCGGATTCCTCGCCTCTCGACCGGGATGCCGGAACTTGACCATGTCTTAGGCGGCGGAATCGTCCCGGGCTCGCTCCTGCTCCTCGGCGGAGAACCGGGGATAGGAAAATCCACCCTCGTCCTTGAGCTGGCGGCCGGACTCGTGAAACAGGGAAAAAGCTGTTTGTACGTTTCGGGCGAGGAGTCCGGCGAGCAGATAAAGCTTCGCCTTGATCGATTAGGCCTTCCGGCCGAAGGTTTAGCCTACCTCGGAGCGACAGACGTTGAGACGATGATTGCGACCGCCCGGAAAGAGGCGCCGGCTCTCCTGATCGTTGACTCGATCCAAACGGCGACCTCAGCCCAGCTGCCCGCGGAAGCCGGAACAATTGCCCAGGTTCGGACCGTCACGAACGCCTTGCTCGAGTTCGCGAAGAAGGGATCCTGCTCGGTCATCGTGATCGGGCACGTGACGAAAGAGGGCCAGGTCGCCGGGCCGAAAACGCTCGAGCATTTGGTCGATACCGTGCTCTATCTTGAGGGCGATCATCAGCATCAGTACCGTCTTCTCCGCGCGGCGAAAAACCGTTTCGGCTCAACGAATGAAATCGGCGTCTTCGCCATGGAGGGCCGCGGGCTCGTCGAGGTCCCGAATCCGTCCCAGCTGTTTTTAGCGGAGCGTCAGGTTGGGAGCGGATCGGTTGTGACAGCTTCGGTCGAAGGCTCACGCGCCTGGCTGCTTGAGGTCCAAGCGCTCGTGAACCCGACGGCTTTTGGGCTCCCGCGCCGGACCGGGACAGGCGTTGATGCCCAGCGGCTCCAGCTCCTCTTAGCGGTACTAACCCGCCGCGTCGGATACCAGCTCGGCGACCAGGATGTCTTCGTGAACGTTGTTGGCGGCTTTCGGCTCACCGAACCGGCGGCCGATCTCGCGATCGCGGCCGCGATCGCTTCCGCCTTCC
The DNA here is from genome assembly GCA_964637345.1 of uncultured Gammaproteobacteria bacterium. GTDB lineage: Bacteria > Patescibacteriota > Patescibacteriia > HK-STAS-PATE-3 > HK-STAS-PATE-3 > CAZWTD01. Next base: position 23,414 of record CAZWTD010000015.1, read on the forward strand.
GTGACGTCCCGCTCGAGGCGCGGACGGCTTTTGTCGGCGAAGTCGGACTCGGCGGCGAACTTCGGAGCGTTCCTTTCCTCGACCGGCGGATTGCCGAGGTTGCGAAGCTCGGATTTACCCGCCTGATTGTCAGCGCAGGCAGCAAAGCAACGAGCGATAAGCTTGAGCTTGTTCGTGTGAAAACCCTTCGAGAGGGCTTAAAAGCCGCGCTCGGAAAAGGATGAAAAGCCAGTCTCTTGATTTTCGTTGGGGCCCAATTCCCGTCGGTTTGCTTTGGGTTAATCAGTGGCGATCGATTTTTCGTCCCCATCCAACGTATTACCCGGCCCCATGGCCTGAAACAGTGTTACTGTTCCGCGGTCCTCTGGTTTTGTTTTTAACGGACAGTCAGGAGCTTGAATCGCGAGGGTATCAGGTCTTTCGACGTTTTTTTCTTTCACCAAGAAAAAGTCAAGCCGCGTATCTGACGTGGAAGAAGATTGTGACACAGCTACGCAGTTATCCGCGCGAGCTATCGAGCGCCCCGATGCATCAATGGCCGGATTCTGAACTTCGCTTGGCATGGAACAAGATTCATCACTTGACTGACGCATTTTGGCGAATTGGAATTTTGCCCGAATTAGCCGCGTACGGAGCAGCGCCGGTCTTAACTCAAGAGCTGTCTCGATGTAACCTTCGTCATGTGCAGATGCAAAAAGCGAGAGCGACCTTGTCTGCGCCTGAGCAGCTTTCCTTCTATCAAGAGGAAGAGCGTGCGCTTCTTTCCATCTATCGCCTTCCATCAAAAGAGCGACACGAACAGCTCCGAAAACATGCAAAAGAATTTCATTGGATACGAAATTCCTACGCCGGCGCGGGACAGACCTCTTTGTCCTATTTCTCTCAGCGCTTCCGGGCGCATCGGTCGGACTGGCGTCACGCGTTGAGAACCTTAGAATCGCACACAGAAAATATCCGAAGGCAACGGACTCGTACTCTTCGCGCCCTCGGAAAAGCCCCGACGATTACTACCCTTGCTGAAGGGTTGCGCTTCGCGATTGCTTGGCAAGATGAACGGAAAGGGGAGATCTTCCGATATCTTTCTTCAGTTGATCGACTCGCTCGAGAAATTGCTCGGAGGAATCGTTTTCCACTATCCTTACTCAAGAACGCCCTGTCTGAAGAAGTTGAGGTTAAGTTGAGTCAATCACTTCGCCGACAGTTGCAGAGCCGAACACGAGAGCGGTTTGGAGTTCTTATGAATGGGCAAGGATGCCGTATTATTCACGGCAAGGAGGCAAAAGAGCTCGATCAGCGCTATTGGCGTCTTTCACCTGCTCATTCGATGAGGCAACTTCAGGGTATTGTTGCCCACGGAGGCGCGTCCAAGGTTGTCGGAACAGCTTTTCTCATCCGAACGCACGCTGACCTCGCGCGTTTCCCGCGCGGGGCTATCCTGGTCGCGAGCATGACCGCTCCCGAGTATGTTGTTGCGATGCGGCGCGCCCGTGCGGTTATTACCGACGAAGGAGGGATTACCTCGCATGCGGCTATTGTTTCACGCGAGCTGGGCCTGCCCTGTATTGTCGGAACAAAATACGCGACACAGATTCTCAAAACCGGCGACCGCGTGAGCGTGGATTCAAAAAATGGCTACGTGAAAAAGCTCGGGTAAGCTTGATTGAGGTTTTCCGCAGGATCAATCCCGCGTCGCGGGAGATTTTTTAACGTTTGCGTATGTGTATGCTTGGTAAGCTGAAAGATTGTTGTCAAAAATCATTTTCGCGTTCGTATGAATGCCATTCCATAATGTTTCCAGCGTGTCATCATGAATGCTGTGGTCATATTGGAGAATTAAATATTGGCCGGATGTCGAAAGTGGGTAGATCTCCTTTGTAATCGTTCCTTGCCATCCATTAGTCGTTTCGGTTTTCTCCATCTGATGACGATAGACGTACCTGTCACCTTGGAGCGTTCCCCAATTCATCATTGATTTTACAGCATTATCTGGAATGTCGGATGTGGGGTCATTGTCCAATTGCAGGGATGTATCAAGCGGGATGGACAGCTTAATTTTAGAGGTGTCCGTAACCATGGGGCCTTCGGTGTAAAATATGAACCTATATACGTTTTCATTCCGATACGCTACCTGAGAACTAAATATATGCTCAGGGATACGAAAACGCAGACCAGCTTCGTTGAATTCGCGACTGGATGACTTGGCGTATTCGCTTTCCCAACGCTGGAGCGCTTGCTCTGTTCTCTCGCAGCCAATCAGCGCCGTCTGCCATGTACAACCATTTTTCCAGAGCAGCTTATCCGGATACGCCCGCACAGGGATGAAACCCTCGCTTGTCCTACACCTGGATAGGGGGAAGTAATAATAATCGCGAAACTCGGAATTTCTCCAATGCAATGGATTATCTGTAGCAATCAATATTAGTCCATTGTCTAGAGCCATGGCGGTCCTCGGCCGAGTATTGATTGTTTCGAGTATTGTGCCAAATTGCTTATCTTGGCACTCACCCTCTCCGAGAGTTTTGTCAGTCGGTTTGTACTCACTCCACGCTTCAATCTTTGCATCAATTGAAACATCAAACGCCCCAAAGACATCCTTAACGTATCCAACGTAATAAGCGCCAATAAAAATTACAAAGATTGCGAATGTGAGAAGGGCGTACTTTAAAATGTGGTTAGTGGTTTTCATGCTCTATGTATGACATATTTTCGTTCTTGGAAATGATCTCAAAAAGATAAGATGTATGTCTGACAACTCGTTATTATACGAACCTTATGTTCCGGACTCGTTCAGCATTCCACTTTTTCTAGGATCCTGCAAACGAGGGTTTATTCCCAATGCACGCTCCGGTCGCCCTCGCTTCGGGCGATGCCTGGGAAGCGTTCAAGGGTCGGGTCTTCACGAAGGAGCTCTTCGGCGACGCTTCGGGTTCGGGTAATGAGCTCAAGGTCTTTGAGGGCATCCATGCTCATATCCGCCGGACCGGATTGCCGGCCGCCCCGGAGCTCGCCGGGTCCGCGCTGGGCGAAGTCCGCTTCAGCGACTTGAAATCCGTCCTTAAGCCGGGTAAAAGCCTTGAGGCGGTCAGCGGCCGAGCCTTGCTTTTGGTCGGTTGTCAGGAAGCAGTAGGATTGGTCCGGGCCGCGGCCGACGCGCCCGCGGAATTGGTGGAGCTGGGCATAGCCGAAGCGCTCGGCGTTTTCGATGACGATGACCGTTGCGTTCGGAACGTCGATACCGACCTCAATGACTGCGGTCGTGACGAGGATATCCGTTTCTCCGTTCAGGAATTTTTTCATCACGAGCTCTTTTGCGCGGGTGGAGAGGCGGCCGTGAAGGAGTCCGATGCGCTGCTTCGGAAAGCGCTTCGTTTGAAACTCGGCGTGCGTTGCCGTGGCCGCGCGGACGCCGAGCGCGTCAGATTCTTCGATGAGCGGCGTTACCACGAAGACTTGGTGGCCAGCCTTTAGCTCCTGTTCAATTCTGGCGTCCAAGGCTTTTCGCTCTCCGGCGACGAAACTCGTGAGAATCGGTTTCCGGTTGTTCGGAAGCTCGGTGAGCGAAGAGAGGTCGAGGTCGCTGTAGAGGGTGAGCGCGAGGGTCCGGGGAATCGGCGTTGCGGTCATGGAAAGGAAGTGGGGGAAGCGTTCGCCTTCGAGCGAGGCTTGCTCGCGGAAGCGCTGGCGCTGGGCAACGCCGAAGCGGTGCTGCTCGTCGATGACCGCGAGGCCGAGTCGCTGATAGCGGACCGTAGACTCGAGCAGCGCGTGGGTGCCGACTACAATCGGAAGCTGGCCGCGGCGCAGCGCGAGATGGAGCCCGGTTTTCGTTGCGGTTTTTCGGTCTGAGCGGCGAGCGTGCCCTCCGGTCAGGAGCGCCAGGGGAAACAAGCCGTTGAAAAACTGTTGGAGGGTTCGGTAATGCTGTTCAGCGAGAAGTTCAGTAGGAGCGAGGAGCGCTGACTGGTATCCGTTCCAGGCGGCGGTGAGCATCGCCAGGGCCGCGACCACCGTTTTCCCCGAGCCGACATCGCCCTGGAGAAGGCGATTCATCGGGTGGGGGCGCTCGAGGTCGCGGAGAATAGCCCAGGCGGCCTTCTTTTGGCTTGGGGTGAGCCGCCACGGAAGGGATTGCACAAACGACCGCGTTCGCGACTCTTGAAAGGTGAGGACCGGAGCCGGAAACAGCTGGCGAATCTTACGCGCCCGCACGCTTTCGAGCTGGAGCCGAAGCAGCGTATCAAAGTGCAGCCGCTGTTGTGCTTGGCGAACATCGCTCGGTTTTTCGGGAAAATGCAGCCGGGCGTAGGCGCGTCCAAGAGGCAGGAGTTTTTCCCGTTGTCGAATCGGATCAGGGAGGGGATCGATCAGCGTTTCGGTCAGCGGAAGAATCCGACGGACGAGCGAACGGAGAAATTTTGGACTGACCCCTTCGGTCGTCGGATAGATCGGAATGAGCCGTCCGGCGTGCGTTTGCTCCGCGAGCAGGCGTTCGACGTGCGGATTCGTCATTTGGAGGCGGCCCTGGCGCCACTCGGTTTTTCCGCTCACGACGAGAAGCTGTCCAGGCTTCAGGCTTTTCGCGAGGTAGGCTTGGTTGAACCAGAGGAGATGAAGCCGGCCGGTCTGATCTCGAACAACGCCTTCCGTGATCGTGAGCCTGCGGCGAAAACTCCGCCGGCTCCCGATGAGTTCAAGGGTTCCGCGGACGGTTACCGTTTCCTTGGCCTGAAGCCGGGCGATCGGGAGACTCGATCGAAAATCCTCGTAGCGGAAGGGGAGATGCGCGAGAAGGTCGCCGGCGGACCGTATCCCAAGGCGGAGGAGCGCAGAGCTGATTTTTGGGCCAACGCCGCGAAAGGAATCGATCGGCGTAGTCGGGAGGATCATAATGATAGTGTAGCAAAAAAGCGAGGATCTTGGCCCCTCGCCCGGTCTCTTGGTACACTATAGAGGTATGCGACTCTTTCTTCAGCTTGCAAAAATCGCCCTGGGAGTCTGGCTCGTTGTCGGGCCTTGGGTCTTAGAGTATACGGATCGCATAGCCGCTTCAACGTCGAATGTGCTGATCGGGAGCCTTCTTATCGGGATGGGTGCGGTGAACTGCTGGCGGATTTTTCGTAGGAAAAATCTCGTCGGAAGCGACGAGAGAAGATGAAAGAGGCGCAGGTTCGCTACGCAAAAAGGTCTCAGCTGATCCGCCGAGGCTGCATTTCCTAGTGCGTTTTGATGGTGCACCCAACGCGACGCTCGTCGAACTTTAGAGGGTTGGAAGGTCTGGTTCTCCGAACATCCGCACCGGGTCCAGTGGCCGGCGTTTTGTAGGGAGTGGGGAGCGACGACTCGGCCGTCATTGACGTAGTTCTTTCTAAGAGTACTCTGCAAGTGTCAGCGCCCCCGCGTCTATTTCTCTAACCACTGTACGTATGGACCAGTCCAGAACCCCCTCCTCGAACGCGACGTCACCCGTCGTCTGGATCGTCCTCGTTGTCGTCGTGCTCGCGGTGGCGGGTGGTGTATTGTTTGTGGTTTCCCGGGACAATGATACTGCAAATGTAGCGAATAGTAACTCCAATACGAGCATCGTGAATAGCTCACCGACGAATGCGAACACTGGCCTGGACACTGCCACGTGGAAAACCTACAGCAACACCGCTTACAATTACAGCTTCCGTTATCCGGAGGAATGGACGCTCGTCGACTCACCAATCGCGACCGACCCTAGTCCCACTACGGCGGAGATCGGATTCGGGGATCCAACGCTCTCCGTGCGGCTCAAGATCGCATCCCCGGGGTCAGACGTATGCAACTCACTAGCAACCTGCGTTCAGGAGCTCCCATACTACCGAACAGATGGTGCCACGAGTAGTGGCTTCGCCAACGACGTCGTCGATGGGGTGCCTTCGCTAACGGAGACCATTCAGTGGCCATCGGGTGATGTTCTCATACACGTGACCTACGTATATCGCGCTGGTAACTTTCTCACGATATACAGTGGTGGGACACGGACCAGTGATGGGCAAACCAAGCCAGTCTATGACGCAGTCGTGTCGTCACTGACCTTTACGCAATAGATAAAGACGCAGAACGCTGCCAGGGGCAGCGCCCTCTCTCTACCAGCCAAATCATCATCCCTATGGACCAGTCCGGAACCCCCTCCTCGAAGGCGACATCACCCGTCGTCTGGATCGTCCTCGTTGTCGTCGTGCTCGCCCTGGCCGGCGGCGTGTTCTATGTCGTGTCCTCGGATCAGGGGAACGCGAACAACGCTAACCTCAGCAATTCGAATACGCTCGCTCAGAACACAAACGTCAATGCTGACACTTCAGGCTGGCTTACCTATTCAAGCGACACGATGGGGGTGTCCACTGTTTACCCGCCTGATTGGACGCCTGTCGAAGCAACTGACACCAAGGGCGTGTACTTCCACCGCGCAGACATTGGTGGAGGGCTTGACGCGGCAGCGACGGGGATTGGGATTCGCATATTTGACTCTCTACAGCAACTGCCGAACGTTGGATCGACCACGACGCTGAGAGACTGGGTAACAGACAACGCCGCATCGGAGCCGAATAGTTGTGACCTCTTTGGTTTGCATGGCTTCGAGTCATTCTGGCCATCGGCGATTACAACATACTCCTTCATCCTCGCGCGCGAGAATGAAGGAGTTATCAAAATCGACATTGACTACTCAGGAATGCGGGAAGTGTCTCCGAAAAACGGCCGGCCGATGTTTACGCCTGAAGAAGCGGAGATTCTGCGTAACTTGGTAGTTAGCTGAGCCCCCATCGCCGACGATCTTAGTAACAGAAAGCCGCTCTATTGAGCGGTTCTTACGATTCGACTGTCGGACATTCACACCTCTACAGAAAACACCACGAAAGTGGTGTAATGGTGCGCCA
>CAZWTD010000016.1:0-28429 GCA_964637345.1 uncultured Gammaproteobacteria bacterium
CCGAGCTCAACGCCCGCCCAAACATCGCGGCGCGGGGCAACCCGGAAATACAGATGTTCGTTCTTATACCGAACAACTTGATGGAGGTAAACATTATACGGAAGATTGATTTTATTGAGCTTCACGAGAAGTTGTTTTAGGGCCGCCGCGAAGGCAAGACGCTCTCGGTCACTGAGGAGACTTACGTTATCAACGTGCCGCTTTGGGAAAAGCCAAGCTTCGTAGTTGTATGAAGATGCGTAAGGAGCCTCGACGAAGACCTCGGCGTCGGAGTGGATAAGACGAGGACTTTTTGCTTCCCGCTTCATTAAATCGCAATAGTAGCAACGACCGTAGCGGATTTGGTATTCTTCGGCCCGGCGGAGTTTTTCGAGTACGTGGGGCGGAAGGAAATTCGTTGCGAAGATCTGGGAATGAGCGTGGTCAATTGAGGCCCCGGCGCGGCCGCCGTTGTTCTTAAAGACCATGATGTACTGAATTTTGCTATCTTTTGAAAGCTCGCGGACTCGGTCGCCGTACACCTTAATCAGTTGGGCGATGTGCTCAACCGGCAGTTCGGCCAGTTCAACGTCGTGTTCCGGCGTTTCGATAATAACTTCCTGATCGCCGTATGCTCTTGGGTTGTCTTTTGAAACGACCGGAAAGATATTTTTAATTGCCCGAATGCTCCATGGTTTTACCCCGGGGCGCTTGTAGGTTGAGACAATGTTTAACTTTGACTCGTTATCCGGACAGAATGGGCAGTTCGGTTTATGGACGGGCGGAGGAACAAGATGCTGTTGAAAATCATGCGGTCGCTTGTTTCGGCTCGGCGCAATAATAACGACGCGATTATGGATATAGTCCTGACGGATTTCAGATTTCATGTTCACGATGATTTTGCGTTACGGCGTTGGTGTAGAGATTGAGATACTTTCGACTAGATTCATCCCAGGAGAAGTCGCTTAGCATATCTCGCTTCGCAAGTTCAGACCACGCAGCCTGGTCTTTGTAGAGTGTTAAGGCCCGTTCGACTGCCGCGCTGAGCCCTTCGGCCGAGTATTCCTCAAAGGAGAATCCCCGCCCGCTCTGCCCCGTATATTCCGGTACCGTATCAACGAGACCGCCGGTTGCCCGGACGATGGGAATTGTACCATATCGCATCGCAATCATCTGCCCGAGGCCGCAAGGTTCAAAACGTGAGGGCATTAAGAAGCAGTCCGAGCCGGCGTAGATAAGTTGGGCGAAGTTTGCGTCGAACCCAATTTTTGTAAAAACTGATTTGGGATATTTTTGCGCTGCGGCTAGGGCAATATCCTGAAATTCATTCATTCCGCTTCCAAGAATAATCAACTGCGCTCCCCGTTCGACGAGTCGATCAATATTCGCCCCGACGAGGTCCATTCCTTTTTGGTCGGTTAGTCGCCCGACAAAGCCAAAGAGCGGCGTGTCTTGATCAACGGTTAAGCCGCACTGTTGTTGGAGTGCGAGTTTATTCTCAGCCTTTCGATGTAACGAATCAGCATCGAAGCGAGCCGGAATGGCGGGGTCGGTTGATGGGTTAAAGCGGTCGACATCGATACCGTTAAGTATTCCCGACAACCGGTCACGTCGTTGTGTAAGAACTGCATCAAGCCCGTCGCCATATTCGGGCGTGAGAATTTCTTTCGCGTATTGTGGACTTACCGTATTCACGAAATCCGCAGTTCGAATGCCAAGACTCATGAGATTCATATCGCGTCCGTCTTGGCGCTCTCCAAGCGCCGGGTGATCGGCGACCGTCAGTCCGGTAAAGCGAAGAATATCCTCGGCATTCCATCGTCCCTGGTTCGCGAGGTTGTGGATCGTGAAGAGCGTTGCAGCTCGTTTTCGCTCTGGGTTTAGGCGCTCGGACCGCTGGAGAAGAAGCGGAATCATACCTGTATGCCAGTCGTGGCAATGAAGGATATCCACATCAGGCATAAGGTGAGGGGCGACTTGAACTGCCGCAAGGCTGAAGAAGAGAAACCGTTCGAACTCCACAAATTGGTTAACAAAAGCGCTGGCATCGAAGTAGATGCGCTCCCCACCAAAGAAACGTTCATTGTCCAGAAAATAGACTGGGACATCGCCAGCCGGGAGCCTTCCTTCAAGTACGCGAACTGTTTCTTCTCCACTCGGAAGCGAAACGGGAAAAGTAAATTTTTCAGTCATCGGAACCGTGCTTGGATCGATTGTACCGTAGCGCGGCATGAGAATTCTCGCGTCGATCCCTTGGCGCTGCAGCGCAATCGGTAGAGCGCCGACAACATCAGCGAGTCCGCCGACTTTGGCGAATGGAGTCACTTCTGAAGCAACGAAGAGGACGGATAGAGGTTTAGACATAAGCGGTTTGAACATCAAGATCAAGAAGATAGGTGACGAGCGAGCGGGCGTTTGGATCCTGCGCGCCGTAGCTCTCTAAAGTTGTAGCGCAGACGTCAAGGATCGTCTCCGTTAGGCTGACCGGGAGATCCCTATGAACGGACCGACGCCGGGAAAGTGGACTAGCGGCTAGGTAGGCGTGAAGAAATTTTTTACGTAGCCGTTGTCGAAGAACGGACGACAGGCGCCCACGCGTCATGGCGTCTGTATGGATAAGGAAAGTTGCAATATCCGCGGCCGGAGAACTTCGTCGGCTGAGGGTAAAGTCAATAACGCTAATATGTTTTTGGCGATCGAAAAGGATATTGCTCGCTTGGAAGTCGCCGTGGGTGAGGACGCGCTGGTGAGGGTACCCCTTGTCGTGAATACCCTTGAGCAATGTGAGGGCGGGTTGGTGAAAAAGCGGGGCCCGCTGTCTGATTCGTCGAAGGCAGCGCAGCGTATGGCGGCGCTCCCCTGCTCGGGAGTCGACGTGGAGACTCTTTGGTGCTGGGCTTGAGTGAATTGCGGCAAGGAGTTTTCCGATTTTTGGGAGCAGCGGGCTTAGGGCTTGTTCCGTGAGCGGCAGAGTTCGAAGTGTTTGCCCCGGCAACTCCTCGTAAAGGACGAATCGGGATTTTGGTCGGTAGAGAAGAACACTCGGAACACGTAGGCCGCGCCGCTGAAGCGCTCGAGCAACGTCAGCCGCCGTTTTTGGCCAACAATTTGATCGCAGCTGAACGTGGATTGTTGGTCGCCCGCGCAAAATGACGTCGTAACGAGCTAGCCGGCTTGAAGCCGAGAAGGCGGACAGGCGTTTTTCAGCTACCGTGTCGACCTGACGTCCGTGAATTGTGAGTTTGCGTATTTCGGAAACAAGTGTTGGCATGCGTTGAAGGGTCATGAATCGAGAAGTTGCTGAGCTTTTTGGAAGATAGATCGGAGGAGTGCGGTATTCTTTTGAATAGGTTGAGTAGAGACGAGGTAGGCTGCAGCTTGGATGAGCCACCACGCGCGGTAACTTTGGTAGCTCTTTTGTTCGAGGGTATTTCGGGGTTCCCAGAACCCTCGGTCGTACGCAGTGATGAAGACCGTATTGAGTTCTTGTGTTCTAATGACCGGGAGTTTACCGCGATCGCCGATGAGTTCGAGCTGACTTACGAAGCTCGCAAGATCAAGCAGTGGGTCGGCTTGGAGAGCGTTGCCGAAATCGATAATGGTTAAGCCCCCGGAGCGGATAAGGATATTATACGGGGTAAAGTCGCCGTGGACGAGTCGGAACGCTTTTCGCCGCTTGTCCCAAGCCTGAACCATCCGCGATTCTAGGGCGTCAAGCAGGGGTAGTTTTGAACGAATCCAGGGCAGCTTTGTACGAAGAAAGTCCTGTCGAAAGTAGCCAAGATCATCCTGAATTCGACGTTTTGTCCAATGAATCGGCCCCCGGAGACGAAGGCGGTGGAGGCGACTAAGCGCTTTTGCACTTTCTTTGATGTAGAGAAGCTGACGGGTCCGAGATACCGCAGGGAGCACACTGGAAAGCGAGCGCCCAGGACTGCTTTCATACAGGAAGAGTCGGAGCGATCGGTCATAGCCGAGCGGGCGCGGGACCTGAATCGACCCGTGATCGAATCGGTGATGATGGAGGAGGCGAAGCGTTGCGTCGGCTACGCGTAATTCTTCAAGCCGATGCCGACTCGGGACATTACCCCGAATCGTACGCTCAATAGGCGCAGATCCTTGTTGCCGAAAGCGGAGCGTATATTTCAGCGCGCGCTTAAAACGTTCCCGGCCGATTTCGAGAATTCGAATTGATTCGAGCGGTAGTTTGGGAAGACGAAAACGGCGCGCCTTAGCTCGGAAGAACCGGCTTAGGTACGTCGTATTCGTAATTCGGGTCAGGGTGTGGCTCCCCCGGGCCATGGGTAATTAGGATGAGTGCTCGCTCTTCTCGCGTTGGTATTTTTCCAGCTCTTTAATACGGTCGCGAAGCTGGGCCGCACGTTCGTACTCTTCCCGTGAGACAACAGAGGCAATTTCCTTTCGGAGATTCTCGATGATTTTTTGGATTTCGGCCGGAGGCAATTCCGGAAGTCCTTCATCGGTTCGCTGTCGAATTTCTTCATCCTCTTGTTTCGAGAGTGCTTCGACGAGTCCGGTCCGCTGCCATTCAAATCCGGTGAAGACGATCGTGCGATAGAGATGCTCGGCCTCTTTTCGTTCAGCCTCGGTTGCCCCAGGGGCCGTTGCGACCACATCATTCAACTCTTTTGCGCCCGCCTCGATCATTTCTAGGCTCCACCACGGCTTGGCCGAAGCCCACCAGAATTGATCGGAGTGAATGGCTCGGTCGAGTGCTTCGCGGACTTTAGGAAAGCGCGGATCCTTCGAATCCGATCGATGGACAACGTCGATAGCAAGATCGACCAACTTCCACTGATCTTCGTGAATCGTGTTTCCCGGGTCAAGCCAACGAGCAAAGGGAGCATTTTTTTCTAAGTCCTTTTCCATGAGTGCCCAGGTGGAAGGAAGCGGGGTAATCGGGGTTGTCTCAGGGAAGAGTTTTTTCAGATCAGAAATTTGAATCGTTTTAAGTTCCTTCGAGGCGAACATTTCCCCGAGTAGGTGCTCCATCCCCGGACGATGGTGTCCGAAGGTTTCTCCATCCATGGCGGTCAGCATGTATTCGTTACGTTGTAGCCGATCGCCGAGTCCCTGGATGAGAAGATTACCGGTTCCGAGCTGCCCGGAAAGGATCTTGTAACTCATTCGCCGTTCGCGGAAGTAGATCGAGAAATCGTCGAGGCCCTCGATCGTGTATCGTTTTGCGTAATCGAGTTGTCCGAGCTCGCGCGAAAAGGAAAGTTCGTCAACGATAATCCATTCGTAGCCGAGCTCCTTGACGATTTTCGCAACATCGACCGAGAAAGCCATTTCCGGCGGAAAGAATCCCCGGGGTTTGAACAGGTCGCCAAAATATTTCCGAAGCGTTGCTTCGTTCAAACGAATTTGACGGATAACTTCATCTTTGGGAATTTTTGGAAGGAGCGGGTGGTATTTAGCGGATCCCGTGAGTTCAATTTGTCCTCGTTCCAAGAGGAAGCGGATATCGTCAATGACATCCTGGCAGTCATTTTTTTCGAGAAGCTCAACGAGCACAGCGCTGATGTTCAGGGTTAACTTCGCGTTCGGCGCCAGCTTAAGTTCAGCGAGTATTTTTCGGTAGGACTCCTCGGTGACCCGCTTCACCCAATACGGCTTTTGCGTTGGAGGCTGGTAAATATGGAGAAAATTTGCCCAATACATAGTCAGAGGTCGGAAAGAAATGAAGGATTAGTTGAAGAGTAGCGTTACCGTTTCGGGGCGTCAATCCGTTCGCCACCCAGATATTTTACGGATTGCGTTGCTGCGCTGTAGACTTCGCGTCGTCGTTGCGCCTCGCCGGAGTCCTGCCATTCTCGAGCAAGTTTCGAAATCCGGTCGGCGAGCTCAGCGATTTCAACCCGCTCCGTGTTGGGGAGGGTTTTGAGGGGTTCAATAACCGCCTGAAATCGCCGGGCGGAAGCTTGGATAATTTCAACGCTCCACCACGGGGTAGCCGAGGCCCACCAGTATTGATCAGAGGCGAGAGCTTCATCAAGGAGGGGTCGCGCAGCTTCGTGCCCCTCTCCCGCTGTTTGTTCGTTGCGGAGCACGGCATCAATCACGAGCCGGCTGAGTGACCACTGGAGCTGATGAATTGGGTTTTCAGGGTGGTCCCAGAGCGGAAAAGGAACATTCGCTTCGAGGTCTTCAAGTCGAGTCGACCAGCTTGAGGGCCGGAGGTCGATGACGCGTTCAGTTTTTTCGTCTCGGATAAAATCACTCAGCGTCGTCATCGTGACTCGAGGGTCTGTCACAAGTCGCTCCCAAAGCTTGTCTGTTCCCGGCCGATGATGACCAAGATTTTCTCCATCAAACGCTGTGACGAGGGCGCGTTTTGCGTCAGGTTGAATCGTACGGAAGAATGATTCCGGATCGTCAGGAGGAGCGATGAAGGACAGATAGTCGCTCACATTACGATTTCGAAGAACGGTGAGAAAATCGAAAGGCGAAATGCGGGCACAGGTTGATCCGTCGTTTGGATCGGCGCTCGCGATCTCATCGAGTGCGACCCAGGTAAAGCCAAGCTCGCGGAGTACGCTAATAACGTCAAGATTGACCGCCATCTCCGGAGCAAAGAATCCTTTTGGGGAATAGATTGATCCGAAAACCGCTCGATTTGTTTCTGTGTTGAGTTGGATTTGTCGGCGGACCTCAGGTAGCGGGAGAAGCGGAAGAATCGGATGGTATTTTGCGCTTCCGGTGAATTCAATTTGTCCCCGCTCGGCGAGCGTGCGAATCCCTGAAATGATATCGGTGTACCCGAGCCGTACGAGTTGTTCGGTCAGCGAAGCATTGATATTGAGCGTTATACGTACCCGGGGATTGCGCGTCAGAATATCAAGAATTGGCCGATAGCTTTCCCGAACAACCCGGTCAATAACGCGGGCATCCCAATGGGGTGGCTGGTAGACATGGAGCAGCGAGGCCCAAATCATCGTTTGCGCTTTTTTTCAATAATCGGGCGTTCCGTATGTCGTCGGAGCGCAACTCGGTAGAGTTGGGAGTATTTTTTTGCGGGAAGCTCCCAGGAGTAGGAGGTCCGCATCGCACGCCACGTCAGATGCTCCCAAACCCTTGGATAACGGTAGGTTTCAAGAGCCCGAACAATAGCGATCAGGAAGTCTTCTTTCGTGTATTCGGAAAAAACGAAGCCAATACCACGCTCAGTTTTTGGATTAAAGTCCGTGATCGTGTCGGATAAGCCCCCGGTTTCCCGCACAATTGGGATCGAGCCGTAGCGCAGGCTGATCATTTGCGATACGCCACACGGTTCGTAGCGCGATGGAAGCAGAAACATGTCCGATCCGGCATAGGTTAAGGAGCCGACCTTTTCGGTGAATGGGGTTGTAAAGGCAACGCGTTTTGGATGCGCGCGGGCGAGTTTTTCGAAGAAGCGGACGTATTCACGGTGGCCGCTTCCTACAATGACGAGCTGGAGAGGAAGGCGAACGAGCGTATTGGCAAGTTCACGGAGGAGGTCAAAACCTTTTTGTTCGGTTAGCCTGTTTACGACGCCGATAATCGGAACGTCAGCCTTTTGGTCAAGTCCGAATTTTTTCTGGAGCGCGACTTTGTTCAATCGTTTTTTATCAAGTCGATTCCAGTCGTAATTAACCGGAATATGTTTATCGTACACTGGATTGTAGACGGTATAATCAATGCCGTTCACGATACCAAAGACGTCAGATTGTCGTTTTCGAAGAATCGGCTCAAGTCCTTGGCCAAACTCCGGGGTGAGAATTTCTTGAGCGTAGCGGACGCTAACAGTATTAATGACGTCAGCGTTGAGAATGGCGCGCTTCGCAAAGTTGACGTAGGGCAGGCGACTCGGCGTTTCGCTTGGACCGTTTTTTCCTTCATCCTGCTGACGCGGCGGAACCTTCCACCAATCGGTGCCGAATTGGAAGGGAAGGTTATGAATCGTATAGACGGTCGCGAGCGAACGGAGAGAGGCGTCCCGTTTAAATTTTGTTCGGAGAAGGTTTGGAATAAGCCCTGTATGCCAGTCGTGGCAGTGGACAATGTCAGCTTTCCAATGTCCGGCCTTTAAAAAGCGCAGTACCGCACGATTGAAGAACATGAAGCGGAGGTTGTCGTCAGGGTAGCCATACAATTTCGAATGGCGCCCGAAGAGTTCATGATTTGCGACGAAAAAGATCGGAATATTTGGTGCTAATTCCCCTTTTAGGAATTTTGCGGAATAACTTGTTGCTCCGATGACGATGCGAATGCGCTCCCCAATTGGTTCAAGGCGGAGCGACTGCTGCTTCATGAATCCGTAGAAGGGCATGATCGCAGCGACTGAGTGGCCCTGGGCCGCTAGCTCTTTCGGGAGCGCCGCAGAGACATCAGCCAAGCCGCCAGTTTTCGCAAAGGGGGCGATTTCGGCCGACACATTCAGAATGGCGAGTTTCCGTTTCATGAAGGGAGAAGGTCGAGTTCGTCCGCCGCGAGGAGAAAGAGCGCGTGGCTCCAGGCCAGCGGATATATTCCTACGCGGAAATCGTTAAAGATTTGTTCAGGGAAAAAGCGGTCAACTCGTTCAAGGACCCATTGAAAATAGGAGAGGGCTCGGCGTCGATTGCCTCGCTTCGCCCAGTAGATTGCCATCCAAAAGTTAAGGACCGGCCAAGCGCCGCCGCCTTCCCAGGCTGTTCCCTCTGAGTCGAAGTAGTCGTACTGAAAGCGGTGAACGCCGCCGTGATCAACGAGCAGTTCTTCAACACGGTCGACGGTTGCGATCATTTTCGGATCATCAACCGCGTACCGGTCAAAGGGCCAGGACAGGCCAAGGAGTGAGGCGTCGACGTTGCGGTCCGTAATACGTCCATGATTGCGCGAGAAGGCATTTAATTCATCGTTCCAGGCTTCCTCGATTTGCTTTTCCATTTCGCTAGCCGTTTTTTTCCACGAGCGTTTTTTCCAGCGTTCCGCCGCCCGTTCGAGGCCGTAACTACAGGCCGCAAGCGAATAGGTAAAATTGTTTTCGATTCGCGATGAGGTTTGACGGAAGGTATCCTCCCAAAGATCGGCAGTATTCGGGAGAAAATATTTCCCAGCCCAAGCTCTTGTTAGTCCGTTGGCAATCCGTTCAGCTAGAGGGCCGAGCGTTTTTTGATCAGCTGGTTTTCGTTTCAGGTGTTCATCGATCGCCCAGAGCACTGTACCCATTTGATCCGGTTCGAAGAGTTTACTCATGCTTCCGAAGCGGCCGTTTGTCGAGTAGTTGGCGTACAGTAATCCCTCCTTTTTAAAATCTTCGGGAAATCGCTCAAGCCAATCGAAAAACGGCTTTGCTGGTTCGAGTCCAACGAGGGGTCCAGCGACAGCGACAAAAGCGGCGTCGCGCGGCCAAACAAAACGGTAGTTCGCCGCCTCGCGCGGGTAGTAGGTCGTGTCCGTGTTTGCAGCAACGACCGCTCCATTCGGGAGAATGCAGTCGCGGAGCACCTGGCGGCTGGAGTCCGTCAGTTTAGCGATGTGTTGTTTGAGTGAACTCATGAACGGGTAGGTTTTGTTTGGGCGGCACAGAGCGCTATCGCGAGCGCGTCAGCGGCATCGTCGCTGGTAATGGGCGACGGGAGCTTGAGGAGCCGCTGAATGAGATGGGCGACTTGGAGCTTATCGGCTCGTCCGTAGCCTGTGACCGCAATTTTTACTTCATTCGGCGTATATTCTTCAATCGAAATATGTGCTTCTGCTGCGACGAGGAGGACAACTCCTCTCGCCTCGCTCACTCCAAGTGCTGTTCCGACGTTTTTTGAAAAAAAGAGTTTTTCGAGAGCGAGACGGTTCGGAGAAAATGCAGCGATCAGTTTTCGAACCATATCCGCGACCGCAACGAGTCGATCGGCGTGCGCATGTTTTGGATCCGTTTCAAGGCACCCGTAATGGAGAACTTCGAGGTTTCGTCCGGAGCGAATGATTCCATATCCGAGCCGGCCGAATCCCGGATCGATTCCGAGAATGCATTCGTCAGGCAGCGTTCGTGAAGACCGCGTCAACGTCGTCGAGTTCTTCGATTTCTTCAATGAGTCGCTCAAGTTGCGTTCCTGTTTGGGGATCGATGGGAAGTTCGGTCCCGGCGACGAGTTCAAGGGCGGCGCTTGGCTGTGGAAAGCCTTTTGCGGCGAGTGCTCCTTGAATCGCGCTCGTCTGTGCTGGGTCGGTGGTGATTAAGATGCCGTCGGGCGTGTCATTGACGTCATCTGCTCCTGCGTCGATTGCGGCAAGGGTTAAAGTTTCGCTGGATATGCCTTCGAGAATATCTCGTGGGTAGCGGAGGCGACCCTTTAAGCTGAACATCCAGAGGACGCTCCCGGCTTGGCCGAGATTGCCGCCGTGACGACTGAGCGTCGCCCGAAGCGCGCTACTCGTTCGGTTTCGATTGTCCGTGAGAGCGCGGATAATGAGGGCAACCCCGTTTGGACCGTAGGCTTCGTAGGTAAGCTCCTCGATTGCCTGCCCCTCGAGCTCGCCGGAGCCGCGCTTGATAGCACGTTCGACGTTCTCGTTCGGCATATTCGCGTCGCGAGCCGCTTCAATCGCGAGGCGTAGCCGGAAGTTCATGGCCGGATCCTTTCCGTCCCGAGCTGCAACCGCGATCGCTTTTGAGAGTTTCGTGAAGAGGCTTGACCTTCGAACGTCAGCAACCCCTTTTTGGCGTTTAATCTGTGACCACTTCGAATGTCCGGACATACAAAGGCATCAAGAGCTGTTCGCGCAGATTAGAACGCGAAGGGTAATCTCCTCTAGATTATACTAAAAAAAACCTGTATAGTCAATGTACAATTTATCTATTCTCTATGACGGAACTCGTACAAAAGCTTGATCGTCAGAATATGCTCGGGTCGCTCCGCGAATTTCCTGATCAAATTGAACAGGCTTGGCAGGAAGCCCGTCGGACCTCAGTTCCTGCGTCGTATCGTTCCGTCACCCACATTGTTGTTGCTGGACTGGGTGGCTCCGCTTTTCCCGCGGACATCACTAACGACCTTTTTCAATCCCAACTTCAGGTTCCCTTAACGATTGTTCAGGAGTATAGCCTTCCCAAGTATGTTGACCGGAACACGCTCGTTCTCGCATCGAGCTACTCCGGAACGACTGAGGAGACGCTCTCGGCGTTGCGGGAAGCGCGGCGGCGCGGAGCTCGGTGTCTTATTCTTACGTCTGGCGGCCAACTTGCTCGTCTCGCAAAACAGTGGTCGATCCCAGCCTATGTGTTTACTCCCACGCACAACCCCTCCGGCCAGCCGCGCATGGGAACCGGGTACATGCTTTTCGGCATGATTGGTCTCTTTGCGGCCGCTCGCCTGATTCGCGTGCGCAACGAAGATGTCGACGCGGTTGTTCGGCGGATTCGTCAGGCAGCTCCGCGCTGGTCCGAATCAACGCCATTTGCGAAGAACCACGCTGCCCAACTCGCTCGGGAGATGAAAACGCGCGTCCCTTTGATTATTGGGAGCGAGCACTTCGTGCATACTGCGCTCGCTTTCCGCAACCGCCTCCACGAGAACGGAAAGCACTATGCCGAGTATTTTTCGATCCCGGCCCTGAACCATCATCTCATGGAAGGCTTGGCGCATCCCAAACAGCGCCTCCTTGCCGTGTTGCTCCGATCCGAGCGATATTCTACGCGTATTCAGCGGCGCTTTGAAATAACGAAGCGCGTGCTTGCGCGTCACGGTATTCCAGCCGTGAATGTTCAGTTTCGGGCCGGAACGCAACTTGAGGAACTTGGTCTCCACCTCGCCTTTAGCGGCTACGTGAGCTTTTGGCTCGCGATGGAACACGGGATTGATCCCTCCCCGATTCCTTGGGTTGACTATTTTAAACAGCAGCTCGCCAAGCCCTAGAAGCGTGCGCGCCGTGGTATACTAGTGGCGTATGTTTTCTTTGTATACCTGGCGCCGCGTGTACACCTTTTTTCAGAGAAATCCGCTTGCAGTCGGACTTCTTGTGTTTATTTTCGCCTTCTCGCTCGCAACGTGGATTCAGTTCAATAACGCTTTCCCTGATCCGGATTCTTTCTACCACGCCCGGATGGCGACCTTAATCAGGGACGAGGGTCTACCGAAATCCTTTCCTTGGCTGCCGTACACAAGCCTGGCTACAACCTATATCGATCAGCACTATCTCTACCACGTCTTTCTGATTCCTTTTGTTAGCGTGGTCGATCCTTTGGCCGGAATCAAAGTTGCCACAGTCCTTCTTACGGCTGTTATGGCTACGGCGTTTTATGGACTACTGCGGACCTGGCGAGTTCGCGGAGCAATGCTCGTCACGCTTTTGTTGCTCTGCGTGAACCCCTTTATGTTTCGCATGAGCTTAGCGAAGACGCCGAATTTAGCGGTTGCGATGCTCCTTGTTGGACTTTGGCTGCTTTTTTCCTTTCGAAACCGTTGGTTGTTCTTTTTCGCGTGGTTTTACGTTTGGGTCTACGGGGGCTTTTCTTTGCTTCTCGTGGCGGCCGCCTGCTTTGCGCTCGCCGGAGAGGTCCACGCGTGGTTCCGGCGCCGGCACGAACGTACCTGGCCGGTAAGTCGCTGGATCGCTGAACTACGAGAAGCCCCGGCTCCCCGCCTTGGGCGATATCTCCATGGTTTCGCAGCGGTAATTCTCGGCGTCGCTGCGGGCTTAGTGGTGAATCCTCAGTTCCCAACCAATGTTCGATTCTATGAGGCTCAATTAGTGAAGATCGGTATTATTAATTATCAGAACACGATCGGCGTTGGCGGCGAGTGGTATCCCTATAAAGCGGCCGAACTTCTTCCCGGTACTGTCTTTGCCTCCATCCTCGTTCTTCTCGGCCTCGCTGCGCTTATTGGAGCAGCGAAGCGACAGTCTGTTCGGTCTTGGACTCTTGGACTTCTCACCGTTTTTCTCCTAGCCTTTACCCTAAAGTCACGGCGCTACGTTGAATATTACGTTCCCATCGCGATGGCCTTTGGCGCCTTCGCTTTATCTGACGCCTGGTCTAGCCGGGCTCTTCGTGACCTGACGAAGGAGTTCCGTGACCTTTGGCGCTCGCGTCCGTGGGTAAAAGTCGTGTCGATGTTGGTTGTGCTCTATCTCGCGGTGGGCATTGTGGGCGTCGCAATTCGCGACCTTCGCGGGGTTCAACGGGATATTGCCGGCGGGCTTCCAGCACACTCCCTCGAGGGCGCTGCAACGTGGATTCGTCAACATGCACAACCAGGCGAGGTCGTCCTGCATAGCGACTGGGATGAGTTTCCGCTCCTGTTCTACTACAACCCGGACCAACGATATATTGCCGGACTTGATGCAACCTTTTTCTACGATCAGGATCCCGATCGGTATTGGAAATGGGTGAAGCTGACCTCAGGTCAGACGAAAGCGTCAGAAGTCTACACCCAGCTTCGCGTTGATTTTGACGCCTCCTACGTTCTCCTGACAAAAGATCACGTATCGATGGATGCAATGCTCGCTGGAACGCCGGGCCTTCGTTTGCGCTACGAAGACACTCAAGCGAAAGTGTATTCCTTTGCCGATTGAGAAGCGCGCTGACTGAATCTATTTCTTTTGCCTGTTCCTGCGCCGTTCATCTCGTTCGCCATGAGTATTTCTCAGTCAGCTTCGCTCGTTCTTCCGACCTATAACGAGCGGGAAAATATCGGACGGCTTATCGAGCGCCTTGACCGACTTGCGTGTCTTCAGGAAATTCTTGTCGTTGATGATGCGTCACCCGATGGGACGGCGCAGTTTGTGCGGAGTTTGCGTACGCGTGTTCCGATTCGAGTGATTGAGCGGAGCGGAAAGCTCGGATTGGCCTCGGCGATTATTGAGGGAATTCAGGCGAGTCAGACGCCCTTGGTCGCGGTTATGGATGCGGATCTGTCTCATGATCCGAATATTCTCCCAAAGCTTTTAGCATCTCTGAATAACTCGGACCTAGCGATTGGTTCTCGCTTTGCCGACGGGGGCGGGATGGTCGGTTGGCCGCTTCAACGTCAGCTTCTCAGTTGGGTCGCGACGCGAGTGGCCCAGCTTCTCCTTAGAGTTCGAGAGCGCGATCCCATGAGTGGTTTTTTTGCGATTCGCCGTGAGGTGTTTGATCGTATTGCGCCCCAGCTTCGCCCGCGCGGTTATAAAATTCTTCTTGAGCTCATTGTTCGGGGCGCTCCGATTCACACTCGCGAAGTTGGGTACGTTTTTCAGGACCGACAATACGGGAAAAGCAAACTGTCATGGACTATTGCTCGCGAGTATGGCCGCATGGTTTTTTCGCTACTGACGCGTTCGCGCCATGAGTGAATCAGGCTTTAGGCCCGAGGCTCAGCGTGAGCCGGCCCCGCGCCGCTGGCTCCTGGGCTTGATTGTATTGGTGATGGTAGTAACGACGGCCCCCTACGTGTACGCGCGCCTCATGACTCCCGAGGGGTACGTGCTGTCAGGAAGTCATACTCTCGCGCCAGGAGATATTCCGGTGTACCTGTCCTACATCGAACAGGTGAAGCAGGGTGATTTGCTTTTTCGCGACCTTTTTACCTCAGAGCCGCATACCCCCTTCCAGTTTAATCCTCTTTGGCTGGGAGTCGGCGGTCTAGCAAAAGTTTTTCACTTGGGGTCGTTGACGGCTTTTCATGTCGCCCGCCTTCTACTTATTCCTGTGTTTCTCCTCGTTTTGGAACGCTGGCTTCAGTATGTTTTCCCGCGCTGGAAGCATCGCCGAGCCGCTCTTCTTCTCTTAACCTTTGGCGCGGGCGTTGGCGCGCTTGTCGTCCCGTGGTCCGTCGCGACGCATCCAGGAATGGAAACGTTTTGGCCGATGGATCTTTGGGTGACGGAAGCCTATTCATTCCTGACGCTGTACCAGACTCCACATTTCATAGCCGCGACAACACTTCTCCTTCTTGTCCTTCACTGGTTCATGCAAGGTCTTGAGACAAGGCGTTGGCGATACATGATTCAGAGCGGGTTCGCCCTTCTCGCGCTTTTGAGTTTTCATCCCTTTCATCTCCCAACGCTGGTCGCAGTTATGATAAGTATGCTCGCCGTGCTGTGGTGGACAGATCGTAAAGTGCCCTGGTTCGGTATTGGCGGGGCCGCACTGATTGCCGGTATTGCATCACCAATGATGTTTTATCACGGACTTCTTTTGCTTTTGAACCCAATCGTCCTCGGTCGCGCCGTCCAAAACGTCAACCATACGCCGGCTTGGGGAATTGTCGTATTGAGCTACGGCGCATTTATTCCTCTCGCCCTTCTTGGCCTCTGGCGTTCCTGGCCTTTTCGCGACCTGCGCTGGCGTCTCCTCGCGGCGTGGCTGCTAGCCCACTATGTTGTTTTCACCTTTCCCTCAACGCTCAACCGACGCATGACTGAAGGCTGGCTTCTTCCTCTCGGTGTTTTTGCCGTTGTTGGAGGAGTATGGGTGTGGGAGCGTTGGATTCGCCCAAGGAAGCTCGAGGTAGCGGCCCTTGTTTTCGCAATTCCGCTTTTCACTCTCTCGCCTCTTGTTGTGATAAGTCAGGACATCGCTTATTGGAGCCAGTCGCGTTTTCGTGACTACCCGCACGCGTTTTATCTTAAACAAGAATTTGTTACTGCAGCGGATTGGCTTCGCTCTTCAACCGAGCCAACAGATATCGTGGCGTCTGGAAATCTTACGAGCCTTATGCTCGCCGGGCTGGCGGCTCGTCCCGTCGTTTTTGCTCACACGGTTGAAACGCTCGAGTTCTGGTCGAAGCGAGAAGAATTTAGAAGCGCGTTTGTTGAGACACCGTCCATCAACGAGGCTGAGCATTTTCTTCGGCGCTGGCATGTGAAATACCTCGTTTGGGGTCCCTATGAACGAGCAGAGTCGTCTTTTGCTCCCCAGGATATCCCAGGCCTTGAAGCGGTATTCACCGAGGCGGACCTTACGGTGTTTCGGGTGATCGTGGAACGCTAATCTTGCCGAGCTCGACTGTGCCGAGAATCGTTTTCGTTTCTAAACGGGGAATAATTGAGCGGCGCGAGTCGAGCGACAGCGACCCAGAAGTATCGAGAAGCTGCAGAGTAAGCGTTGTTCCCTCGTCAGCGAACCCTGAAGGAATAAGAAAGCGGTGTTGTGTTTCAACAAGCGCCCCGGTCGTCCATTCCGATTGCGGGAAGAGCGGACTGAGCGCATATTCTTTTTCGTAACGCGTGCCGTCGGATCGTGTCAGTTTGAGGAGGAATGATTGATGGCGAAGCGTTGCGCGCTCCTGTGACCAAAGCAAAGCGATCGGGAGAACGGCGTAGGAGTGATTGTGCAATTGAAGCTGGGCAGTTTGCAGTTCGGTTGTTTGCCGTAGTCCTCGCCAACCCCAGAATCGCAGCCCAGACGCTGATTGAATTTTTGTCGCAGTAAATTCTGTCGCTTCAGTGAGCTCGCGTCCAGGGAGAAGCTGATCTGACTCTGGAGCATCCGCATAGAGCAAATAGTCGTCGATGGCGAGCTGAAGGTGCGCAGCTCGCTCATCGAGCATGGTTCGGAATCGATCATCGCCACCCTGATATTTTTCTTGGTCTTCGGGATAGGTAACGTGATAGATGAGAAAGTCCGAGGTATCGATGAGAAATGTATGGATTCCTACGGGAAGGCGGTAGGCCTGATCGCTGAATTGCTCAGTTCCAATATAGACGTAGTGAAGCGAAGCAAGCGTACTTCGGTTCGCGACTCGCGGGAGGAGTCGATAACCGGTTGCGAGCGGCGTAGTGTTTGGAATAAGCGAAAGAAGATCCTTCGTGAGTTGGCGTTGTTCTTGTTGAATTGCGGATACTGGTGCCGCCTGGGCGAGACCTCGAATAGGTCCCATCACAATAAAACAGTAGAGTGTGATTGCGCTGAGAAGGAAGGCAGTGGCCCCACGTGATTCGGCAAAGAACGCAAAAACCCGAGAACGATGGGAGGTTGAAAAGAAGCGCCTAAGTCCTTCAATTGAGGCCATGAAAAGGAAGGGAAGGAATAGGCTCGTGTAGTGCGTTTCGAGGCTTAGCTCTCCAACGACTCGTCCGAGGCCGAGCTGAAGGAAGATCAGGACCGTTGGGAGGAGCCAGAGAAGAGCGCCAAGCGGGAGTAGGGCGAAGGGCAGTCCGAGCCCAATGAAGAAGACGAGTAAATGCGCGCTGAAAAAATGCCTGAGCGCGTACCAGGGGTGCGAGAGCGTATTGGCGATCATCGATGGAATATCAGGGCCAAGCCAGGCGTAGTAACGGAGAAATTTATAGTGGCCCAGGGTTCCAACGTGTGCGGTAATTTGTAAGGCAATAATGAACCATGTCGCTGAAAGCGCCGTGAGAGGAAGCCACCACATCCACCTCCGCCGTTGGATAAACGCAAGGACCCCAAGTCCCAAGAGGACAAGAGCGACATCCTCGCGAACGGTGAGGGCGAGTATTGACCAGACATAAAACCACGATACGCGTCGGCTATCATAGGCATCGAGTGCAGCGAGGAGTACGGGAATCGAAAACGGGAGCAGGTGAAATTCAAAGGCCGCCATGTTCCAGAGAAAGGGCGACAAGAGGTAGGCAAGGGCGCATCCGAATCCCCAGATTGGCCCAAGTCGTCGGTGTGCAATTCGGAAAACCGGAATCGCCCCAAGCGCGAGAGCGAGGCTTTGGAGCGCAAGAAGCGTGAGTGGGCTTCCGATGACTTTGTAGAACGGGATGAGCGCTAAGAGGAAGAGCTCTACGTGGTCTCCTAGGTATGAATGGGGATGGATGGTGAAGTTGAAAAAACGCCCCTGACTTGTTTCGTGGGCGACTTGGGTGTAGATAGCAAGGTCGAGTCCGCTGTAGGCGTTATCCTGTTCTTTAGCAAAAAGAAAAACGAACTGAAGCAGGCTAATCAGGAGAAGGGCAATGAGTACCCAGGAAAGTTTTGGTCGAAGCGACGCCTGCATGGTGCTAGTGTAGCGAAACCGCGCCCGCACGCCAAACCCAACCCTCCCCGCGTAAAGCGAGGAAGGTTGTATTGGCTGAAAAATTAGGAGGTCGTAACATTCGCCGTCGTGTTGGCGACGAAGATGACGATCGCCCAGGCAAGCAGAACGATGATCATTCCGATCACCGCTGCAGTGATAATCTTCTTTGCTCCTTCAACGTGCTCTTCGTTCCCACCGGCCGTCATCCACCGGACGCCGCCAACAATAATCATTACCACGGCGACCAAGGCGAGAATGCCGAGGACCCACTGGATGATGTTGATGACAACCTCTTTCAAGTCGGCTGTTCCGAGGCCCAGCGTTGTTCCGATATCTTCAATAGTAAAGGCCGTCTGCGCGCTTGCGACGAGAGGGAGGGCCATAACAGCCAGGGTTGCTAGTAGAGTGCCTATTTGTATGCTTCGTTTCATGTGTTCTCACCTCCCTTCTTCGCAAAGTGTACCATGGTTCACACGTTGGGCCAAGAACGCAAGCAGCCCCGCGTAAACGAGGCTGCTGCTTGAGTTTCTAGAGAATTCCTAGCTAGTCGTAACATTCGCCGTCGTGTTGGCGACGAAGATGACGATCGCCCAGGCAAGCAGAACGATGATCATTCCGATCACCGCTGCAGTGATAATCTTCTTTGCTCCTTCAACGTGCTCTTCGTTCCCACCGGCCGTCATCCACCGGACGCCGCCAACAATAATCATTACCACGGCGACCAAGGCGAGAATGCCGAGGACCCACTGGATGATGTTGATGACAACCTCTTTCAAGTCGGCCGTTCCGAGACCGATCGTCGTCCCAAGGTCTTCAACAGTAAAGGCCGTCTGCGCGCTGGCGACGAGAGGGAGCGCAATCATAGCGAGCGCGGAAAGCGCCACTGTGGTTCGCATAATGTTTTTCATATCTGTTCAATCACCCCCTTTCGAATGGCGCAGGCATTGATCCTGTTCGGGAAGCAGTGCATTGCGCGATTGTACTACATTGAGGATACCTGAGCCTGGCCTCCTGCGTCAATCCGACGGGTTACGACGTTGTAACGTCGACCAGCGTTGAAAGCACAAAACGAAGCAGCACCCAGCTTCCGAGGATAACCATAATTCCAAGCGTCGCCCAGACTAAAGTTTCCTTAGCTTTTTGAATCCGATCAGCGTTGCCCTGGGAAGTAAGCATTAAGAAGCCTCCCCACATGAACATCACGAGACCGAATAAACCGATTCCAGCCAGTAATATACGAATAACGCTGAGAAAAAGGCAGATGAGATTATCGCACGCAATTGGATTCGGGAGAACAACAGATGACCCCTGGGCAAGGGCTGCGCCAGGAATAGTCATGAGTCCAAAGAGGGCAAGAATCGCGAAGCGTCGGAGAGTGTTAGTCGTCATAGGAGCAATAGCTAGGACAATTACTTTCGACAAAAAGGTGCCCTTCGTTTTGGCATCGGGTTTTCGGGAATTGCCGTTCGCAGATGTAGAGCGACCCATCGCCGTTTACGTCGTCCAGGCAGCACCCTAAGGTTTCCGTACACTTTACGGCGTTTGTGGAATCGAGGAGGCGAGTCCAATCCCCCTCCTCAACAACGCCGTTTTCCGTGAGTCCGTTCACGCGCTCGAATGTTGCGAGGGCTGTTTCGGTTTGATTGCCAAAGCAGCCATCAACGGAACCCGCGTTGCAATCATAGGTATTTAGGAGTGTTTGAAGTTGGCTCACTGGCCCCTGGTTCACATCAGCGGAATCAGCACAATAGAGATGGAGGCTATTCTGCGTACATGACGCTTGATTATGCTCTTGGGCATAGGTTTGACGGCAACCCTCGGCCTTTCCAGACCAAGGCGCCCTGAATTCTGGAATATCGGGAAAGACAAGACCCTTCGTACTGCCCGTGGTCGCAATGGTATAAAATCCGACCAATGCCCATGCGGTGAGCATGACAATTACCCCAATTGTAGTTCCGGTGAGAATTTTTTTGCCGTTCTCGACGTATTCATGACGGCCGCCCGAAATGAGCATGGTAAATCCGCCGTAGATGTAGAAAAAGAGTGCTAAGACGGCCATGATTGCTAGGCCCCAGTTGGCGAGATCAACAAAGAGTTGAATAAAGTCGTCAAAACCGCAATCTTTATTCACCATAACCCCGCGAATTGCGCCATGCGTTGCTTCGGAGTACTCGGCCGGATCGACGCAAAGTCCATCCCCATCAGGACAAGCTGTTCCGCCTTGGATGACCTTGTACAGAGTTTTGTCGCAATCAGGCGTAACCGAAGGAAGCGTAGCCGCGCTTGCAGAACGGCCTAACGCTGGGAAGAGGATGATGCTGATGAAGCATCCAATGAGGACGCGACGAAAGCTCATGAGTCTTTCGTGAAAGTGAGCTGAATTTGCTTAGCGGCCTTGTTGACCGCTTCGCTCGCTGTTGCGCTTTTATCGACGACAGATTGAACCATAGTTTCGAGTGCGGTTTTGGTTGAAGCCCAGTTCTCTCCGTGGTACCAGCTTTTTGCCGTAAGAGCCTGAGAAGCGAATACGGACAAGTTCGTGTCATTGACTTGAGACGCGAGATTTTTTCTTAGCGCCGAGACGCGTCCAGTAGCGCCTAGATAGTCGTCAACGACGTCCGATCGAGCGAGGTATTGAAGGAGGCTCCACGCTTCATCTGGATGGGCCGACTGCTTCGCGACGGTTTCGACCCAATAGGTCGCGACATTCATCTTCGTTCGCGTTCCATTGCTTCCGTTGGTATCCGTTCCATCCGCGTTGATGTGGAACATGGGGGCAACTTCAAAACGACTTGCACCGGGGAGCGATTCGATTTCTTCGCGATCGGCGAGCGTTCCGAGATAGTAGGCAATTTTTCCTTCAGCAAAAGCGTCGAGAGAGTTTGTGAGTGTGCTTGTCCAGCTAAAGACTTCTTTCGTTGGATCGGCGAAGTCCGAATAGAATTGAACCGCTTGGGCGCCAGGGTTATTTTCCGTACCTCCACGATCAAAGAGGACGGTCCGCCCTGACGCATCCGTCATTGCTGTCCCATTTTGCTGCATGAGTAGCGCTAAGATTTCTGTCGCGTGGCGGACGTTTCTCATGTCGCCGAGCGCGATAGCTGACTGGAGGATATTGCTTTGTGCGTCAAGAATAGTGAGTCGGCTCGCTTGGTCTACGAGTTCGCCCCACGTTGTTGGAGGATTGACGATGCCGGCAGTATTGAGAAGATCGCGGTTGTAGTACACAGCGAGCGTATCGATGGAAAACGGGAGTCCGTAGATGCTCCCATCTCGAACGACATCGCTCGCAACAACGTCAACATAGTCCGTTCCAAGGCGAGCGAGGGAAAGCGGAGCTGTTTTTGTTTTTTCGATTGAAAGCTGTTTTTGAAACAGGATTTTCTTTGTTGAGTAGGTGTAAACGCTTATCTCTTTCGGGAGCGGGGTAATGAAATCGGCATACGTACCAATCTCATAGTTTGGAATCGAAAAAAGGTCAGGACCAGTCCCGCGGGCCCAGGCCTGAATGAGCGCCTGGTTGTAATCCTCAGGCCGTTGCTGAACGACGGTCACGTGGACGTAAGGATGCCTTGATCGAAAGGCTTCTATTGCGTCAGTAAAGGTATCTTCGGTATTTTCGACTGTCCAATACGTAAGATCGACTCGCTTCACTTTCGGTAGCGGATTTTTTATTGCCCCGGAAATAATAAGTACCACGGTAAACACCGGGACAAGGACGAGCAGTCCGATAATGATGAGTCGCCGCATGGACTTAAGGTTTCAGGGATTTGAGATAGGATCGGAAGGCCGGACCGATATGTGGGTGCCGAAGTCCGAATTCAACGTTCGCCTGTAGCCAACCGAGCTTGTTCCCTGTGTCGTAGTATTTTCCGCCAGTGATCTCTCGCGCGTAGACTGGCTCGTCTTTCATGAGGGAGCGAATACCATCTACGAGCCAAATTTCACCGTCTTTTCCGGGTTTTACTCGCTCTAGGTGTTTAAGATAGGCAGGGGTTAGGATATACGCGCCGTGGGTGGCGAGATTCGACGGTGCATCTTCCGGTTTCGGCTTTTCAATGATGTCGCGGAGCTGGTAAATGCCTTTGGCAACCTTTTTCACGTCGCCAATTCCGTAACGTGAGAGATGGGATCGATCTGGAATTCTAACCGCACTGATAACTGAACAGTGGTATCGGTTGTACACCTCAACCATTTGCTTGAGGCGCGGTGGGTTTGCATAAATAAACTCATCACCCCAGACAACGGCAAAGGGCTCGTCGTCATCAATGAGGTGTTTTGCATTAAGCACCGGCGTTCCATTCCCGTATGTCCCTTTTTGGCGAATGTAAATGAAGTTCGCCATATTCGCGATGCGTTTGATTTCTTCGAGTTCAGCTTTTTTATTGCTTTCAAGCAGCCGTTTCTCAAGTTCAAACGGGTAGTCGAAGTGATCCTCGATTGATCGTTTCTGCCAGCCGGTGATGATAATAATGTCTTCAAAGCCCGATGCAACCGCCTCTTCGACGACATATTGGATAATCGGCTTATCAACAACCGGGAGCATCTCTTTTGGTTGAGCTTTTGTTGCAGGCAAAAAGCGCGTCCCAAGTCCGGCGGCCGGGATAATAATTTTTCGAAGCGGAAGATACTTTCGTTGTTTCTTCTTCATTGTTTTCACCCCTTTACTGTACAAGAAATGTCTGAGCTAGGCAACTCCAATCGTGATCCTAGAAGCTTCGACTTCGTCCGACGATCACTCGCATTGCTTCAGGAATAATTTCAACGCTCACGGGAGTTTTTAAGATGTGCTCGCCGTCCGCCGTAACAGGAAGACACTCGGTCTTACTGTTCATTTTTAGTTTTCGTACTGGAAAAACGCTTGGTCGTCCATTCCCCCGCCCGAACCTAAAGACGCCTCGCCGTGGCGCTGGAATAACGACGGCCTCAAGAATACCGTCATCAGGTCGCGAGTGAATAAGTTCCGTTAGCGAAGGTTCTGGAGAGAGATTCGTAACGAGAATGCGATCTTCTAATGATTGTGAGGCAATAGAAAAACCCCGATCGAATTCAAGGGTAACCGCGGGATTTGTCACCTCAAGAGAAAGAAGAAAGTGTTGCGCGTTCGCTTTGCCCAAATCAAGCTTCCGAACTATCCGGCGAGATAGTGTTTCGCACGCTGCATCACCGTAGGGAATTCCTAGCGTCGTTGCTATCACCTGCTTCGGTCCAACAGGAATGATTCCGAGAGTAATAGCTTTCCCGGCGATCGAATTAAGCACTTTACAGACTGTTGAATCATCCCCCACGACAACGAATGTATCAGCGCCCTTCTTCACGGCGTCCTCGACGGTTTCCTTTGCATTCTTTAATATCGTAAGGCGCTCAACCTTCCCTTGAAGGCCAAGCTCAGAAATTCGGGCTTCTATTCTATTGAGAAGCGCCTCATAGCGCCGATCCCGAAGGAAGACGTCGTAGAGGTAGCTGTACATGTTTTAGCGCTTCAGCTTTCCCGCTTGTTCCTCGCTGTTCTCAAGGCCACCGGTTTCAGCGTCCCGTCCGTTCATCATTGCGCATTTTCCGTGAAGAACCGCACCTTCGGCAATTGAAAGTAAGCTGGCTCGAACATTTCCAATAATTTTTGCTGATGAGCTTAGCTCGAGTTTTCCGCGACAAACAACGTTTCCGCGGATCTCGCCGGCTACCGACACGTTTTCGGCCTCAACATCAGCCTGAATTTTTGCGCCTTGGCCAACCTGAAGGTTCTTCGCGGTTTTTACACTTCCAGATACAATACCTTCAACGATCACGTCGCCTTCACCAACAAAGTTTCCTTCTACCTTAACACTTGGTCCGATAATCGTTTCTACATTGTTCATTTTTTTCTCGTCTCGTTGAAGTAGGGCCATAAAGATAGTTAGCTATTGCCCTCAAACTGTACGAGACAGTGAGGACTGTGTCAATGAAGACACAAAAACCTTGTTTAAACATAATAGTATTTTACGACGCATATAAATAAATAACTTTAGCCAATATTCAGATTATTGCCCCCATAGTTCAATGGATAGAACAATCCCGTCCTAAGGGATGGATCTAGGTTCAACTCCTGGTGGGGGCACCAATCTGCACATTGACTATCTACCTGAATAAAGCGTTTATCTCGTTCCACGGGGAACGAAATTGCCTGGTTTGATTTTCGTTGGAAAGTACGCTATTCATTATTGGTACGTCTACGCATCAAGGGCCTGTAGCTCAGCTGGTAGAGCGCCTCCATGGCATGGAGGAGGTAAGGGGTTCGAGTCCCCTCAGGTCCACCAATACCCCTGATCGCTGAAAGCTCGAGCACAGTAGTAGAGTATTCTTTATAAGAATTTCTCAACCGGTTACGGCTGCTTGTTCCTCGGGGAACATCGGACATATACATTTCTATTCTTGGGCCAGTAGCTCAGTGGTAGAGCACTGCATTCGCATTGCAGGGGTCAGGGGTTCGACTCCCCTCTGGTCCACCAGTAGTCCTTTTGGATGGGTAAGGTAGATAATGTTGGATATTCGGTATTATCTCAAATATTATAAACACTATATTTTTGACAAATATGTCAAAATATTGCTTAAACAACAAAAATGAGTGAAATAATCAATTTTATTCTTCATGTAGATAAGGAGCTTATTCGCTTAACTGCTGAGTATGGTTCTTGGGTTTACGGAATACTCTTTAGCGTAGTTTTTATTGAGACTGGCGTTGTTATTCTTCCTTTTTTACCAGGGGATTCGTTACTTTTTGCAGCAGGGGCGCTTGCTGGAGTCAATTCCTTGAATATTTGGTTTCTGTTTGGGTTATTAACTATTGCCGCAATTCTAGGCGATACGGTTAATTACTGGATTGGCCACTATCTTGGGCCAAAGGTTTTTCAAAAGGAAAATTCGCGCTGGCTCAAACCGGAGCATCTTCAGCAAACACATAGGTATTTCGAGCGGTATGGCAGCGTAACGATCGTTTTAGCCCGCTTTGTTCCAATTGTACGTACAATTGCCCCCTTCGTAGCCGGTGTTGGAAGGATGAATTATCGTACATTTCTAGCCTATAACGTGTTTGGCGGACTTCTCTGGGTTTCTTTATTCCTCTTCGGTGGGTATTTTTTTGGCCGTCTTGAATTTGTTCAGAAGCACTTTAGCGTTATTGTCGTGGCTATTATTGTTCTTTCGGTTCTTCCTGCAGTATTTGAGTTTTTTCGTCGACGTAAAAACGCCCGGCAGCAAGACATCCATTTTCCTAAGGGCGAACTTGACGAAAGCTAGGAAATCTTGCCTTGTCAGCGAGTGTTTCGTGTGTTAGGATCATTTCGATTTTTGCATGAAGAGAGGTTTTCGGGGGGTCTTCTTCTCAGACTGCGCCGCGGTGGCGGAACTGGCAGACGCGAGGGACTTAAAATCCCTTGAGGGCAACCTCGTGAGAGTTCGATCCTCTCCCGCGGCACAGCTTGAGCGGGATACCTCACGGTTCTTGTGGGCGATAGCGGTGTAGTGGGTGATTACCCCAGCCCGCGCCGGGGCTTCGGCAGGTGGTTTCGGGGGCCGGGTGTTGTTAGGCAGAGCCAGACAGAGGAGCGCCCTTGATCACTTCTTGGTCCGTATCCATAAAAAAATACGGCGTGGTAGTGGAACAGGGAAGCGTAGTATCCAGCGGTGGGCGATTAGCTCAGATGGTTAGAGCGCGTCACTGATAATGACGAGGTCCCAGGTTCGATTCCTGGATCGCCCACCGCTGGGTGGTATGAATGATAATAGTTCGTACTGCGAACGAGTTATGACGAGGTCCTAGGTTATCCCGGACTATGCTCCGGGACTGGATCGCCCACGAGTATCGCAGTCTACTCATAGCAGCCTAAACTACGATGAAATACGTAATTGGGGGGATCGTTATTCTGCTTGGTGCGGTGCTCGTCATCAAAACCGAGGCTGTGTTGAGTTGGTTCGGGCGTGTAGAGTTTGCAGAGAAATACCTTGGGAGCGATGGGGGAAGTCGATTGTTTTACAAACTCCTCGGTCTGCTCATCATCTTTCTCGCTTTTTTGGCAATGAGCGGGATCCTGGGGGCCATACTGCGAGATGTGTTTGGGCCACTCATTGGCGTCTTTCAATCTGACGCGGCTAGTTCGTAGCATCTTGATCGTTCAGGTGGGCCCTTAGCTCATTTGGTAGAGCGCCGCGTTTGCAACGCGGAGGTGACCGGTTCGAGCCCGGTAGGGTCCACCCGAGCGATTGAAAGAACCCGGAGGTTCCAATCGTACTACTAACAATGGCAACTATTTCCCAACCAGGTCATTCGGTCCGGACGCGACGAGCGTGGGCCGTGGCCGTGCTTGTTATTCTGTCCGGAATACCAGTAGCGTTATGGGCGGCGTACGGACGCGACCTCGCTCTTCGCTTCGGCGACATGGAAGCAGCGTTCCGCAGCCTTGGGCAACTAGCCGGAATAAGCGGCTTAACGCTGTTTGCGATCAATCTCATCTTGAGTGCGAGAATCGCGCTCATCGATCGTATGTTCGCCGGACTTGATTTTGCCTACCGCACGCATCATATCATCGGCGGACTAAGTTTTGTTTTTCTTCTTGCTCATCCGCT
The DNA here is from genome assembly GCA_964637345.1 of uncultured Gammaproteobacteria bacterium. Taxonomy (GTDB): domain Bacteria; phylum Patescibacteriota; class Patescibacteriia; order HK-STAS-PATE-3; family HK-STAS-PATE-3; genus CAZWTD01. Next base: position 26,517 of record CAZWTD010000016.1, read on the forward strand.
TTTACTCGCCGCGCGCTTATTGAGCGTTTCCTTAGGCGATGCCTTTGCTCTTTTTCTGCCGGGTATTGATTTGGCGAATACCTTTGGTCAAATTGCGTTGTTAGGATTAATGCTCCTGCTCGTGCTCACGTACTACGTTTCTCTTCGATATGAAACGTGGAGATGGTCGCACCGTTTTCTCGGCGTCGTGTTTCTTTTTGGTCTATTTCATGCCTTTCTTGCCCAAAGCGATCTCTCTTCAAATGAGCCACTGAAGTGGTACGTGTTACTACTGTCAGCGTTTGCCGTCGTCTCTTACGGCTACCGTTCAGTGTTCGGTCGCTGGCTTGTTGCGCGGCGGAGCTATGTTCTTACGTCGCTTCGTCCGCTCGGAACGCAGATCACCGAACTCCACCTTAGTCCAGTTCGTGAGCCGATTACGTTTCAGCCCGGACAATTTGCTTTTGTAAGTTTTCGCGTTGCCGGCCGGCTTGGCGAAACGCATCCGTTTACGATAAGCTCTGCGCCAACATCAGGAGAGGTGGTTTTCTCGATTAAAGCGCTAGGGGATTATACAAATGCGTTACCGTCGCTTCGCCCAGGAATCCGGGCTGTGCTTGAGGGGCCTTATGGCAACCTCACGCTTCATTCAGCGAAAACAAAGCGTCTCGTGTGGGTTGCGGGCGGAATTGGAATCACACCGTTTTTAAGTATGGCTCGAGGTCTGTCCTTGGTGAGCGGTTATGAAATTGATTGGTACCATACAGTAAAGACAGCGCCCGAGGCTATTTTCGCTGACGAGTTGAAATCGCTTTCCATCGGACAGAATGTTCTTCGATTTCATCAAGTTGTTTCCGAACGCGACGGCGTATTAACCGCAGAACGAATTCGGCAGCAGCACGACCTTCAGCAAGTTGAAGTATTTCTCTGTGGCCCCCGTAGCATGATGCGTGCGCTTCGATCGCAGCTGAAGCAGCTTGGATTTCCTTCATCTCGCATCCACTCCGAAGAGTTTTCGTTGTTAACCCAGTGACCACCATGCGGAAAGTAGTCAGCGTCAGTTTATGCGTTTTTCTCCTCGCAGTTGCCGCAATGGGTCTTGGAGCTTTTTTGAAAAGAAATTCTGATACGGGCTCAACAAATGCCCCCGCTCCGACTCCGGGAAGTGTGAATCAAGCGAATGTGAATTCGTCGACAAATACAAATCAGGCTGTGAATACGAATCCCGCGACAAATGCTCATAGCGCGGTGAATACAAACGCCGGAAATAGTAATACGAAGGTCAATGTGAATCAGACAACTACCAACACCAATACCTCGACGAATACGAATCAGTCCGCTCCAAACGGAATAACAAGAACGGAGCTGGCCCGGCACAATAACTCAAGCGATTGCTGGCTTTTGATTAGCGATAAGGTGTATGACGTGAGTTCGTATCTTCGGCTGCATCCAGGAGGTTCGTCGATTATCGTTCCCTATTGCGGTAAGGATGCGACAACGGCTTTCGCTACTCAAGATGGCGAAGGACGGCATTCCTCAGTCGCTCAGCGCGACCTGGCTGAGTACCTTCTCGGATCAATCGCTAGAGAGTAGTATGGAGAATACGGAGCGCGGTTTTGCTCAAGAGGAGAATCCGGAATTTCGAAATGAGCAATGGATTCTTTCCTTTAATCATCTTCCCTCAGACGAAGAACTGACTGAGGCGGTTGGACGTTTAGGGTATTCCGTTCAGCAGGGCCGCCTTGGTCGCGTGGCTCAGGGATGGCAATGGGAGCTCCATCCGGATTTTATTCCCGACCAAGCCGAAGCCCGGCGTCGCCGAGAAGAGTGGGAAGCCTGGGACCCTGAGTCCTGATATGGTGGGCGCTGTAGGAGTCGAACCTACGACCTTCTCGGTGTAAACGAGACGCTCTAACCAACTGAGCTAAGCGCCC
>CAZWTD010000017.1:0-13631 GCA_964637345.1 uncultured Gammaproteobacteria bacterium
TCGATCCTCGAGAAACGGCTCCTCCAACATGCGCATACCTTCGAGTATTCAGCAGCCCTTGCGCTCATTAATGCCGTTGTCGCGCTCCCGCTGCTTTTTTTCGTCGAATGGACCGCGGTGCGCTACTCAACTCTTCTCCTTGTGGTCGGGGCGGGTGCGCTCGCTGCTGCTGCGCTTTTCCTCATCACCAAAGGTGTTCGCCATCTCGATTTAAGTTCGTCCCAACCGCTTCTGAGTATCGGACCAGCCTTTACCGCTTTGGCCGCCTTTCTCATTCTCGGAGAAAGTTTAGGACGACTTCAAGTGTTTGGTATTTGCTTGATTACCCTTGGGCTGTATGTTCTCGAAAGCCGAACGCATGAAGGCTTCTTCGCCCCTTTTCGCCGTTTCGCAAGTTCGAAATACAGCCTTGATATCGTGTTGGGCATTGTCATTTTTTCCCTGACGTCGATTATTGATCGTCATGTTCTCGGGAATACCGGTGTGCCTGTCCTGACCTACGTTGCTCTTATTCACATCTCAATTGCTCTCCACTTTGCTATTGTGGGCGTTCTCCTTGGGAACGGGCTTGAGAAAATAGGCGCGGGCTTTCGAAAAGCCGGCTGGCCGATCGTCCCAATTAGTCTACTTCTCCTTGGATCGCGCTTGTCCCAGGCTTTCGCAGTCCAACTTTTTAGCGTCGGTCCGGTCATTGCCCTGAAACGCAGTTCTGTGCTCATTACGACCATGGTCGGCGGAGGATTGCGCCATGAAAAACACCTCTTGCATCATGCGCTTGCGGCGATTATTATCGTCGCTGGGTCATTGCTCATTGTCATGTCGAAATAAAGGAGGCCTTTGTGTTTCATACGCTGTTTCCAAATTCGCCTTTGGTGATTGGCGCGGTATCACGCCGGAGCAACGGTTCGATGCGTTTTGAGGTTGATCCGGATCGTGAAGCGGTGACCCGCTTGAATCGCAGCGCATTTCTCCAAGGTCTAGGACTTGAGTCGGCCAATCTCGTCCGCGCCCAGCTCGTGCACGGCAACGCGGTTCGTCTCGTTGGTCTTCAGGATTGCGGCAATCTCATTCCTGAAACCGACGGACTCGTTACCCGGGATCGCGGTATTCTCCTTGGCGTCACAATTGCCGACTGCCTACCAGTGTTTTTTACTGATCCGGTCGTGAAAGTGGTGGGAATAGCACACGCCGGTTGGCGAGGACTTGCGAATGACGTTCTCCGTTCGACGGTCGAGCTTATGCAGTCGAATGGTACAAACCCGGAAAACCTTCGTGTTGTTATCGGTCCGGGTATTAGTCCCTGTCATTACGAAATCGGCGAGGAAGTCGCGAGCAGCTTTGAAACGCATCCCGACGCGATTCGCCGCAGCGCTGGTCGGCTATGGCTCGATTTGAAACTCGTTGCGGAAGAGCAGCTTCGCGAGCTCGGCGTGATTCAGGAACGAATTAAGGTAAGTTCGGATTGTACAGCGTGTCTTTCCGATTCGTACTTTTCTTACCGTCGCGATCGTCCCGAGCACCTCGAGACAATGCTAGCCATTATCGGGCTCCGAGCTTGACAACGGGCTGAAGTTGGAGCAGTTTGGAGGCATCACCGGCACCTTCCCAAACAAGCAAAGGAGCACAGAATGGCTATTCTACTTTCAGTTGGTTCCTTCGTTTTGCTTGTTGCCTTGATCTTGGCCGGATCGTGGTACCGCGAGTATAAGCGGAATCTTGCCCGCGCCGATCAGATCCTTCTCAGTGGTCGCGGGCATGAGGCCTATCAATTCATGCGGGCGCGTCACTCACGTCGGCTTGCTGACCAGTGGTGGAGGCACGGTAACTCGCTACTTTCAACGCCCCGCCGCGCTCATTAGAGGCGCGGCGGGTTTTCTTTTGATCGAAGTGGTAGGAATCCTACACTAAAGCGTAGTTCTTTTGGAGGACGTAGTATGATGAAGTGGATACGCCTATCTATCTGTGCGTCGTTGTTACTGTACTTCTGGTTTTAGTTCGTGGATTGTGTGTCGTGATTCGCGACGCGTCGATAGTACATCCGCTTCACCGTCTCGGTCGTAATAAAGTAGGCCACGACGATTCCCAGCGTCAGAAGAAGTTGCGCGAACGAAGGCCTGGCAAAGTGAATGAATTGCTGCCCAAAGGCAGTGAAGGGGAGAATAAGGGTAATAAGCACAGCCGCGCCGCAAATCCAAAGGACTTCGCGGCTGGGAGCTTTTGCGCGAAGAAAATTCCCTCGGGTTCGGAGCGAGAAGATGAGCGCTAGCTCAGTTAAAATACTTCCAACGAACCACATTGTTTGGAGCGTCATCTCCCCCTGGCCGCGGAAAAAAGCGAAGAAGAGGAAATCATAAAAAGTGCTCACGAGCCCGAGGATTGTCGCGATGAGGACGATCTCCCGAACGTTGTACTTTCGCGGCCGTCGGACTTCTCCGCTATCAACCGCGTCCGAAGCAATGGCGATCATGGGAAAATCCGAAAGGAGATTCACGAAGAGAATCTGGATCGGTAGCATTGGGAGATAGGGAATGAGGAGCGAGATGACGGCAATCGCGTAAAAGTTGCCGAAATTCGACGTAAGGGTGATTTTGATGTACTTAACCGTGTTCGCGAAGATGCGCCGCCCCTCCTCGATCCCGCTGATGATGGTCATGAGGCTTGGGTTGAGAAGAACAACGTCGGCCGACTCTTTCGCTACTTCGGAGGCGCGGTCGACGGCTAAGGCGACGTGAGCGGTCTTTAAGGCCGGCGCATCATTAAAGCCTTCACCAAGAAAACCGACGGTATGATTTTCTTCTAGGAGCTCAAGAATGCGCAGTTTGTCCTCAGGAGACACGCGAGCGAAGACCGAACATCGCTCCGCAGCCGAATGTTGATCCGCGTTCGGAAGAGACGAAAATTCCGCTCCGGTGAGAATTTGATCTCCCGGCTGAATGAGTCCAACTTCGCGAGCGACGGCCCGGGCGACTTCCGGCGCATCCCCAGTCAGAATGATAATCCGAACCCCGAGTCGCTGAGCGCTTTGGATAGCTTCTATGGTATCAGGCTTGAGCGGGTCGACGAAGGAGATGACGCCGAGGAGGTGAAGGTTCGATTCCGAAACGTCTTCCGTGGTCTCGAATTGGCGGGTCGCAACGGCAAAAACGCGTCGACCCTGGCTTCCCTCGGAAGCGGCGAAAGAAAGGTAACTTGAGGGGTCGCCGTCGAAACGTGTACAAAGCGGAAGAACGGATTCAATGGCGCCACGAACAATCAAGTGCCGCCGCCCTTCTCGCTCGACAAAAACATTATTGCGCCGGCGAATCGCGTCAAAGGGCTGTTCGCTGATCTTCCGGTAGCTTGGGATGAGATCCCGGTGGGATTGATCGACCGCATTCCAGAGCGCGATATCAAAAGCGTTATTGGTAAGTCGGGTCTGTTCGCCGATGTACGATGAGCCTAAGAGACCGTAAAAAAGCGCGCGTTCCCGATCGGATGCAGCAACAGCAGCCACGGAGAGTTTGTTTTCGGTAATCGTTCCGGTTTTGTCGGTGCAGAGCACGTCGATGCTTCCAAGGTCTTCGACGGAGGAGAGTCGTTTCAGGACAACGTGTTGCTTTGCGAGCCGGACTGCTCCGCGGGAGAGGGAGAGGGTAACAACGAGCGGGAGCGCCTCCGGGATGACTGAAACGGCGAGTGCGATTGCAAAGAGAAGCTGTTCGCCGAGCGAAGTTTGATCGGGCTTTAAGACGAGATTAAGCACGAAGACGAGGACAAGTGTTGCAACGACCAACTTGAGAATGAAGGTCCCGAGGTTCCGGATCCCGATTTCAAAGGCGCTCGCTCGTTCTATTTCGACGGCGAGTTTAGAGATTGATCCAACGGCTGAGGAGTTTCCGGTTGCAATAACCAAGGCCTGCGCTTCACCAGTCAGGAGCGAGGTTCCAGAAAAACCGATATTCGTCGCTTCAAAGTGTTTTGTCGGTCGGTCGGGCATGGCGGCCGCCTGTTTTTCAACCGCGACGGACTCGCCGGTTAATACCGACTCATCAACTGTGACCGAGGCGGTTTTCAGGAAACGGACATCAGCGGGGATTTTGTCGCCCGCGAGAAGCGAGATGAGGTCGCCCGGGACGAGCTCGCGGCTGTCGAGAAAAACCGGCTTCCCGTCGCGGAGGACGTGGACGTTCTGCCGCCAGTATTGCCGAAGGAGGCGAAGCGAATGTTCAGACTGGTATTCCTGGAGAAAGCCGAGGATGCTGTTGATCAGAACGAACAAGACGATCATCCCTCCGTCAATCGGTTCGCCTAAGGCGAAGGCGACTCCGGCCGCGACGATGAGGAGGTAGATAAAGGCCGACCGGAATTGTCGAAAGAAAATGTCGCGCGCTCGGAGTTCTTTTGATCGGAGCTCGTTCCGCCCAGCAGATTGTAAGCGCTCCTCTGCTTTATCAGTCGAGAGTCCGTTGTTCGATGATTCGAGGATGGAAAAGAGTTCCTGAGGCTCAGCTTGTGCTGCTGAAGGAAAATCGATTGCGTTGAATGTATGTTGTTCAGGTTTCTTCACGAAGAAATGATATCAAGTTCGCTACGCTCCGTCGAATGGAAAACCGCCCGGGAGCACCTATGACAGGGAGTGCTCGCCGGGCGGCGGGAAAGAGCTTAGGAGTCGGGTCGGAGTTTCGTTATGGCGTCGAGGATGGACTGAGCGATCTCCTGGGGATTTTCGACAGCGTCGAAGCGCATCGGCTCTCCGACATGTACCGTGATCTTCCGAAAGAGCCGAAGGCGCAGGCGGTAGGTCTGATGTCCGGGAACGTGTGAATCCTGGACGTTCCCCATACCCTGAACCCACATTGGAAGGACCGTCGCCCGGCTGAGCTTTACGATGGCTCCTGTACCCGGCGGCGGAACAATTTCCTCAAGGTCGGTTTTTGCGCGCCTACCCTGGGGGAAGATGTGGAGAACGTGGGTATGGAGGGCTCGGACGAGGGTGCGAACAACGAGTCCGTCCTTCTGATCGCTTCCACTTCGGCTCCGTTTGACCGGGATGATGTGCCAGTGGCGCGCGCAGAAGCGCTTGAAAGCCGTGTCGAAGTAGTTCCACTGGTTTGCGGCGTGGTAGGGAAGTGGGTTGTTTCCGGTTTTCAGCCAGGTCCAGAGACAGCCAGGCCAAAAGAAGGCTTGAACGAAGAAGTAGCTGTCGAGCAGCGTTCGGTGGTTCCAGGCAACCATGAGCCGTTCAGGCTCCTCACCAGGTTTCGGCTGGGTGAGCTTCTGGTAGGCTTCATGAAAGCGTTCTTTTCCGACGATCTTCACGATGAAGAAAAGTCGAAACAAGAGCGTTGCGAGAACCCCGAAAAGTAGAGTAAGCAGGAAGCCGAGCACTTCGTCTATACGACGTCCGAGCGCAGAGGCTTCGTAGTAGGGGAGACGCTTTGCCAGAACCGAGGGGCCCGGCGCAGCTGCTTGAGTCGTGGAGGCCTTCGACATGCCGGACTCCTTTCTTGTTGGAAAAGGGCTATGTTGAGCGAAAAAATTGACTTTTTCACTCGACGAATTGGCCCCATTGTAGAGAGAAGAGAGTTGACTGGCAAGTAGGAGCGAAGAAAAACACTTGTATTTCTTGGCCTTTTCTCATTTTTTCGCTATACTGTGGATACATTCTTAACCACGACTGGCTCTATGGCAGGCAAATCAATGAGCAAGTCCCAGCTCATCAGCTACCTGGCTGACAAATCGGGACACTCGAAGAAGGACGTCGGTGGTCTTCTCGAGCTGATGGTCACCACCGCGTACGACGAGACGAAGAAGACCGGTGAATTCACCGTTCCAGGTCTCGGCAAGCTGGTGAAGAAGCAGCGCGCGGCGCGACAGGGTCGAAATCCGGCAACCGGAGCAACGATCCAGATCCCGGCCAAGACGGTCGTGAAGTTCCGCCTCGCGAAGGCAGCCAAGGAAGCCATCCTCGGCAAATAGACCTGATAGTCAAATCCCGCACCCGGCCTTCGGGCTTTGTGCGGGATTTTGGTTTACTGCGCGGAAAGTCGGACCTGTCTTCGTCGGAGCCAGGCAAATCCCGCAACGCCAAAGAATATTGGCGTCATGACGAGGAGAAAAGGAAAAGGATCGGCGTTTTCTGGTAAGAGCATACCGGTCGCGAAGAGCGCCGCGGCCTCAAGTCCAGCTACCAGGACGGCGAATTTTACTCCAAAGTCCCGGAGGGTTATCAGCGTAAAAAGCACGAGGAATAATATGTCTCCGTTGCCGACGCTTAACTCCCCAACCATAATTGAAGGAAAAATGGAGAAGGTCTGTGGTTCTTGTGAGGGGACGAAGACCCGCGGAATGAGAACGTAGGCGAGCAGGACATCGTAGATCGTCCAGAGCACGGCGACCATCGCGAAGAATGAGCTTCGGAGAAAATTCATGCGCACGAGGAGGGTCGCTGCCCCGAGCGAGGCGACGATAACCAAGGTGTTCATGAGAAGTCCGTTTTCTGGGTTGGAGAGGCTACCTGCCAGGCCGAGGCCGGCGAGGAGAAGACTCGGGAGCAGAGCGATGATCGTTGAGCGAATCCAACGTAGTGCCAGCAGAAAAATCGACTCAAAGACCAGGAGGGCGATAATAAATCGGTAGGTTTTGAGTATTGGTCCGCCTGGGACGATGCTGACGAGATACCACGTTACTCCCGCAAGGATGAGCGTCAGAAAAATCCCGTCGAAACCGGGGCGGTTGGGGAGCCGATCGCGAAGCCGGTTGGTGCTTGGAGCAGCACGGAAATACACGATTGCCAGCAAGCCGGCGCAAAAAAAGAGGAGAACCAGGAGCGTAAGGTTAAGCATAGGGTTGATCAAGCGAAAGGTCAGGCGCGACTGTTGCGACAAGCGCGACGATACTAAGACTTAAGGCGACGAAGAGAAGCTGATCAAGCCATCCGCCGGTCGTCAGGCGGATCCAGGGCGACAAACGTACGCGTCCCGGCGCCGGCCAGAAGAGCGGAACGCCGGACGGCGTCAGGCCGTCCAGGAGGAGGTGACTCGCATATCCGAGTCCAACTGCTAGGGTCAGCGTCGAGGGCACTGAGAAGAGGCTCATTCCCCCAACGATGATGACGAGGGCGAGGAGCGAGTGGAGAAGTCCGCGATGGCCGAAGAGGGTGTGGGCAATGAAGGCGACGGGCTTCAAGAGCCGAAGGCGCGGTCCGCGGCGACCCAGGCGGATACTGTAGTTTTGGAGCTCGGATTCATTCGCATCGAGGTCGGGAAGAAGCCCGCCCAGCGCGCCGAGGACAGGCCAGAGAGGCGAGAATGGTTGGGCGCTGAACGCGAACAAGCCCCAACCAGCCAGGTTCGCTCCAGCGAGAAGGTGAGTCTTACCAGTCATAGGAGACCCGCTCTGATTACTGGGTTTGGTTGAGAAAACTAATGGCGCTCAAGGCCGCGGCAACGCCCTGCCCAGTCGCGACGGCGATTTGCTTGTAGGGAGTATTCGTGACATCTCCGGCTGCGAAAAATCCCGGAACATTGGTTCGAGCCGCCATATCGACGATCACGTCGCCGGTCGGACTCTTCATGACGAAATCGACCATCGAAGAGTTGGGAATCAGGCCGACATGGATGAAGACGCCTTGGGTTTCGACGACGTGCTCTGAGCCGGTGGCATCCGTGTAGCGGAGCGCTGAAACGATCTCCTCGCCAACAATCGCCGTGGTGAGCGCGTTAGCAATGACCCGTATTTCCGGGTGAGCCTTGATTCGGTCAATGAGCACTTGTTCGCCGCGGAAATCCGAATTTTTATTCACTATGGTTACTTGGCAGCCAAGATCGGCCAGCATAAGCGCTGATTCAAGGGCTGAGTTTCCCCCGCCGATGGTGACAACCTTTTTTCCTCGGAAAAGCGGGCCGTCGCAGGTGGTGCAATAGGTGACTCCCTTGCCTCGGTATTCCTTTTCTCCGCTTACTCCCAATTCGCGGGGATGGGCGCCGGTTGCGAGGATGACCGACGGAACATCAAGCGTAAAAGAGCCCTTTAGGTTTTTCGCTTCAATATGAAAGCCGGTCGAGGTTTTTTCGATTCGCTCGACGCTTGTTTGCTCTTCAATGGCTACCTGGTTATATTCGAGCTGTTTTCGGAAGAGGTCAGCCAGCTCAAAACCAGTTGTTTTCGGGAAGCCTGGGTAGTTTTCGATTTCTCCACTTGTCGCGACCTCGCCCCCGACGTCAACACTCAAAAGGCGAAAGGGGAGCTTCCGTCTCGCGACATAAACTGCGGCCGCGACTCCGGCCGCGGAGGCACCAATAATAGCAATCTTTGCGTCTGTATTCATGATAGGTTGAGACAAGAAGTTGCGGGAGCAGTATAGCAGAAGCGGGGCCTTCGAGGCGAGGTCCGTCCGCGGATCCGTAGCGGACTTCCTGGGCCATATGCTATACTCCTGACGTTTCGTTAACCACTTTTATGCGTATGGATACGACAACCCTTGCTTCAATTAAGTCAAAGCTGGAAGCCGAGCGTGAGGCGCTGCTCGGACAGCTGAAGGCGGATTCCACCCGAACCCCGGATGAGCCGGATAATCGGACTGCCACCTTTCCTCAGTATGGGGACAGCCTGGAAGAGAATGCGACCGAGGTTGCGGATTACACCTCGAATCTTTCGGTTGAGAAGCAGCTTGAGCTGTCTTTAAGCGCAATTGACGCCGCGCTCGGACGGATTGCTGACAACAGCTACGGTCATTGCTCCGTTTGCAAGGAAGAGATCGATGGCGAACGGCTCCTCGCCATGCCAACAGCCGAAACCTGCCGTTCGCACGCGAGCGCGTGATCTCGCGACGCGCCTGGGTTAGTTTGTCGATGTTCGGGGGTGTTTTTGTGCTCGACCGGGCCCTGAAGGTGTTCGCGCTCGGGCGCCCTGACGATCTTCGGATTGGACTTGGCGGACCGGTTTCCTTCGCGGCTCTTCGTAACACGACGATTCTTGGCGGTATTGAGATTCCCGTTGCGCTGGCCATTCTCCTCGGCTTGGTAGTACTCGCAGCAGCGACTTGGGGACTTTGGCGACTCCGGAAAGACCTCGGGAGCGCCGCCGCGCTCGGTGTTATCGCGATTATTCTCGGCGGGGTGAGTAATCTTTTTGATCGTTTTGCGTATGGGGCTGTCATTGATTACGTCGTTGTTGAGCACTGGCAGAGCTTCAATTTGGCTGACGGACTCATCGTGCTCGGCTCAATGCTTATTCTCGTGTATTTCCTTCGACCAACCCGCTTGTTGACAGGGTCCGGCCGCGTCGGGTAGAGTTCGGTCAGACAAAAGGCAGTGGCGATCGCCACTGTTTTCTATGTCTAATCGCATTCGATCAGCCGCCCTAAATGGCGTTGAGGCAACCCCAGTCGACGTTGAGGCGTCGATCTCTTTTGGTCTTCCAAAAGTGACGATTGTCGGACTTCCGGACGCGGCCGTTCAAGAAGCCCGTGAACGGGTACGGTCGGCGCTCCAGGCCTCCGGGTTTCCTTTTCCCAACCAGCGCGTCACAGTCAACCTCGCTCCAGCTGATGTCCCGAAGGTCGGTTCAGGATATGATGTTCCAGTCGCGCTCGCGATTCTCTTAGCCATGCGCGAAATTCCGTGTCCGCCTGACAGGATAGCCTTTCTCGGGGAGTTGTCGTTGGATGGAGCGCTTCGCCCCGTGAACGGCGTCCTTCCGATCGCCGAAGCGCTTCGACGACGGGGGATTTCTCAGCTCGTCGTTCCGATCGAAAATGCCCGAGAGGCCTCGATCGTTCCCGACCTCGTTGTTCTTCCCGCTAGGAAGCTTCGAGATCTCGTTGGTCACCTCTGCGGCGATGCGACAATCAGCGCCCTAAATGAGCGTGTGAGCTTTGATGAGCTTCAGGCAATGAACACGTATGCGTCCCCGGATCTCATTGAGATTCGCGGACAGTCCTTCGGGAAGCGAGCGCTGGAAATTGCGGCGGCTGGCGGACACAACCTCCTCATGACCGGACCTCCGGGATCTGGAAAAACCTTGCTGGCAAAAGCCTTGCGCGGTATTTTGCCGCCGCTTAGCTTCGGGGAGTCCTTGGAGGTCACGAAACTCTATAGCGTCGCCGGACTTCTCGCGCCAACCGAGCCGCTTCTTTTCGAACGGCCTTTCCGCAATCCCCACCATACCTCATCAACGGCAGCGATCGTTGGAGGAGGACGTGTCCCAAAACCCGGCGAGATTTCTCTCGCGCACCGCGGCGTGTTATTCTTCGATGAATTTCCGGAGTTTCCCCGAGCCGTTCTTGAGGCCTTACGTCAACCCCTCGAGGACGGCATCGTGACCGTCGCTCGGGTAGCTGGGAGCATACAATATCCCGCGCGCTTTCTCTGCGTTGCCGCGCAAAATCCCTGCCCCTGCGGGTACGCCGGCGATCTTGAACGTCGTTGCGTCTGTCCGGCGGCTGCGAGAATCCGTTACGCGAAGCGGATCTCTGGGCCGCTTCGGGATCGTTTTGATTTGCATGTGACCATTCCGCGTCTTCCGGTCGACGATCTTCTTGAGCGGCCAGCCGGCGAGCGAAGCCTCGAGGTCCGCCAGCGGGTCATTACAGCTCGAGCGTGCCAAATTGAGCGAGCTTCGGTTACTGGCGTTTCTTCAAACGCCGAGCTTTCGAATGTCGCGCTTGAGCAAGTTGCGCAACCAGATCGGGAATCGCGCGATTTACTTCGGGCCGCGCTTGAGCGTTTCTCCTTATCAGCCCGTGCCTATCATCGTCTTCTCCGCGTCGCGCGAACAATCGCTGATCTCGATGGAGCAACAACTATCTCGGCCGCTCATGTCGCCGAGGCGGTGCAGTATCGAGGTGGATAATACGAAAGTTCGAATGACCGAATTTCGATTACCATTGGAAAGAACGGAACCGAAGTATGACCTTGAGCGAAGGACACTATGTTTTTCTCGAGCAGTATTGTATTTCATTCGACACCCAGACTCGCAAGGAATACACAAAACTATCCTTAACCAATTATTTCGCGCCGCGAGTTCGGTTGGAGCGAATTATATCGAGGCAAATGAGTCACTGAGTCGAAAGGACCTTCTTTATCGCCTGAAGATTTGCCGAAAAGAAGCAAAGGAAGCTGGGTACTGGTTACGCTTAATTGAGCTGCCAACAGGTCAGATGAGCGAATACCACGGTCGGCTTCTTGGGGAATCAAAAGAGCTAATGATGATTTTTGGCGCCTCAATTCGTACCCTAACACGGCGCTACTTTTCAACTGCACAAAAATAACATTCGATATTCGAATTTAGTGTATTCGATCTTTTATTAGAAGTAATTGAACGGGTTAGTTCGGCGGCCGTTGACCCAGACTTCAAAGTGCAGGTGGTCGCCGGTACACCAGCCCGTACAGCCCGAAATTCCGATCGTTTCGCCTTTGGCAACCGATTGCCCGACGCCAACGTACGATTTGCTCAAGTGTGCATAGAGCGTCTGAAGGCCGTTTCCATGGTCGATGATGACATTGTTGCCGTATCCGCGACCCCAGTTGGTGCGGATGACTCGTCCGCCGGCGGCCGCGTAGAGCGGCGAGCGGTTGGTGTCAATATCAATTCCTCCGTGGCGGTAACTGTAGCCTTGGTTGATCCGGTGGCCTGGGGTTGGCCAGAAGAGTCCGCCACCGACCGGGTTGGCGTTCGGGGGGCGCGGGGTGCTGTCCGTAGCTCCAGAACCTGACGATCGGCTCGTCGTAATCGGAGTGACTTTCGGGGGATCGATTTTTCCGCCCGGGACAATAATTTGGGCGCCGACTTCAAGCGCACTCGCATCGGCGAGGCGGTTGTAGTCAAGAATACCCGTTGCGTCAGCGTGGTACTTTTGCGCGATACTAATGAGCGTGTCGCCCTTAGACACCGTGTAGAGAACTCCCGAGGTCGGGGGGATCTTTAGCGTTTGGCCCGGCTTGATCAGCGCGCGGTCATCAAGTCCATTCGCCCAACGGAGCGTGTCGGTTGAAATTCCAAACTGAGCCGCGATCACGCTGAGCGTTTCGCCGCCTTGAACGACGTGCTCAACAACACTATTGCGTGGTGTGCCAGCGGCGTCAGTGATAGGGGAGCCGGATTTTGCAACGACCTCACCGTTCGTTTCTTGACGGACAATTGCAAGATAATTTCGTTGTTCGGTGTCGGTCGTTGCGGAATTCCGGTGGTAACGGTCAACAGTTCCTTCTCGAGTCAGGGAGCTTAATTCAACCTGTGGAGCCGGGAGAGCGTATTCAACAGAATCGGCTTCAGCCCCGCCTTCTTGGAAGAAAGTACTTAACAGTGTTTTACTTCCAAATTCTTCAACCTTTGTTTCACGGGCGAAGACGCTGTTAGCCGCGACCGCGAAGGTGATGAGGATGACAACAACATGGATAAGGTAGCGGGTCGTAAAAGGATAAATCCACGAATTGCGCGACGCGGCAAAGAGCGCCTCAAATCGTTGTTTGAGACGGTGGTAGCGTCGGTAGAGCGGAACGAGCGCTCGGACGAGAAAACTTCGCCCAAACCACGCGAGCGGCCGGCCGAAGCCAAAGACCGCAATGAATGCGGCTGCCCGCCACGTGTAGCGGAAAAGATGGAAGAGTCCGAGTCCGAGTTTGACTGCCTGGGTCTTGAGCTTGATACTCAAGCGAGCCTCGTTTAGCTGACCCGCCACCTACCCGCACGCCACCAATTCCGCATTAGCAAGAGCCCGAACAGAGCGGGGATGAGGGGAAAGCGTCAGTCGAATAACAGCGAGTACTATACCAAAAGGGGAATAAATGTCAACGGCCTTTTCGACTAAAGAGTTAATAAAAAAGGCTAATATTAAACAAATTAGTTGAGACGCGCCTCATTTTTATTGAGGAATTTGCAAAATCCGGATAGACTACCGTGTATATGGAGCAAAGCGTAGATCAAGGGGGCCTGGACTACAATTTTGAGGAAATTGAAGCGAAGTGGCAGGCGAGGTGGGAAGAAAGCTTTCCGCGAGCCGAAGACGTTTCCGAAAAACCGAAACGCTACCTTCTCGTCGAGTTTCCGTACCCATCCGGCGACGGGCTTCACGTTGGACACGTTCGAAGTTACGCGGCCTTTGACGCGCTCGCTCGGTATTCCCGATTACAGGGCGAGAACGTGCTGTTCCCGATGGGCTGGGACGCTTTTGGACTACCGACCGAGAACTACGCCCTGAAAACCGGGATCCATCCGCGCGTAGCTACCGACAAAAACATCGCGAATTTCCGACGCCAGATGAAAGCACTCGGTTTATCCTTCGATTGGTCGCGCGAGTTTGATACGACCGACCCGAGTTACTACCGATGGACCCAGTGGATTTTCCTTCAGCTCTTGAAAAAGGGTTTAGCCTATCAGACGACGATGCCGATTAACTGGTGCCCGAAGGATAAAATCGGTTTGGCGAACGAAGAAGTCGTTAACGGGAAGTGCGAGCGCTGTGGAACCGAAGTGTCGCGGAAGATGCAGAAGCAGTGGATGCTGAAGATCACTGCGTACGCCGAACGCTTACTGAAGGATTTGGACATGGTCGACTACTTGCCGAAGATTAAGACCCAGCAGGTGAATTGGATTGGAAAATCAGAAGGAGCGGAAATTCGGTTTCAACTCGCGAGCTCGCCGAAACACAA
>CAZWTD010000017.1:13731-15450 GCA_964637345.1 uncultured Gammaproteobacteria bacterium
TGAAAGCCGTTGAGCGGCTGAAGCATTCTCTTGCAGGCCTCGTTCTCGCCGGAGGCTTCCTCGAGCCGAAGTTTAATGATAAACCGAGGCCGTTTCATTCAACCTTTACTTGGAAATTCAATTTCGACGACATTAAGAAAAAATCAGGCTATATCCGCGTTTTAAGCGCGACGAACGATAGCGCGGTTCCCCTCGAAGCCGGCCAAAAGCTCGCCGAGGCCTTAGGTGTTGAGCAAGAGGTCGTCACGGCTGCGGAAAATCACTTTTGTTCGAAAGAAGAGCCGATACTCCTCAGCGCAATCTTTCCTTCGGTCAAGGTGTTTACGACCCGCCCGGATACGATTTTCGGCGCGACTTATCTTGTAGTCGCTCCGGAGCACCCTGTAGTGCAAAGCGCGAATAGCAAAGCGCGAATTTCGAATGTGAAAGAAGTTGAAAGTTACGTGAAGAAGGCGGCCAAGAAGTCGGACCTTGATCGGACAGATCTCGCGAAAGAAAAAACCGGAGTTGAATTAAAAGGCGTGAAAGCTATCAACCCGGCAAATAATGAAGAAATTCCGATCTGGGTTGCGGATTATGTGCTTAGCTCCTACGGCACCGGCGCAATTATGGCCGTCCCGGCGCACGATGAACGGGATTATGCTTTTGCGAAGAAGTTCAAATTACCTGTTCGTCAGGTCGTCGTGCCGTATTTCACCGCAGCGGAGGACGGCAAGGATTTTGTACGGACTGATAAAAAAACCGTTCGGCGTAAGACGGTATACGCCTTCGTTTGGGATAAAAAGCATGATAGATATCTTTGCTTGAATTGGGAAAAGTACAAATGGCAATCAGGAATCATCGGCGGTGTGGATGAAGGAGAAAGCTATGAGGAAGCGGCGCTCCGAGAAATCCGCGAGGAAACCGGCTATGTGAATTTGCAGTTTATTCGGACTCTCGGAGGTGAGCAGCACAATTATTATTTTGCAGAGCATAAGGATGAAAACCGTTACGCGGTTGGCCAGGGACTCTTATTTGAATTAGTTGATGAAAAGAAGGTGCCTGTCGGGAGTGAACACACCAAGAATCATGAGCCAGTATGGATTCCTTCGGAAAAAATGGGCACCTGGCTCAATATTGCTTCGTTTGTGTATATGTGGTCGGTTTTGACTTCTCAACAAGTAGTCTATTCTGGATCTGGAAAGCTTGTTGAATCTGGAAAGTATGAAGAGATGGAAAGCCGGGAAGGCGGACGGGCGATTGTGGCGGACCTGGAAAAACACCATGCTGCCAAGCCGGCCGTCCAGTATAAACTCCGCGACTGGGTCTTCTCGCGCCAGCATTACTGGGGCGAGCCGATTCCGGTCGTGCATTGCGAGACTTGCGGCGTTGTCCCGGTTCCGGAAGACCAACTTCCGGTTGAGTTGCCCCACGTCGAAAAGTACCAGCCGACCGATTCCGGCGAGTCCCCGCTCGCGAACATTAAAGAGTGGGTGAATACGACCTGCCCGACCTGCAAAAGTCCAGCCAAGCGCGAAACGGATACAATGCCGAACTGGGCCGGATCGTCCTGGTATTTCCTGCGCTACGCAGACCCGAAGAACAGCCAGTCCTTCGCGGACATGAAGAAACTGAAGCAGTGGCTTCCGGTTGATCTGTATAACGGCGGCATGGAGCATACCGTGTTGCATCTGCTCTACTCGCGTTTTTGGTACAAATTTCTCTTTGATGAGGGGTTGG
>CAZWTD010000017.1:15550-25464 GCA_964637345.1 uncultured Gammaproteobacteria bacterium
GTCGTGTATGTGAAGGGGAGATTGATCAATTTCGTCGTGTAAGTATGCGCGTTATCCCCGTCACTGATCCGTCCGCGATTGCTGAAGCCGTGAGCGCTCTGCGCCAAGGATTCCTTATTATCTTTCCGACGGATACGGCTTACGGAATAGGCGCGGATATTCTTCAGGAGTCTGCTCTTGAGGCGGTTCAGGCCCTGAAAGGACGAGAGCAGGGGAAGCCCTTGCCGCTCATTGCCGCGGATATGGCTCAAGTTGAGGCCTTTGCTGATCTAACGCCGGGCGAGCGCCTTCTCGCGGAACGCTACTGGCCAGGGCCGTTAACGATTCTCCTAAAACCGCGCGAATCCGTTTCGCAGAAGGTAACGATCGGACAGAGTCGGGTCGGAATTCGAGTCCCGAACTCAACGGTGGCGCGGACGGTTGCGGCGAAGCTCGGCCGTCCGATTGTGGCAACCTCAGCGAACCCAACCGGAGCTGGTGCGCCGTACGGTCCGTCAGCTGTTCTCAACGCTTTTCAAGGCCGTTCAGACGGTCCGGCGGTTTTTCTCGATGCCGGCGATTTACCCGTCGTTCTTCCTTCGACTATTGTTGAGCTTCTCGACGAGAACGTCATTGTTCGGAGGCCGGGGCCTATCCAGGTAGAATGACCAACTCCCGGAGCTCCGATTTCCCCAGGGGATTCCTTTGGAATTTGATCATTGAGCATTGATTTTTCACACGATGCCCGCTGACGTTTTCAATCCGGTAGTGATCCAATCCATCCTCCGGCGGTATCGGATGCGCCCGGCCCGCGAGCGGGGCCAAAATTTTCTCGTCCGCCGAGAGCTCCTCGACGATACCCTTCGGGTTGCCGAACTGCCTGAACGTGCAACGGTTTTGGAAATCGGGCCGGGTCTCGGAGCTCTGACCGGCCGACTTCTCGATACAGCCGAACGGGTTGTTGCGGTTGAGCTTGACCGTCGGCTTGCCCGCTTTCTCCAGGATCGCTTTCGGAATCATCCGAAACTCACCGTGGTACAAGACGATATCCGAACCGTCTATCTCGAACGTCTCGGTCTAGAAGAGGGCCAATATTCGCTCGTTTCTAACCTCCCGTATCAGATTACCTCGCTCGTCCTTCGAAATTTCCTAAGCCTTTCGCCCCGTCCTTCACGTTTGACGCTCGTTCTTCAGAAAGAAGTCGCTGAGCGCCTGGTCGCACCGGTCGGCGAAAAGAGCGTATTGGCGATTTCGACTGAGTTTTATGGGTACGTTGAGCTGCATCGGACCATTCCACCCGAAGCGTTTTGGCCGCGTCCCGAGGTTTCCTCGGCGCTGATTACGATTCGTGTACGCAAAGATCCTGCCACTGACCTTGACGAGAAACTCTTCTTCCGCATTGTTCGTGCTGGATTTAGCGCTCGGAGGAAGCAATTGCACAATTCCCTCGCCGGGTCACTTCACATTTCAAGTCAGAACATCGAGAAAATCTTAGAAAAAAGCGGGATTTCCCCAATGATTCGGCCTCAAGATCTTGACCTCCAGGATTGGATTCGTTTGACGAGGAATTGTTTGACAGAGGGTATCGAAAGTGATAAAATATCGTCAGAAATTTTGGATCGTTTGACGTAAACTGACTTGGGAAACCAGGGGGAAGTTCAGACACCAGTCTCGTCCCGACCTGATCGGGCGAATCAGTACCCAGCCTCAACCGGATGGACCCGGGCCGAGGGCGTTTTTGCCGCCATCGCCGTTTTTGTCATTCTTGGCGTTACTTTTGGTTTCGTTGGAATATATAAGAGTATTCGACGACCCTTTGTCCCAAATGTGAACGCTTTAGCGTTGGCGAATACTGGATCAGGTGATGATTTGGCGGCGCTGAAGAATCAGGATACTGATGAAGACGGTCTTTCGGACTATGATGAGCTGTATTCCTATGGAACAAGTCCGTACCTCGCTGATTCCGACTCAGATACGGTCAGCGATAAAGAGGAGCTCGAGAGCGGTAATGATCCAAATTGTCCGACCGGTCAGGACTGTACCGACTTCGGCGCCTCGTTGAACGCTAATACCAATGCACCTTCGAGCAACACGAACGCTGCAACGAATACCGCCGGAAGTAACGGAAATGTGAACACGAGCACCTCGGTGGACCTAATTGAATTACGACAGATATTGAAAAACTCTGGAGCGCCGGCCTATATCGTCGATTCAACGGATGATGCGACCCTGCTCCAGCTGTACGCAGAAACTCTCGCGGAGTCCGGCCAAACGAATGCCAATACAAATGCGACGAACGCGTCGACCGACCTGAATGTCAGTCTTGATTCGGATACCCTTGCGTCGCTTAAAGGCTTAAGCGCTGCGGAAATTCGTCAGCTCCTTATTGAAAATGGTGCGGACGAGTCCCTTCTCGAAAATGCCAGCGACGAAGATCTGAAGACGATTTTTGGACAGGCCATCGATCAGCAGTTGACGAATAGCTCATCGTGATGAACCGCCGTTCGCCACTTTCGCAAGTAGGAAAAAACCGTCGGATTGCCGGTCTGCTCTTGTCGTTGCTTATTGTGACCCTTGTCGCCACAACGCTTCCCCAGGAAGCAAAGGCTTTCCCGGGTGAAGCGATGGCTGCGGCAATTTTCACGGAGATTAAGAACCAACTTCGCTTCATTTATACGAACGCGAAGACGGCAATCGAAAAAGCCCAGAAGACGCAATATAGCATTGCCTTTAAGAACGGGCTCCGCGTCTTCCTCGGAAAAGTAGCGGAAGACACTGCGGTTTGGATATCGAGCGCCGGGACCGGCCAAAAGCCGCTCTTCATCACCAACCCTCATTACTGGCGCGACTTATCGAATGCAGCGGCTGGAGATTTTCTCGACACGGTTTCGAAGGATGTATTTGGAACAAGTCTCTGTGAACCGTTGGACGTGAATAAGAAAATTTCCATCGAACTCGGCGTTCGTAACCTCGTGAACCCTCTGAACTTCTGTGAGAATGCCTGTAATAGCGCCTACCAGACGGCGACGGAGGCCTTAAGTCCAATAAAGGCTCAAGTTGATCTCTTTAATCAGAAGCAGGCGGAAGCGAACGCCTTCTCGCTTTGTCCGATCAATTCGCTCCTCGGAACAGGTCAAGATGATTACCAGCTGACGAACCGCGAATGCTTTTCCCAGCTTCAGTCGATCTATAATAGCCGTTTGCAGATTGCAACCTCGGAACGGGATAAGTGCTTGAAAGATTGCAACCAAGGCCGGCGAAAAGCTGCCTGTACGGCGACACAGGTTTGGAGCAATGTTCGTGACATCGAAAATCTTTCAATTGAAATTCAGACTTACTTTGAGCCTGAACAGAACGACATCGGTCAAATTCTTACACTCTATAACTTAGCCCAAACGAAATCGGCCGAAGAAGTTGCCGCACAGCGGACTGTATACGAAGATAATACCGGCTCGATTACTTCGAAACTCGGAACGGATATTTTGACCCCGAACTTTCTCGTGAAGAAGAAAGCTGAGCAAGCGGTTGAAGATTCAACAACAGTTGAAAAAACGCAAACCGGGTCACTTCTCGCCGATACGATCGGTGTATTTACGAATACCCTGACCCAGCGGCTTATGGACCGTTTCTTTAAGAGTAAGTGTGGCTTGAATCCGTCCGCCTGTAGCGGACCGAGCTCAACAGCGTCTCGGCTCGGGGAGTTGCTCTTCGGTTCGAATGCTCCGACGGGTATTGCTGCGGCCCGGCTCCAATTCGCTTCGCTTGCTCGGATTGATTACAAGACCGGGGATCCGGGGAGGTCCCAAATCGACGTAGCTGATCGGCTTGTGACTCAGGGTATTATCAACTCCGGATTCCGTCAGGCGATTGATGAGAAGTTGACCTTACGGGAAGCGATTGAGCGGGGTTTGATCGATCCGAATTCGACCTTCGGCTTCGACGAGTCTGACGCTGAAGCTGAGCAAGGGATTCCGTACCGAAGCATTACCTATCTTCGGAAATACCGGGTCGTCCCGGTCGGGTGGGAGCTCGCCGCCCTCCACATTCGTGAGGTTGACCAGAGGGCCTACGGAATAAAGGAACTCATGGATCTTTACGAATTTTGCGGCCAAGACGCTCTCCACGGTATTCCTGACCCACTTGATCCGAACGTTATCCTCGCTTCGCCCTTCTGCGGACTCGTTGACCCTGGCTGGGTCTTAAAAGCGCCCCAGACCTATTGCCGACGTCAGGGGGTAGGCGATGAAATCATTTCTCGGCAGTTTGTTTGCGATCAGGATACGAACGGTGACGGCCAGCTGAATTGCAGCTTGACTGACATCGGCGGCGGCGATCTTGGTTCGTGGATCGTGACGCGGAATCAGGAAACCTGCGTCGACGAGCCGAGCTGCGTGAAAGAAGATGCACAAGGAAACTGCATCGCGTATGGATACTGCTACGAGGAGCGTCCGTCCTGGCGCTTCGGTGGAGATGAGTGTCCGGGCTATTATGCTTCCTGTAAGACCTACACGAATTCTGGAGGAACCTCAGTCAATTACCTCGCGAGCACGATCGACTCGGGGACCTGTAATGCCGAAAACGCCGGTTGCCGCGGGTATTGTCCGTCAACCGGATACAATGCAATCGATCAGACGTATAACTGTTCGGTCGGAACAAACTTGGATTACTTCGATCGCGACGCGGAACGCTGCCCGGCCGGAGCCGAGGGGTGTACTGAGCTCATTCGAACAGCGAATGGTTCAAACGTCCTCGCGAACGGCAGTTTTGAATACTACACAGGGACGATTGACGACGGCGGAAGCGATTCCTTCGGCTTCTGTAGCTCAAACGGCGCTGCTTGTTCGACCAACGCCGAGTGTGCAGCCCGATGTGTCGACGGAGCATGTTCGGATACAGGCCAAGTCTGCGCCGTTGATAATGAGTGCGGATTAACTCCGTACATCTGCGAAGGTTGGCGGCGTGAAGGCGGAGCAAATGCTCAGGCTGTGACGAATTCAAATAGCGGGGTCGGCTCGCCGAATCTCGTGAATCTCGAACTTGCGGCGAATGGCGGAACGATCGAACATACCGTGGATCCGGGCCAACCCTTAAGCGGTTTGACCGTCACCTTCTCGTATTACGCAAAATCCTTGGCCGGAGCCTGTAGCGGATCCTTTGGAATCCGTTCAAGTGATAACCTCGCTTCGGTGACGAGCGACGTCCCGCCTGACTATACGGATTCCTGGCAGCGCTTCGCGTTCACAACAACTCTGCCGGAACTCACATATTCCAAACCAACGCTCGACGCCTTCATTGGGAATGAGTGTGCAATTGCAGTTGATGGCGCGAAAGTAGAGTTCAATGGAGCCTTAACCGTGTATACGGACTACCAAACGGTTAACGAGCTGTCTTTGAAGATTCCTCAAACAACGATCCTTTCGAACGGTGACTTTGCTGAAGACGACGGGAAAGACTTCTTCAGCTACCCCGCTCCGATTGATGACGATAATGCAATCAAAGGTGATGGGGTTCCGGACGGCTGGACGGATGCTGGTGGTGCGAAGATTGAAGCTCAAGGGTACAACGATGCGCTGTCCGTTAATCTTCGAACGGTGGACAGCGATCGAGTGTATACGGCCCAGGTTGTTCCTATCGAGTATGGAAAAACGTACGAGGTCAGTGGCTGGGTAAAGACCGCGCTGACTCCTGGCGGAGGAGTCCCATTTGGTTCAATTCTCACTGAGTGCGTGTATGGCACGCAGCATCCGCAGGCCTATGAAACCTATTTCCCTGATGCGGATGAGCCGAGCTCCTGCCTTCTTGCGAACTATGAAGCCTATCTGAAGCCTTCGTCATTAGCCCATGACGGTCAGTACGCGATTGAGGGGCAGCATGATTGGACGCCCGTGCGCTTCACTTTAACGGCGAACAATCCTGATATCGGCTTCCTTCGCGTCGCGTGTATAAATAAATCAGACAATGCAAGTGGTCTTAACAATGCCGGAGCTGGCATTGGTGATGTTTGGTGCGATGACGTCCGGGTAACGGAAAGTGCCGTGAGTTGCGCACAGGAGGAGGTCGGTTGTCAGACCTATCGGCCGGTCGGCCCTGGGTCAACAGTAAACGGCGTTGTTCGGAACTCTGACCTCTGTCCAGCGAATCAGGTCGGCTGTAAGCAATTCCGTGAAATGCCGATTGAACGTATTCCGAATCGTCCGGCTGTTGATCCAGTGCATTTCATTGAAACCTCGGGCGAGCAATGCACAGCAGCTGATGTTGGCTGCGAGGAGTACACAAATCTTGACGAAGCGGCCGCTGGCGGTGAGGCGAAGGAGTACTACTCACGCATTCGTCAGTGCGTAAAGGAAGACAATCCGAACGCCGGCAATTTCTACACCTGGGAGGGAAGCGAAGAAAGTGGCTTCCAGCTTCGCGCATATAAGCTCTTAAAGAGCGACGTTGCGAATTATGCGGGCGAAACCGGTCAGGCCCCGTGTACGAATTTAAGCGTCGGCTCAACAACGGTCGATCCGGTTTGTGAAGACGGGGCGACGACTCCGGCGACCTGTACAGCCGCAGACATGGCGACGAATCCGGACTGTACTGAATTCTACGGCGAAGATGCAAATGTCTATTATCGGCTCCGCTCGCGCGTGGTGATGGCATCCGCGGAATGCCGCCCGTATCGGAACACAATCGATAGTCAGGCTGGGAACGACACGATGTATACGATTCTCGCGAGCGAATCGACGACTTGTCGTCCGGCCGCAGCGAACTGCCGGCAGTATAAAGGAACGACAGCGGGCGGAAGCCGGACGGTGTATGCCGATGCCTTTGAAGAAGGGAGTGTCAACGGGTGGACTGGAGGCGTGGGCTACTCTAATGAATCAGTAAATGCCGGCGGGCATTCACTCCGGACAACTGACGCGGTTGTTGCCTCGAAGGATTTGTCGACTAGTGTGAGCAATGGGAGTTTCTATAGTTTGAATCTTTGGATGAAAGCGAGAACAGCCGGTCAGCTGCAGTTCCAAATTCGTGATGAGTTAGGGAGCGTTGCTCTTGCGCCGATTGCCGATGTGACAACGGACTGGGCGCAGTATTCCTTCGGACCGGTGTACGTGAATTTCCAAAACAATCCCACGCAATTTTTCATCGAGCTCGTTGGGGCGGGCGGCTGGGTCGATAACCTAGAGTTGATCGAGTCCGTTGATAGCGCATATCGGATTAAAGGAACGACGGCCAGTTGTGACGCGGCGTATGCCGGGTGTTCGCTCTATACCGACCGAGCGAATCAGCAGGTAACCACGACCGGATTCAGCACGCTCTGTTCGAGCCGGGCTGTTGGCTGCGAGGCCTTTACGGTTACGCAAAATTCCGATAATCCCTTTGCGAGCGTTGTCCGCACCAGCCCATTTTTCAAGGTATCAAGCGACCGGACAATGAGCTATGTAAACTCGACGGCGAATCGTTGTTCAGCCGAACAGCAGTCCTGCACTCGCTTTGCGCTCCCAACATATAACGAGTCGAACCTGCCGATTTCATGGAATGAGACCTACCTCTTGAATGATCCGGATCGCTACGGGACGATTCTCTGTAATCCAGATGAAGAGTGGTGCGAAGAATACACGGAGCAGATTACCGATAGCCGAACCTATTTCCGCGATCCGGGAAGCCGGACCTGTGAATATCGGACCGGAGCCGCGTATGCCGGGAAACTTGTTGACGGCTGGTTCATCACCGGAACGAATACGCCGTGCCCATCGGTTGGGATGACCTGCAGCGGCGGGTCTGAAGCCGGGGCTCTGTGCTCGACCGCTGAACAACAGCGAGCTTGTCTTGACGGCGGAGGTTCCTGCATCGCGTACCCAGCGGACGGGGAAACGAAAGAAGTGAATCTCTTCTGTGCTTCAACCTGCACCCAAGGCGGAAACGTCGGGAAGTCGTGTTTCACGAATACGGAGTGTTCAAACGTCTGTATTGGCGGAGACAATGATGGAAATTCTTGTTTGAAAGACGAGGACTGCGGAGGCGGAGCTTGTTCCTTCGGCCTGTGCGGCGACGGATCGGCTCGGCCGCTTTGCGACGGACGGCGGACTGGCCAGGCTGGCGGTAACAATGGGGATCAAGATACGTGTCTTGATGAAGGTGGTCTGTGCGCACCGCTGCCGGCAATCGGAAAGCCGGGGAACACCTGCCAAGGCGGACCGCTCGACGGGACGGTTTGCCGAACGGACAACGACTGCTGTTCCGGGGGCGAGTGCGGAACGTGCTCGACGAATTGGGTAGGCGTCTGTACGACCGGCTACGCAGGGTGTACGGAATACCGAGACCCGCTTGATCCCGCGCAATCGCCGACAAATCCGCTCGGATGCAACGTCGACTGCACCTACGCGACCGATAAAATTGGAAATCCGATGTCGCTCGGCGCGGAATGTCAGCCGAATCCGCTCGACGACGGCCGACCTGGCTGCCAACCCTACTACCTCTTGCGTCAAAGTCTGGCGAGCCAGGTAGCCGCCTGTAATTCGCAGATCGATTTCGAAATCGGCTGCCAACCGTTCTACGATACCGAAAATCCAACCGCTAATTTTATAGGGGGATAGTATGAAGAATCAACACCAGTCCGTCCGAGCCTCATTTCTCGCCGTCAGCCTCGGCGTGGTACTGGTTTTGGTTGCCGTTCTAGGGTGGACTGCGCCTGCGGAAGCGTATACCGATACCCAGTATGCGATAGATTGTCCTGGATCAATACTAGAAGATGGGTCAAATCTCTGGGTGAGTTGTGGCGATCGACACAAGATTAAACAAGTTGCAAAAAGCAACGGAGCGGTGCTGCAAACGATTTCACTCAATAGCGACGTGAATCCCGGCGATATGGTGAAAATTGGTTCAACGATTTGGGCGGTCGATACGAATGAAACGAACGGCGGACAGCTTGTGAAAATCAGCGGTGGAGTTGCAACGTATTATGCGATTAGTGGAAAAGCAGGAGAGAGGATTGCGACGGACGGAACGCATATATATGTCAACGGTTATATCGACCGTCCAACCCCTCAGCCCGACGATAACCGGCTGTATAAAGTCAATCAGAGCGGAACAATTATTACCTCCGCGGATTTAGGGTCGGTTGTCTGCGGCGGACAACCATGCGAGTCCGATCATGTGAAAAGGCTTTCTATTGAAAGTACAATTTATGGCGAGCCTATTGTTTGGATAGCGTTTCAACAAGATGTCCCTGATTATGGCTCGTCTTCCGTTTATCGGGCCCTTAGAACAGTTGATCTTTCTTCTGTACGCTACTGTGCGCCCGACAATTCTTCGGTTTCATCGTCAGTATTAAATGGTGCTCGCTTCAATTCCGTTGGAACTGGTGGCTATTTTGGAGAAATTTATGAAGTAGATCCGGTTCCTTGCACAATTACGGATGGCGACAGTGGTCCAAGTTCCTCCAGAGACATGTTGTTAGATGGTTCACAACCCTTCATCCTAACAACAGACGCGACGAACCATGTAAGTATTGGACGGATCGGATTATTTCATCGCGTTCCGTTTTACTATCAATCGTTTTTGACTGATCCGAATAGGCCAGATCCATTACGGTTTATTAAATCTGGCAATACATTTTGGGTCACCTTAGGCGGGGGGAATCTTATTAAGTACGATCTTTCCCAAGAGGCCGGGTTAGCTATTTCAGCGTTGACTGTTGTTCCTGGTACAACGAGTGCGACAATCTCGTGGTCTACCGGGTCTAACGCCGCTGATAAATTTACTGAGTGGGGCTTGACGCAAACCTATACTTCATGGGCCGGGGGAGATACTTTCCCGCCGGGCGCGACAAGTCACGTTCAGGTTATTACCGGCCTTACTCCCAACACGACGTATCATTATAAAGTGACCTCCTGTAACTTGTACGTTTGTGCGAATTCGGGAGATCGGCAGTTTACGACAGTCGGGCT
>CAZWTD010000018.1:0-17308 GCA_964637345.1 uncultured Gammaproteobacteria bacterium
TGAGCGCGAGGACTTGCGACGTGAAAGCCTTCGTACTCGCGACGCCAATTTCGGGACCAGCATTTACGAACATACCGGCCTTCGTCTGACGCGCGATGGAAGACCCGGGAACGTTGCAAAGCCCATAGATCGAGAAACCCAGCTGACCCACCTTTCTCATCGCGAGGATCAGGTCGGCGGTTTCGCCTGACTGGCTGATCGCCCAGAACGCGGTCCCGTCCGAAAAAACCGGATGTTCCTGGTTGCCGAGCTCGGACGCATTCCGGCATTGCGCCGGAATACCAACGACCTCCTCAAGAAGAACTTGTCCGATCATCCCGGCGTTGAGCGACGTTCCAGCGCCTAAGAAGACGACTTGTTTGAGGGCTCGTAGCGCCTCTACCTCATCGAGAAGTCCACCGAGACGAACCAAGCCGTCTGGAGCCATTCGACCGGCCAAGGTTGTTCCAAGGGACTTCGGCTGGCGCATAATCTCGGCGTGCATGTAGTGCGGATGATCGCCTAGCTCAACGTCCTCAAGGCCCCACTCGACCGTCTCAACTTTCGGCGAAATCGACAAACTGTCCGCATCGACGATCGTTACTCCTTCGGGACTTAGCGTGCCCATCTGGCCGTCTTCGAGGACAACTTCCTGGTCCGTGTGTTCCCGATAGGCGCGCGTGTCTGAAGCAACGTAGTGGGCGCCGTCCGCGTATCCGACCCGAAGCGGGCTGCCCCTCCGGGCGAACACGATCTGATTCGGGAAATCACGGAAGAGAACAACGAGGCCATAGGTTCCCTCGATTTCCGAGAGCGCCGTACGAACCGCTTCGAGCGGATCTCCGTTCAGGTATTCGCCGATGAGGTGCGCGAGCACCTCAGTATCGGTTTCGCTCCTAAACGCATGACCCCGTCCTTCGAGGACGACTCTGAGCGAATCAGCATTGGTGATGATTCCGTTATGGACAACGGCCACGTGACCGCGGCAAGAAGAATGAGGGTGCGCGTTCGCGTCCGTTACGCCGCCGTGCGTTGCCCAGCGCGTATGCCCGATCGCACTCTGTGTTCTCGGAAAACCGTCGAAGCGTTTTCGAATTCCTTCAGGCGGACCAACGCCCTTTTCAATCTTGATCTGGCCATCTTGAAGCCAGGCGAGCCCGCTCGAATCGTAGCCCCGATAGAGAACATGATCGAGTCCGGTGAGCACCTGGGGAAGAAGCTCTTCGCTTGCTTCCCGAAACGTTACCCCAATAATTCCACACATGACTTCAACCTCCAATTGTGAAGGAGCTACTCCCATCACGGGAGCCCTCCAATCTCTTGCTCCTAGCGAGCTGATCCCAGCCTCGGGCAATCCGGGGCGGGAATATCTTGCTACGAACGCGGGTCGTGTTCGGCTTTCGTTCCGAGAAGCGACCAGAGCGTGTCAAAAATAACCCGCTGAGTTTCGGCAATCTTCGGGTCTTCTACGAGTGAGGTTACCGGATTCCCGGATTCGTCGAGCGAAATCATCGCGAACTTGTCTGCGTAGAGGAGCTGATAGGTGAGCGCGCCTTCCGCGCCTTTCAGCCAACGGCGTTCATCAAGACCCCAGAGCTTTCCGCCCGGACCGAGCGCAATCGTCTTCACGCGGATCCCAAGTTTGATGCGCCGGTCAACGAAATCACGAAAGCCGACGTAGAGATGATCCCGAACGTCAGCGAAGGAGTAGACTCGATAGAGCTTCTCGTCGTGATCGCGCATCGTCTCAAGCACATCTTCGAGAATCGTCCGGACACCCCGGCTTCCTTCAAAGAAACGGACTCGTGGACGACCGGCGCCTTTTCCCTGACGTTCTTCGAGCAGGGGAAGAAGCTCGCTAAGTTGATCTTTCGTTTTCGCCAATTCCCGCGTTCGATACTCAACCAGGGCGAGTAGCTTCGAGGGATCCTCCGCCATGAAATGCTGATGCCGCGTTTTTTCAAAATAACTCACTAGGCCCCGGTCTATCAGCGCCTTCAACACCTCATAGGTCGTCCCGCGATTAATCCGACTCTTCACGGCGATATTCCGGACGGGCGCAGGGCCAAGCTCAAGAAGGGTTAGGTAGACTTGGACTTCCTTTTCGGTTAATCCAACCCGCCGTAGGAGAGCCTCAAAATCAGCGCTTATTTCGTTTTTCTTCTCTTGATTCATGTCTGGCGTTCTTCGACGAAAGGAAACAGCAAAACGACTCTACTCCGTATTCAAAGGCTTGTACAGAGGTCTCGTTGTCAGGAAATAGCCGACACTCCTATTTCTTCCACTCCTTCAATACCCGATCGTAAATCTCCGGCGTCCCGACATCATACCATTGCCCCTCAAACAAAAAGCCGTTCAGCTTTCGTTCTCGCGCTAAGGAGGGGAAAAGGTCCGTTTCCAGCATTGCCGCCCCGTGACGAGGAATCCGTTTCAAGATTGCCGGATCCATCACATACACGCCGGTGTTCACAAGCCGTGAGAGACGTCGCGAATCCGGCGGCTTCTCGAGGAACTCAACAACTTTCGCACCATGAACCCGGACGACCCCAAAATCAGACGGATCGGGAACGCTCGTTACGGCCAGTGTCGCCTCACCACCCTCTTCAAGGTGAAAGTCAATCAAATCGTGAAGATTAAGCTCGATAAGAACATCGCCGTACACGAGGAGAAAAGGTCCGCCCCGAAGCTGCTTTTCCGCTAAACGCAATGGTCCAGCCGTCCCTTCGGGTTTCCGTTCTCGGACGTAGCTAATCGAAACGCCAAAGCGGCTCCCATCGCCGAAGTGCTCTTCGATCTTCTCGCCCTTGTGTCCAATATTGATGATGATCGTCCGAATACCTGCGTCACGAAGCATCTCAACCGTGTACTCAAGGAGAGGCTTTCCATGAACCGGAATCAAGGCCTTCGGAAGCTCGTAGGTAAACGGGCGCATCTTCACGCCCTTTCCGCCGGCAAGAATCAACGCCTTCTGAACTCCTGAACCGATCGCCCGACCAAGATGATACTCAATAGCATGGGAACGGTTGCGAATGCGCGCCCCATCTATCGTTGCATCTAAACGCTCGAGGACGTCTTTCTTGAGCGTAATGGTTAATCGTTCTCGGTCCATATTGTCTCGATCGTACGGTTTTCGAAGCGTTCTCGTCAAGTATTTCGGCAGAGAAAAGCCTTTTCTTTTTCGCGATAATCCTGTACACTGCCTAAGTTATGATCCGCACTGCTCTGATTTCTGCCGCCGGCCGAGGGACGCGGATGCGTGAACTCGCCGCTGACCGACCGAAGCACCTCATTCCCGTTCTTGGACGGCCTTTTATCGACCACGTTCTTGAGCGTCTGGCTGGGGCAGGAATCGAACGAATGATTCTGGTCATTGGCCATCTTCGCGAAGCCTGGTCAGGCTACCTCGCCGAAACAAAGTACCCGCTTACGATTGTCGACCAGTTTGCCCGGCTCGGAGAAAAATACGGAACTGCCTGCCCGATTGAAGCAGCCGAATCGGAAATTGGATCCGAGGGTTTCCTCGCAATCAATGGAGACAACCTCTACTCTCCCGATGACCTTCGGGCTTTACTCATCAATGACGCCTTCACCTATGTTGCCGGGCTTCCGCACGAACACCCGGAACGCTATGGCGTTCTCGTTCGAACGCCAAACGGAACGCTCGATCGTATCGTCGAAAAACCGGAGAACCCGATCGCTGCCGGTCTTGGCAATCTCATCAATACGAGTTTATACAAATTTACACCTGACGTGTTTGAGCGGGTGAAACGCTTAAGCCTTTCACCGCGCGGTGAATTTGAACTCACTGATGCAGTCAGCAAGTTAGCGGCCGAGGGCAAGGTACGCGTTCACTTGCTCCGCGATTACTGGAAGGACTTTGGGCGCCCCGAGGATATACCGGAAATGGAAGCATTTCTCCGAGCCCACGCGCCAAGCTCTGAATCCCATGACGATACCAAGCTTTGATCGAATAAGCCGCTGGTTTTCCCTCCTGCGTCACCGGCAAACTGTCGTCAACTATTCGCTTCGAGTTGTTTCTCTTCCGGAAGAACTTGATCATCCCGACGATATCCCCCCGGAGTTTCGTTTTATTCTCGCAAAAGAACCGGCCTGGAAAGAAGAACTTCGCGCTATCCTCTCAAACGGAAAAGCGCTTGGGATACGGACTGTTGAACGAAGCCCAGAAGATATTCTTTCGGCGGTAAACCATATTGCTCTCTATAGCCAAGAGCGAATGATTCTCAGCTGGCTCCCGAAACTTCTCTCAAACCAACGAGAGCCGATTTTTACTCCCAATGAACTCGAGGCAGCGGGTAAGAAAAACATCGACTTGTATGATGAGGTGAAAACCATCTTAGTCCATCGGCTTGAGTTTAAAAAATTCGTCTTAATTGATGAGGAGAATCGGGGCATTTCCGAACAGGAACGCTCGCTCATTCGCAGGATGAATGAAGATCTTTTCCCGGTCTCGATTCGCTATATCGTCAACCGCGTTGTCTACGATAACGCCCACACGCGCACCGAAGTAGCGCAATCGATTATAAAAGCCTTGCTCGTTGTTGGGCCGATCACTCACATCCTCGAACATTACGTCCGCGGAGTCGGGAAAGTATTTGCCGCCTCAGCCGATGACCTCCTCTCGGAAACCGCCGAACTCTTCGCCTTGCGCGGTTCTGGATTTAGTTGGAAAACCTTAGCCAAGCGTTCCCGAATTCTGATCCCGGTCTTTATCCTCGCTACCTGGGGCGCTTTCCGAGTCGAGCACTTCGTTGAACTTGAACAATACGCGCTCGCCGGAGCGATCTTCGGCTTCTCCGCAGTTGCCCTCTCGCTTACCACCGCAATTCAAAGCGTCTTCCTCTATCGTCACTGCGTAGACCGACTCATCGAAGAGAAAAAACTTCCCGACAACACGAAACGCTGGTCGCTCGCGATCCGCCAAGACTTCACGAACCCGGCTCGGCTCGGCCTTTTCATCGGGGCTATTGCCTCGCCGATTGTAAGCGCCGTCGTCTTCAATGGATTTCACCACCTTGTACATAACGGCTGGGTGCTTGCGCTCCTCGGGTCGGTCGAGAGCATCGTCGCCGCAACAACTGTCTTCGCCGCCCAAAAACTCAACGAGTTCCGCTTTGATCGAAAGCTCGATCGTTGGATCAAGCATCCGAAAACGCTTTAGCGTAGCTAAACGCTATCCGAATACCTATCTAGCGTTTATTTTTTTGCATAGACGCCAACGCGAGGCCGCCATAGAGGCCGGCAGTATCGCCAAGCTGACCTCGAACTATCGCAGGGTGCTTAGGATAGACCCGCAACCACTGTTGTACATTCCTCCGAACAACCTGGATCGAAAGGCCGGGCTGATTGAGCATTGATCCACCGAGCACGACAACGTCGGGCGACCAGAACACGATTGCGTTCAATACTCCGAGTGAGAAAAGGTCTGATAACGATCGCCAGGTTCCGGCATCGCGAATCTCCCGAGGGAGCTTACGAAAACGTTTTGTAACAGCCGCCCCGGACACAAGGCCTTCGATTGTTTTCGGCTTACCGCGTCCCTGATGGCTGACTATTTGCTTCCCTGGCTCAAATCCGAGAGCCGACCGATCAAGGCATCCTTCAACGATTCGAGCTCCGCCAAAACCGGTTCCAACGGTGAGGAAGGCGACGACAGGCCTTCCCCGGGCAGCGCCAAACATGGCCTCCCCGAGACCACCGAGATTCGCGTCATTTTCAATGATGACTGGACAGCGGAGGGCCTTAGTCAAGCTTGGCCCAAGGGGTTTTCCTTCCCAACCTCGAAGATTGCGGCTCCGAAGCACTCCCGTTTTCTTTAGCGAGAGCACCCCGGCAATACCAACAACACAGAGCCTCGGCTCTTGCCCGTGGAGCAACGCTTTCGCTAGGCGAACACATTCCTGGACACCGTCTGAAAAATTCGCTGGGGTTTTTGAAAGCTGGACAGAGTCAATTGTTCGTCCAGTTTGAGAAATTCCGGCTCGGATCTTCGTCCCGCCGATGTCGAAAAGGAGAACGGGCTTGCTCATCCGGTCGTTACCCTCCAAAGGAAGAGACCGATCATTGCGACTGCAACGGTAAACTTAATAATCGTTCCGCCAACGTAGCCGATAATAACGTAGCGCTTTGTTTCAAGGGCAAAGGCGGTATCTCGGCCTATGAGCAGCTGGCTAACAATTGCTCCGACAAGCGGACCGACAACGAATCCAAAAAGATACCCGAAGAAGGATCCGGCAATTCCGCCGAGGACTGCGCCGATAACGGACCAGAAGCTCGCGCGAAATTCTTTCCCGCCCCAAAGGTGCGCGATAAAATCAAGCAACACCACGGTTAGACCGAGGATGGAAATAAGAAGCAGGAACGACGCATTCACAACCGAAAAATCAGTCGCAATTCCGTAAAGGACGATTCCAAACCAAATAAACGGAATACTCGGAATAAGCGGTACGAGTATCCCGCCGAAACCGACAACGATGAGAAGAAAGCAGGCGCCAAGAAGAACGTGATGGAAGAGTGCGCCGCCCATGATCACCACTCCTTCGCCGCGAGCGCGGCTTCCGCCGCTTTTACTTGAGCTTCTTGCTTTGACGCTCCTTCGCCGACGGCGATCTGTTCATCCTGGAATAACACCGCAACACGGAAATGTTTATCATGATCCGGGCCCCACTCTTCAAGCACCCGATACGATGGAGTAACGCTTAGTCGCTCCTGACTTGCTTCTTGCAGTCGACTCTTCGGATCGAGATAAAGCCGATGCTCAATGATGTAAGGAAGCTTCGGGAGAACGTGGTCGGAAATAAACTTCTGGCAGGGCGCAAATCCTTGATCAAGATAGAGCGCCCCGATGATTGCCTCAAAGGCATTCGCGAGAATGGAAAGACGGGCTTTTGAATTCGCGTCTTTCGCCTCCCCGCGGCTTAAGAGAACAGCGTCATCAACACCGAGTGAAAGCGCAATCTCGGAAAGCGTTTTTGCGTTCACAAGACTCGCCCGCCAGTTTGTTAAATCGCCTTCTGGGTTCGGGTAGGTCGCGTAGAGAAATTCGGTTACCGCTAACTCAAGAACCGCGTCTCCGAGAAATTCGAGCCGTTCATTATGACTCAAGCCGAAATTCGGATGCTCATTCAAATACGACCGATGAACGAGCGCCTGCCGCAGGAGCTCTTTGTTAGAAAACTGGACCTTGAGTTTTGTTTCGAGCGTTGCGAGATCGTGCTGGTCCATGATGAGGCTCCGCCGCTACTCGCCGTTCGTCGGAAATTCTTCCCAGGAACGGCCAATCGCTGCGGACGATACTATGAAGCTGTTGGAGGTGGCGGAACCGCGGGCACCGGCTGCGAAGACTCAATGTCTTTAAAAATGGCACCCAGCACGCCGTTCACAAACTTTCCTGATGATTCGCCGCCAAACCCTTTCGCCAGTTCAATGGCCTCGTTAATCGCAACTTTCGGCGGAATGTCCGGGGCGTATTTCAATTCAATTATGCCGATACGAAGGATATTGCGATCGACAATGGTAATCTGTTCAAGCGGCCACTCCGGAGCATATTTCGTAATGAGGGCATCAATCTCATCGCGATGCTTCTCAACTCCCTCAACGAGGCTGATCGAAAAACCTGAGTCATGAAAGTCGGGAGCGAACTCTTTCAAATTCTGTCGGACAAGATCGGAAAGTCGACCGACTTGGCGTCCAGTGAAATCCCACTCATAGAGCGTCTGCATCGCAATCGTTCGAGCGAGATGGCGGTTCGACATGAGGTTTAGTCGGTTGAGCCTAGGCTTCCGAGGCGTCGGACTTTGCTTTGGCCTTCTTCGTTTTTCGATCAAGAGCCGAAGTCAGCTTCAAGACCTGCCGACCGCGGTAATATCCGCAATTCTGGCAAACCCGATGCGGGAGAACCGGCTTCCGGCAATGACTACAGGTTGTCAGCGCTTTATGCTTTAACGCAAAGTGCGCGGCGCGGCGGCGTTTTGAACTCTTCGTGCGTTTCTTGGCGGGAAGTCCCATGGCAATCGATCAATCAACGGTAAAATCAGTTGCACCATACCAGAACGAATCTGATTTGGCAATGGGCCAAAGCAATAACCCAATGACGTGTGTTCAACGCCCAATCGAAATTGGGAATTCGTCATTGAAATTTGGAAATTCGCTAAACGAAGGTCACGCTCGCGACCGTATCAGTCTCCTCGGAGAGCCGCATGATTCGGACGCCCTGGGTATCACGGCCGAGAACAGAAACCGTCTTCAGAGGAAGGCGGATGACCTGGCCTTTGGCAGACATGCAGATCACGTCATTCTGCTCGAGTTTCGCGTTGACAATGAAGGCGGCAACAATCTCGCCGGTTTTCGTCGTGACATGGGCTGTGCGAATTCCGCTCCCGCCCCGGCCTTGGACTTTATAGAGTTTCAGGGGTGTCCGCTTTCCATATCCTTTTGACATCACAACGAGGAGCTCCTCATTCGCGAGCGACTTGCCTTCGGGAATGACATCCATTCCAGCGAGCGTGTCGCCCTTCTTCAGTCGGATCCCACGAACGCCGGCCGCATTCCGGCCCATCGGACGAACGCCGGCTTCTTTAAACCGAATCGACTGACCGTTCGTTGAAACGATAATAATGTCGTCTTGGCCGGTTGAAGGACGCGTCCACTCAAGGCCGTCGCCGTCATTCAGCTTAATCGCGATTAGGCCGGATCGGCGGACGCTCGTGAACTGCTCAATGTCCACCTTCTTCACAAGACCCTGCCGCGTCACCATGACGAGGTATTTGAAATTCTTCAGGTCATCGACCGAAATAACATCACTAATACGCTCTCCGGCGCGAAGCTGTAGGAAGTTCACAATCGCCTGGCCCTTCGCTGTCCGGGAAGCGACCGGAACGTCGTAGGCCTTCAATTGGAAGGCTCGACCTGTCGTCGTGAAAAAGAGGAGATCTGCGTGCGTCATCGTCGAGAAGAACTGCTGAACGAGATCCTCTTCTTTTGTCGTAAGGCCGATCACGCCCTTCCCGCCCCGGCTCTGTGTCTTAAAGGCATCGGGGGCGACTCGCTTAATGTACCCATCGCGGGTCAACATCACGATCGTCGCCTCGTTCGGGATAAGATCTTCCTGGGTAAAGGACCCGACGGCCTGCGGAATAATCGTGGTCTTCCGCTCGTCGCCGAAGCGATCCTTCAGGGCGGCGAGCTCATCCTTAATAATGCCGAGAAGTTTCTTCGCCGACTTGAGGATGCTTTCGAGCTCGGCGATGAGCTTCATTTTTTCCTTATACTCATCCTCAATTTTCTGACGCTCGAGGTTTGCCAGTTGCGAAAGCTTCATCTCGAGAATCGCGACTGCCTGAAGTTCAGAAAGCTTGAAGCGCTTCATGAGGTTGACCTTTGCTTCTTCGCGATCTTTCGATTTCTTGATCGTCGCGATGACCGCATCAAGGTGAGAGAGCGCTATTCGCAAACCCTCAAGAATATGGACTCGCTTCTTCGCAACGTCGAGATCAAATTCAGTCCGACGGCGAACGACTTCTTTGCGATGCTTCAGGTACTCTTCAAGAAAAGCCTTCAAGGTGAGAATCCGCGGCTGGATTCCGTCGACGAGCGCGAGCATATTAAAGTGGAACGCCGTCTGGAGTTGACTCAACTGAAAGAGACGGTTCAGCACTTTTTTCGGATAGGCATCCTTCTTCAGCTCAATGACAACGCGAATGCCGTCCTTATCCGACTCGTCGCGCAGATCGCGAATGCCGTCGATCCGCTTTTCCTGAACAAGTTCGGCAATGTCTTTGAGGAGCTGAGCTTTATTGACTTGGTAGGGCAGTTCAGTGACAAGAATCCGGAAGGCGCCATTCGACTCTTCGACGATTTCCGTTTTCGCGCGAGTCACAACGCTTCCCCGCCCGGTCGCGTAGGCCTGCTTTAGTGCATCGATATCATAGAGCAAACCGCCGGTCGGGAAGTCCGGGCCTTTTACGAACTCCATGAGATCTTCAACAGTCGCGTCTGGATGATCGATGAGATGAACAACGCCGTCGATCAGCTCGGTGAGATTATGCGGCGGAATACTCGTCGCCATTCCAACAGCAATTCCGACCGTTCCATTCAAGAGAAGATTCGGCAGCGCCGCCGGAAGAACTTTCGGCTCTTGGTGTGAACCGTCGTAGTTCGGGAGAAAATCAACAGTCGCTTTCTCAATGTCCGTCAGGAGCTCGCTTGAGATGCGCGCAAGGCGGGCTTCCGTATACCGCATGGCAGCCGCGGAGTCTCCGTCGACCGAGCCGAAGTTGCCCTGACCGTCGACGAGCGGATAACGCATCGCAAAATGCTGAGCGAGACGAACGAGCGTATCGTACACCGCTACGTCACCATGGGGATGATATTTTCCGAGCACTTCACCGACAACGGTCGCGGACTTCCGGTACTTCGATCCTGGACGAAGGCCAATGTCCCACATGGCGTAGAGAATCCTGCGGTGGACTGGCTTTAAACCATCGCGCACATCAGGAAGCGCCCGCGCGACAATAACCGACATCGCATAGTCGAGGTAGGACTCTTCCATTTCATCGACAATACGTCGGGGCTGGATCTGCCCGAGCGCAAACTGTTTTTCAGGGCGTCGTGGTGAGGCCATAGCTAGGGAATTCGAAAAGTTCCAGAATCAGTCACATTCACATTCGGAAATACCCGTCGTTCTAAATCATCAATTTGCTCATTCGTGAGCGAGGTATTCGTTTCCGACGAATCATCTTTCTGAAAGACACCCAGCACCTCCTCCTTGATCCGCGTAAAAAGGGAATCTTCGCCTTGGGCGCTTCGTCCGAGATTCATTCCAACAACCGCGACCCATATTACAACAATCGCCAGTGTAGACCCCAAAACAAGCCAGGTGAGCGTCCGACGCGACGCCGGCAGGGGCGCAACCGGACGTGTCGGCCGAGGTGGATTCGCTCGTCTCTGGCGAGGGGCGGAAGTCATTATGGTTGAAGGATGACGAGCTTCGTTTCATCTTGCGGAAGATCTTTCTTCACGATCTTCAGCTTTTCAAGTGTTTCCGGCGTCAAACCAATCTCCTTTGAAAACTTTGCGACTGGATCAAGTTCCTGCTTCAAACCATTTTGGTGGAAATACATCGGAATCACAATCCGAGGCTCGATTTCGCCAATAAGGGCGACTGCTTTTTTCGCGTCGAGGACATCGTGCCCCCCGACCGGAAGGCAGAGGATATCAACTCCCTCCAGGCGATCAAGTTGTCCTTCGGTTAATACCACAGAGAGGTCGCCAAGATGAGCAAGAGTGATCCCCTCGCTCTCTAACACATATACAGTTGTTTTCCGCGGAGGCGTTCCATGATGCACCGCATGACCCCAAATGAAAACTCCCTTGGCTTCGTATTCGCCAGGACCAGAGACGACAAAGGGATCGCCGCCAACCGTCGCAACTGCACCATGCGACGGACGATCGCTCGTCGACAATACAAGGTCAGCGCTCGGCCGGGCCAGCTTTAATCCGGTCGAAGCGTCGTACGGGTCAATGAGAACGTTACGATCCTGAGTTCCGATCCGGAAACAGGCGAGTCCGTGCCAGGTAATCAACATAAAAAAGAGAGATACAGAGAACGAAAAACTGTTCCGAGTTTATCAAAAAACTCGGAGTTCGTAAACCCCCCTCGTCGACAACTTCCTTACCCGATCTCGAGATCCTCTGGCTCCTTTACCGGGCCCTGGTCGGACTCGGCCAGCGACGTCTTGTCCGGACCTGCGTTTGGCGCGATAAGCGCCTGATCAGATCCCGAGCCTTCAACGCTGGATGACCCGGTTCCGATCGGAACCGTGAAATCCCGGTACCCGGCCGTCGGTTGAGCTTCGGAATGTGCTGATGGGCTGGTAGGCGACGCGGGCTGTTGGCGCACGCGATCCCGATCAGCTTGCGCTTCAGAAACGACTTCGCCTTTCCGCAGCGTTCGAATGGTTTTCAGCCGTTGGGTGAGGGGAGCGTTCGATCGAACGTTGGACAGCATCGCGCGGCGCAAACGCAGTTTTGCCCGAAGCGCCTCCTTGGCTGATTCCAAAGATTGACCCTCGTCGCTTGCTTGAGACTGCATGTGAGAAACAAAGGATTTTGGACTCACTCGAGCCAGACTTGATCTCATGCGGACCGCGCCATACGACTCTAGCTCAACGCCAGACTTTAAGGTGCTTCGAACCGCATCAAACACATGCCGCGCCCGCTCCGACGATAAGGAACCGCGCCCCTTAACAACGGCATTGAGCACGCTCTTTGGATTCGCAATTCCGCGTTGACGAAGCTCGGCAACGAATTTCGGATCTTGAAAAAGACGAGAAAAGGCCTCGGTCGGAAGCGCTCCGCCTCCACCAACAACTCCACTCTTTAAGGCATCTCGGATTTTTGACCCCTGAATTTCTGACATTCATCTATATTATATGAATTTTTCACCATTTTGTCAATAAATTCAACGATTACCCTTGTCAAAAAAAGCTCCTTCAAGTACAATGCCGGGCACTGCCTAATTGATATCTTCCCGGGATTTACCCGCCCTTGAGCGGGCTTAGGCGCCGGGAACTCTCGTTACTCGCGAGGGTTAGGAAGAGAAGGAATGATATGAACACGGTGACCAACTCGCCCGTGGATGTTCAGGCGTCCGCAATGGGCGCACTCTTAGCCGCCGAAGACCGCCAACCGAAGCTCCCGAAGGTCGGCGATTTAATCGAGGGAAAAATTCTCAGCGTCTCGAAAAGCGAGGTGCATGTCGATATCGACGGGATTACGACCGGCGTTGTCCGCGGCCGTGAACTTTTTGATGAATCCGGCGACTCTGCCAACTTAAAAATCGGCGACGTCGCACAGGCGACTGTTCTTGAGCTTGAAAATGAGAACGGCGAAATGGAACTCAGCTTCCGAACCGCCGGACACCAAAAGGCGTGGGGCGAACTTCAACGTCTCTTTGAATCAAAAATGGCCCTGGATGTTCCGATCGTCGAAGCGAACCGCGGTGGTCTTATGGTCCGCGTCGGCCGCGTTGAAGGCTTCCTCCCTGTTTCCCAACTCACAACGGAACACTACCCGCGCGTTGAAGGCGGCGAGAAATCAAAGATTCTCGAAAAGCTTCAAAGCTACGTTGGCCAAAGCTTCAAAGTCAAACTCCTTGATGTGAATGAAGCGGAAGACAAGCTCATTGTTTCCGAAAAGGCTGCTTGGGAAGAAAAGCATCGCGAAAAACTCGACAAGTACCACGTTGGCGAAACGGTCAGCGGGAAGGTAACGGGCGTTGTCGACTTCGGCGCTTTCGTTGAATTCGATGAAGGACTTGAGGGTCTCGTCCATATCTCCGAGCTCGCCTGGCAGCGTGTCGAAGACCCCCACGATATTGTGAAGGTCGGGGATGATGTGGTGGCGAAGATTATCGGAATTGAGGGAAGTAAGATTTCCCTCTCGATGAAACAGCTCACCGAGGATCCCTGGATCCGCGC
Source organism: uncultured Gammaproteobacteria bacterium (assembly GCA_964637345.1). GTDB lineage: Bacteria > Patescibacteriota > Patescibacteriia > HK-STAS-PATE-3 > HK-STAS-PATE-3 > CAZWTD01. The sequence goes on from CAZWTD010000018.1 coordinate 13,476, forward strand.
CGTCGAGAAATATCATGTCGGCCAGGAAGTTGAAGGGCGAGTGACAAAACTCAACCCCTTTGGTGCTTTTGTTGAGCTTGATCCGGATATTCATGGCCTCGCCCATATCTCCGAACTCTCGAAGAAGTCGATTACCCACCCGGGCGACATCCTCAAGATCAATGAAAGCTACGCCTTCACAATTCTCTCAATTGAACCGCGCACCCACCGACTTGGGCTCACGCTTCGAAAAGCCGGCGAAGGCGAAAAAGAAGACGGCGCTGCACCAGAAGCATCCCAAAAGGAAGATGCGGACCAAGTTGCGCCTGAAACGGTTGAGACCCCGAAGCCAGACGAAGAACGCGAATCAGCTTCTACCAACGAACCTGCCTAACTATGCGCAGCCTCTTCAAGAACGTCCTCATCTTCTGCTTCGTCTTCCTTGTGCTCGCCGGCGTCTTAAGCATGATGACAAAATCATCCGGCAAAGCGGAAGACGTCTCTCTGAGCGCAGCGATCGGGAAGATCCGCGACGGCGTTGTCACGAGTATCGTGGTTGACGGCTCACGCCTCACCCTAACGTTGAATGATGGAGCAAAACTCCAGGCAACAAAGGAAGACGCGGATTCCCTTTCTGAGCTGGCAAAAAACTATGACCTTGATCCGGCGAAGCTCTCCGCAATCGACGTCACCGTTAAATCTGATACGACGTCAGTCTGGTTAAGTCCGCTTCTTACCTTCCTTGTTCCTTTCCTCCTTATCGCTGGGTTCATCTGGTTTACCTTCCGTCAGGTCCAAGGATCAAACAGCCGCGCCCTCTCCTTCGGTCAGAGCAACGCGCGTGAACAAAACAAGCCCGACCAGCCGCGCAAGAAGGTAACCTTCACTGACGTCGCCGGATCAAAAGAGGCGAAGGAGGAGCTCCGTGAGGTCGTTGAATTCCTCCGAAGCCCGAAGAAATTCCTTGCCGTCGGTGCTCGCATCCCGCGCGGCGTCCTCCTCGTTGGCCAGCCGGGAACGGGAAAAACCCTTCTCGCTAAGGCAATTGCTGGAGAGGCAAATGTTCCCTTCTTCAACATTTCTGGGTCGGAGTTCGTTGAAATGTTCGTCGGCGTCGGGGCTTCCCGCGTCCGCGATCTCTTCCGCCGGGCAAAAAAGAATGCGCCCTGCATCGTCTTCATCGACGAAATCGATGCGGTCGGGCGGCAGCGCGGCGCCGGGATCGGGGGAAGCCATGACGAGCGCGAACAGACGCTGAACCAAATCCTCGTGGAGATGGACGGCTTTGATACCGACACGAATGTCATCGTTGTCGCGGCGACGAACCGGCCCGACATTCTCGATCCAGCCCTTCTTCGGCCCGGACGTTTTGATCGCCAGGTTGTGATCGACCTCCCGGATATTGCCGACCGAGAAGCGATTCTCAATGTTCACGCAGTGAAGAAACCGCTCGCGCCCTCGGTAAAGCTGAGGATTGTCGCTGAACGGACGCCGGGATTCTCCGGTGCTGACCTCGCGAACCTCCTCAACGAGGCGGCGATCCTCGCAGCGCGCGCCAACCGTCAAACCGTTGAAATGACCGACTGCCTTGAAGCGATCGAGAAGGTTATGCTCGGACCTGAACGGAAGGGCCGAATGATTTCTCCGGAAGAGAAAAAAATCACCGCCTTCCACGAAGCCGGCCACGCGCTCGTTGCGCATACCCTGCCACACGCCGACCCGGTCCGAAAAATTTCGATTGTGTCGCGCGGGATGGCTGCCGGATACACGCTGAAGCTTCCAACCGGCGACAAGCGCTTCCGAAGCCGCTCGGAATTCTTGGATGACCTCGCCACGATGCTCGGTGGCTGGACCGCAGAACAGCTCGTCTTCAATGAGCTAACGACCGGTGCATCGAACGACCTGAAGCAGGCGACCAAGCTTGCTCGGAAGCTTGTCACTGAGTACGGCATGAGCGATAAGCTCGGCCCACGGACCTTCGGGGAGCGAGAAGAGCTCGTTTTCCTCGGACGGGAAATCCACGAACGCCGCGACTATTCGGAAGAAATTGCCGAACAGATTGACGCGGAAGTCAACCGCTTCATCCGCGAAGCTCAAGAACGGGCGAAGGATGTCCTAACGAAAGAGCGGGATTCCCTCAATCGCATCGCCGACACGCTCATTGAGCGAGAAACCCTCGAACAAGAGGACTTCGAAGCTTTGATGAAGCCTAACGCAGAAAAGGTTCCCGCCGAAGCTCCGGCTGAAGAAGCAAAGTAGTATTGAGCACCAACCCTAACCAGGCCGACGCTCTGTCGGCCTGGTTAGGGTTCTCAACCGACATCCCCCAACGTGCGGTGTTGCGACTTGAATCGGAGAATGGTATACTCTTTGACGAAACAGAATCCCATGCAGCTCTATCGTCAAACCCTCAAACGAGCGCTCGACCTAACGGTCCAAAATCCCCTCCTGTGGATCTTCGGGCTTTTTGCCGCCCTCTCGGGAAACGGGGAAGAATACGATACGCTGACGAGCAATTTCCGCTTCATTGGAAACTCACAAATAAATTTGGACACCTTCCGCGACGCTTTCCTTGACGGGCGTGTCGGAACCTTTTTCCATAAGCTCGGCGAAACCTTTGGAAATGGTTTCTTCACGATCGCGGGGATGGTTATTGTTGGAATCATCTTTATCATCGCGCTCCTCTTCCTTATTACCGTAAGCCAGGCGGCAATTATCCGAACAGCAAGCCAACGAGAATCAGGAAAGTCGCTGGGGTTCTTCGACGCGCTTGTAAGCGGCGTCTCCTCGTTCTGGCCGCTCTTCTGGCTCAATCTCCTCGCCTTCGGCATCATCTATCTCCCGCTCGCTATCCTCTTACTTCCTTTTGTGTTGCTCTACGTCTCGAGCGCGGCCATGTCTTGGTCTGTCACGATTAGCATTATTTCCTTCGTGCTCCTCATCTTCATCAACCTAGTTGTCTCTTTTGTTGTAAAATTCGCCTCAGCCTACATCGTGATTAATAAGCTTCGGTTAGTTGAAGCGATCCGGGAGTCATGGAAGCTCTTCAAGAAACATTGGATGGCCTCATTTGAACTGGCCTTAGTTCTTCTCATTATTAACGTCATCTATACCGTTCTTCTCGTTAGCGTCCTGACCATGCTTGGCCTGCCCTTTACGTCAGTGGGCTATATGATCTTTACTGCTCTCATTGTTATTGCCGGATCGATCTACGCAGTCTTTCGATATAGCTCGTGGACCTTCCTCTTCCACGCCATGCTAGCTGACCGAGCCATTCCGAAGATTGTCCGCCTCTTCGGAACAAAAGACCAAGCTGAATAAGGTTAGACGTGGGCTGCCGGGCTTTGACCCGGTTTTTTTGTTGCAGAAACAGCCGAACCGCTATAGAATCGGCTTGGGCATCTAGCTCAATGGTTACCTGCCTACCGCAGGCAGGGAGCAATCGGCTTACCCGCCTGGCGAAGCACGAAAGTTCTCTTGATAGTTCGTCTGTCCCTATAACCCACTACTTCGTTTTTGTGGGCGAGTAGCTCAACTGGTTACCTGCCTACCGCAGGCAGGGAGCAGCCGTCTTATACACGGCCGGTTCATGGTTTCACCCTGCGGGTGACCACCCGTAGGGTGGCGAGTCTCAGTAAAACGCGGCCTATTCTGCCTTCTCACGTCGCACATTCATCTTCACTATGAGTAACCCACTGGTGCGCGCCTAGCTCAATGGTTAGAGCAGTCGGCTTATATCCGACCGGTTCTAGGTTCGAATCCTAGGGCGCGCACCAGTGGGTTATACCTAGTCGCTTCATGCGTCGGGCAGGTATCCCGCCAGTTCCAGGCTTGTCCCGAGCAGAACGAGGGAT
>CAZWTD010000018.1:17408-24921 GCA_964637345.1 uncultured Gammaproteobacteria bacterium
TGCGTCGGGCAGGTATCCCGCCAGTTCCAGGCTTGTCCCGAGCAGAACGAGGGATCTCCTGGGGTGCCCACCAAAAGGAAACCGGCCGCCTCAGAGGAGACGACCGGCCTTCGAAGAGCAAGGGGGCCTAGGAGTGCACGCGCTCGCGCATCTGGCGCTCGATCTTGCCTGGAATGTGCCCGCCGGTATTCACCCGACAGACCTCTCGATGGCAGCAAGGGCACTTCGTCGAATTCATCGGGGCTTGGAAGCTTCCGGTTCCCTTCGGACACACGAGCCCTCGAGTCCGTGCATGCCGAACGAGAACCGTCCCAGTGTCTTGTCGACCACTCATGCCTACCCCCGTTTCTGTTTTTGAGATGACGGTTCAGTGAATAACGGATGGCCGATATCCACGCGAATACCATACCCCCGTCTCAAGGAGACAGTCAATATGAAACCTTGACCCAGACGGCTTCGACCGTTACACTGCATCCGTTCTTCTTCCTTCCATTCCAGTCCAGGGGTGGGCGGTTAGCTCAGTTGGTTAGAGCGTTTGCTCGACACGCAAAAGGTCAGAGGTTCGAATCCTCTACCGCCCACCCCTGGACTGCATGAAATCCAACGCCTAGCCCTGGTTGCGAACTCAGGGGCTCTATTGGTATCCTTGTGGTGACCGACAGATTATTGTCCGAAACCCTTATGCCCGCTATCGAATCAAAGCCCATTCCGCTTGGAACTGACTTACCGGACTTTAACTTAATTGGAACTGATGGCGGAATGAATGCGCCCCGCGATTTCGCCGACTCAAAGGTTATGGTCGTCGCCTTCCTTGGGAACAGCTGCGAATATTCAAATGCGGTCGTTGACCGGCTCGTGAAACTCCAAGAGAAGTACCTTGACCAAGGTCTTATTATCATTGGGATTAACTCCAACGATCCGCAATCCCAGCCTGAAGAAGATCTTGAACACATGACGAAGTTTGCCCAAGCGCATCAAGTCAACTTTCCCTATCTTGTTGACGAAACTCAGGACGTTGCTAAAGCCTTCGGCGCAGTCTGCACGCCCGACCTCTTCGTCTATGATCGCGATCGAAAGCTCGCCTACCACGGTCGCGTTGACGACAGCTGGCAAGACGAATCGAAAGCATCCCAGCGCGATCTTCAAGACGCGATTGAAGCGCTCTTAATCGGAACAACGCCGCGCGAGCCTCAGCACCCATCGCTCGGCTGCGCGATTCAGTGGCGAGTATAACAACTCGCTCATAGAACAAAACATCTCGGTCTTTTGTCGCGCTTACTTTGGGTTGATACCGAATGCCTGTTTTGAAACTCCGAGCGTGGTACAATACGTACATGGTGCGAAAACAAAGCGTAGAACGACGACTTCAAACACTCGGCTGCCCAGCCCCCCTTCGCCTCCTTCGTTCCCGGTTTCCGAAGGCGGAAGTTTTTCTCGTCGGCGGGAGCGTTCGCGACCAGCTACTCGATCGCCCCTCGGCCGACCTCGATGTCGTCATTCGAAATGTTAGCTACGAGCAGTTAGCGCGATACTTCCGGAAACACGGTTCGGCCCAATTCGCCGGCCGGCGCTTCGGCGTCTTGAAGTTCCGGCCTCGACAAACGCGCTCCCGCTTCGGCCAAGCAGCGGAATATGATATTGCGCTCCCGCGACTCGAACACTCGCTTGGCTTGACTGGCGGCTACCGGGACTTTGCAATCGACTCGGACCCAAAACTCCCGATTGAAGCCGACCTTCTCAGGCGTGATTTCACGGTCAACGCAATGGCCTGGGATTTCTATGGGAAGCAACTCATTGACCCAAGCGGCGGCCTCGCTGATCTTGCAGCACGGAACATTCGCGCGGTCGGCAATCCAGCGCGCCGCTTCCAGGAAGACTATACTCGACTTCTCCGGGCACTTCGTTTCGCGATAACGCTCGACTTTACTATCGAGGACCAAACGTGGACCCGACTGAGGTCCCTCATTAGTCATTTGAACGATGCGGTGCTTCCGAGGGAGCTTGTTGCCGCAGAGCTTATCCGCATGTTCGAGGCGAGGCCCCTTGAAGCAATTGACCTCCTTGAGCTCTCGGGTGCGCTTCGAATCCTGCTTCCGGAAACGCTTGCAATGCAGCGCTGCACACAGCCGCCCGAATTCCACAGCGAGGGAACAGTCTGGACCCACGGACGCCTTGCCGTTGAGGCTCTCGCGTCAAAAGAATACAAAACGCACTTCCCGAAAATACAGCCTGACGCGGAGCTCGTTCTCGCAGCCTGGCTTCATGATATTGGAAAGCCTTTCTGTGAACGAACGGTCCGAAAAAACGGACAAGACATTCGCGCCTATTACGGACATGACCAGGAGGGCGCTGTCCTTGTAAAGAGTATCGCTGAACGACTAAAGCTCTCCTCGGCTGGAGGAATCGTCAACCCAGATCGCCTTGCTTGGCTCATTCGCAATCACCTCGTTGTTTTGAACGCTGAGTCAATTGGCCTTCGCGCCATTGAGCGCCTCTTCCTTAACCCTCTTGTTCCGGGCGAGAAGCTCCTGGCCCTCATCTTTGCCGATGTCTGGGCCTCCCGTCCGGCTTCCGGGATAACTAATTGGCAAGGCTTCAAAACTCTGAAAAAGAAAATTCATCTTGTTCGTGCGCGCGGCTTCCGTCGCCAAAAAGTGAAACTTCTCTTGAGCGGTGAAGAGGTGATGCGCCTAAAAAAACTTCCACCCGGACCTTGGGTTGGGCGTATTTTGGAAACAGTGCGAGGAGCTCAACTTGAAGGAAGGGTTCGCACAGCAGCTGACGCTCGACGTTTCGTAAAAGAACTGCGGATAAACACGGTTGACAGAAAGAAGAAACGTCGCGTACGATGAGCCAGGTGTGCTCTGGAGGGTGAGCCACGTGATGGCTCATTGACAGAGCAATACAACGAAGAGCAACACCCTCTGACCCCGCGCCCCTGGAAAGGAGGCCGCCCATGCCCAAACGCACGGGTAGTATTCCGATTCCCTTGTTGCTGAACGCCCTTGGCGGTACGCCCGGTGAATCAACGCTCGCTGAGTGGTTCGAGCGCTTTCGGACTACGCCAGAATGGCTTCTCATCGGCCACCATCTCGCCTTAAAGGAAGATGTGCCGACCGATCTCTTCCAGCAGGTGCAAACGAAGGGCGACACGGAAACAGTTGAAACCCTCGCGCTGTGCCTGCAGCTTGGCGCGCTTCTAGCGAAGCCTTCACCGAAGGTGGAGACCGAGCCGAAAGCCGCCCGGAAGCCGAGGGCGACACGGAAGCAGAAGTCACACGAGCCCAAGGACGACCGTTACGAACAAAAGATCAACGAGATTGCGGGAAGATTCCGGAAGGATCGGGAGCATCGGAAGACGACGCTCGCTCGCCTCCTTGCCGAACACCCGCGCATGGCCGACCTCAACACCAAGCTCGAGAAGGCGAAGCTCACGAAGCTGAGCCCGGCCGAGTATGGCCGGCTGAAGCGAGAGTGCGGAGCGACCGAAGACGGTGAGGACTTGGGGCGAAGTAGCCCGCCAGTTCCCCCGCCTCCGGCGAAGAACTGGCGGGAGAAGCTCGCCCTCCTCGCGACACTCTGCGGCGAGGATTCCGACAACAGTGCCGCTGTCGACGACATGCTGGTCCGCTTCTACCAGGGAGCCAGCCACAACATGGAAAACTTCCGAGCGGCAATCAATGACGCCCTGAGGGAAACCGGCTACGACTTCAGCTTTGAGGAGATGGATCAACTCAAGAGTCGAGCCGAACAACGTGAAGGATCACATTAGCACGAAGGGAGGAAGCCCGTGACCCCGGCCGAACGCCGAGCGGCGTTTGCGCGCGTGCGGGTCGGGCTTCCTCCTGACTTCGCTGCGCTCATCGCCCCTGCCATTCAACGCGGTACGATCAAGCAGACGAAAGTTCTCATGAAACTCGGCAGTACTGATGTCAAACGTTTGGAGCGTTTTGCTGACCTACTCCACCGTTTAGACGTCAAAATCCTCGACGATCGAAAACCCGGCCGGAAAACTCCTCGCTCAACACCAGCGCCGGTCCGCTCTCCACTCTCAATTACCACCGCTACGACGAGAGACTTCCAGCGCGATCGCCAGACCGCCCGTTTCCAGGAGCTCGAGGCAGCGCTTACTGACTACTTAACTGCGCTGCTGCAAGTCCGATCGCTCAAGCTTGCCCTCAACAAACCGTATCGCGGACAAAAGGGGCTCCGAAAACGCAAGCTTATCCCGATTGCCCCAATGGATGGAGCTGACATCTCGATCGTTGGACCTTCGGGATGGCTCAATCGAGCAACGAAACTTCTTAGAGCGCTGCGCGCCAACGGCAAACAACCCCGTTCGCTCCCTCAGCTTCTCGCTGCTGAGTCTCAAGTTCTTGCTGCGATCGACAAGATCATGATTATCAACGATCGCCTTGTCTGGTCGATTGCGAAAAGGTATCTGAACCGCGGACTCGACTTTGAAGACCTCCTCCAAGAAGGTCGACTTGGCCAACGGCACGCCGCGCTCCGCTTTAACTGGCGGCGCGGCTACAACTATTCGACCTATGCGACTTGGTGGATTCGGCAGTCAATCACCCGGGCGATTGCCGATGAAGCGCGGGAGATCCGCCTTCCAGCCCATATGGTCGAAGCAGTGAACAAGGTTACTCGATGCTCTCGGCGACTCCTGCAAGAACTTCATCGAGAACCGACGCCGGAGGAAATCGCTGATAGCTTGAAGATGCCCGTTGAGAAGGTACGGCTTATTCTTCGGGCAGCCCTCGAGCCCACATCGCTTAACCGCCCTGTCGGCGAAGATGACGACAGCACGCTCGGAGATTTCATCGAAGACCAAACCGCAGCGCCGGTTGACCAGGCAGCCTTCCAATCTCGCCTAGAGAATCGTCTGTACGTGGTCCTTGACACTCTAACGAGACGGGAGGCGCGAGTCATTCGTCTTCGCTTCGGCTTAACCGAAGATCAAACGCCGCGAACTTTGGAGGAAGTTGGCGCGCTCTTCAATGTAACTCGTGAACGTATCCGACAGATTGAAGCGAAGGCCCTTCGCAAACTCCGGCACCCAACCCGCCGGAGACAGCTCCGCCCTTTCTTCGACCCACCGAGGTCCTGACCAGCCCGCGCTTTCCGCAAGGGCTGGTCTTTCCTTTTTCGGACGAGTTCCGTACCATGCAACTGTATGAAGAAACGAATATCTGGCTTTACCCTAATTGAACTTCTCGTCGTCATCGCGATTATCGGGATCCTTTCAGCTCTTGGATTAGTTTCGCTCCACGGCGCACGAGAAAAGGCTCGAAACGCGCAAGCGAGGACTGATCTTGATGCGGTTCGAACTGCTCTTCGGATCTACGCGGACGACCACTCCGGATCCTACCCGGGCGAACGGAATAACGGCACGCCCGAGGATAGTGGCTGCGCGACGAATCCGATCGACCCAAGCGCGGGCATATGGGCCGATGGAGGACCACTCATCCCGGATTATCTTGGTCGGGAAATCCTTGCGCCCCACTGTTGGCAGAACGGCCCAATCGTTGGCGGCGGCTACTTTTATATCTCCAACAACTCGGTAGATAGTGGAAGCGCCGAAAACTGCGAAACAACAAATTGCTACGTACTCTTCTATAGCTTAGAAACTCGGCCAGACCGTCGATGGTACGCACTCTTTGAGGACGGGGAGGTTGATGAAACAGTAACCTCTTCGCAGCTTCTCGAGTGCGACAACGGCGCTGATTGTCGTTTTGCTCTATAACCTCCATGCTCCCCCCGCTCCACCTTCACGCTACTGTTCAACCTGGTGAGGAAAAACTCCGGCTCGACCGTTGGCTCGCTCTACACATTCCCAGTTGGTCGCGAAGCCAGCTTCAGCGACGTATTCGGGACGGCAGCGTTCACGTAAACGGAAAACCCGCAACTGCTCACCACGCGCTTCGCTCGGGAGATCAGATCGACGTATCGTACGAAGCTCCGAAAGCAACCGAACCAAATTCATGGAAGAATATTCGACTCATTGCTGAAACTGCGGACGAGCTTGTTATTGAAAAACCTTCGGGTGTGCTCGTACACCCAGCCCCAAGCTCAAACGAACGAACGCTCGTCGATTGGATACTCGAACGTTATCCCGAAGTGCGAACGGTTGGCGAAGATCCTCAGCGCCCCGGCCTTGTTCACCGAATTGACCGTGATGTCTCTGGGGTTATGATCATCGCCCGCACCCAAGAATCGTTTGAATCGCTCAAGCAGCAGTTCCAAGACCGAACAATATCGAAAACCTATCTCGCGCTCGTCCACGGAACCCTACCAACCGACGGAACGATCGACTTTCCCATCGCTCGATCAAAAACGCATCGAGCGCGAATGGCAGCCGGCCCCAATCTTATTGGACGCGCTGCCCGAACAAACTATCGCATTGAACGTGCATATCCGGCATATACATTTCTAAAGGTTTTCCCGGAAACCGGACGAATGCATCAAATTCGCGTTCACCTCTTTGCGATTGGCCATCCAATTGTCGGGGATCACCTCTATCAAATGAAATCCACGCCAAAAAACTCGCTTTCTCGCCCCTTCCTCCATGCCGCCGAACTAAGCTTTTCGGACCGATCGGGGCAGCCGCGGACCTATCGCTCCCTGCTCCCCCCGGAACTCACAGCTGAACTGGCTCGGCTTGACGGAGAGGCCGAAGACCGCTAGACTTGGTGAAGTCTTTTTCTCAACGTTTTTGCAATGGAAAACCTCGCACCCCTCCGATCAGAACTCCCCGACCTCCGCCCGGGCCAGACAATCCGGGTTCACCAACGAATCCAAGAAGGCGAAAAGGAACGCATTCAGGTCTTTGAAGGCCTTGTGATTCAGCGCGCCGGCGGAAATAATGCCGGCGGAACCGTCACTGTCCGAAAAATCTCCGAGGGAATTGGCGTTGAGAAAATCTTCCCGATCCACTCTCCGATGATCTCGAAGATCGACATTGTCGCCACAGCCAAGGTGCGACGAGCAAGCCTCGGACACCTTCGAAACCGCCGTGCGCGGCCGATCAAGTCCCACCCAGTCGGAAAGAAAGCGTAGATCCACCACTTCAGACGATCGGCCTCTTTACAGTTCAAAAAACCTCTCTCAATCCGAGCGAACGAGGAGCGCAGTCGCCGTCAGGCGATCGGCACACGTTCGCGAGGGAAGGGGGACGCGGACGGAAGCTGAAGTCCCGACGCATTCGGTCGGGACGCAAGCTGGAGCCCGAGATCACCCGCGCGGGTGGCGTAATTGGTAAACGCGCTAGCTTGAGGGGCTAGTGGGCGCAAGCCCGTGGAGGTTCAAGTCCTCTCCCGCGCACCAGAAAACTAAAACCTTTACTCTCGGTGAGTACGCTCACGCGATACTTTCTTGTCTAAAAAATCTCCGGCCACGCACTTCTGCATGGCACTAGAAAAAGCACAGGTAATACCCTATACTTGGTCTGCTTCCGGGCGCTTAGCTCAGTTGGTTAGAGCGTCTCGTTTACACCGAGAAGGTCGTAGGT
>CAZWTD010000019.1:0-22218 GCA_964637345.1 uncultured Gammaproteobacteria bacterium
ACTATATGTGATAGCAAGGTTTCACTTCGAAAAAAATGATATGAGTGAAGCGGTGCGTCATTTACAGATGTCACTTGAAAACAATCCGTGCAATTACAGTACCTTGCTACTTAAGGCGGTAACAGATTTTACGGTTGGAAATAACCCACAATTAGCTTTACAGACGATAAAAAATGCCGAACGCCAAGCAAATAGACGTGGCGAATGGAGATACAGTAAGGCGTTTCTTTTATTTTGGCTTGAAAGGTATCAGGATGCCTGGCATATTTGTCAGAAAATTTCCGAATCATCTTTTCAGGGAGAACCGACCACTATCCGAGAAGTGCATGATTTTAATTTACAGGTACTGCAAAATCATCCTGATAAGATCCAGTTATATTTTTGGTTGGGCTTCACACAATACAAAAAGGCGAATAATGCACCAATGGCACTTGAATATTTCGAAAAATTTTTCAGCGCCGCACCTCAAGATATGGATTTTCTTAAAGAAAAAGCGAACTCATATATTAGCGAAATAACAAGGCTAATCGGAATACCAAAAAAATGAAAAGGGTGCGTCATATAACACGGTATATGCAACATGGGTTCGTTCGCTCTGGCGGTGTGCTCCGCACAAGTATACCGCCTGCGCTCTCTCACCTTTTCGCATGATACCGGAACGTTAAGTGAAATAGAGAACTTTTTCTTCATCTATGGAACGAGAACCATCATCGCCTGAACGTGTAAAACAAGAACTAGTCATGCGTCTTCGTCGTCTAAAATCGGACTGGAAAGACGGTATTCCAGACGAGATCAAACACTCCACATCCCCAGACTCTGGATGGAAGGTTCAAAATGCGTGGTTTCAGGTTGTCGGGGGAGAAATGGCTAATATCATCATGCAACAACACCATGGAGAGCAGCTTATTTCACAAGAATTATTCGATGAAATATTTGCATACCATGACCGCCTCACTGGCGATGAAAGTCCTGTAAAGCAAGGATTGACCCGTCAGGAAGATATCGACGAAGCGGAGTCGATGATTGATAAACTGCTTACAGAATTAGAGAGGTAGTCACAACTCCCGAAATAACGATCGAAAAAGTTCTTTGCATCACTTAACAGCGTGTATCCGATACTGTCGCATCGCATACACGCAAACGTTAGACAACAAAAGGTAACCCGCCTGTCTGGGTATGCAGAGCAGGCGGGCGTGTGTACAGTCAATCCGGGTTGTCGCCCCAGTCCTCGAGACCGAGGGCGCGGTTATCGTGCTTCCAGTTTGTCCAGGCGGCCGGGATGAGCCAGAGCGGGTAGAGTATTCCTGCCCAGGCGCCAGCGAGGAAGGGGATCTTCCAGAACCAGGCGGTAAAGAGCCCAGTACAAACCCCGATGGCAATTCCGAGCGCCCACGTCGACGGTGAACGGAAGGTGTTTTCGCCGTGCCAGAGAAAGACGATGGCGAAGGCGAGTCCAGCAACAAGTCCGATTCCCAGGCTGGAGAGCAGGAAGAAGGGGACGAAGAGGAGGGTGAACTTCGAAACCGCCCCGAAGAGGATGGAGAGCATCACCGTTGCGAGAGAGATGAACATCCAAATGAGGGCAGCGAAAGGAAGAGTCCAGGTCAGGAGATTCGCATTCTCCGCGAGGTGGTAGTCCTTCAGCTGCACAGCGCTTCCGACTCGGTGCCCGAACCAAGATCCAGCAGCGCCGCCGAGCAGGGCGAAGGCTATACCGACGATGAGCGACTGGAACTCCGCCGTGAAGCAGATCAGGCAGATCATCGAGCCGGAGAGAAGGCCGACCAGCATTCCAATGCGTTGATAGCCTGGACAAACCGGGACGAATTCTGAAGGAGCAGGGCCATTCATCGAGTGCCTCCTTTGCGCTCGTAACAATCCGGCCCGAGCGTAGAAAAAAATCGGCCTGTTGTCAATGGATCAGGTAAGCGTATACTGAAGACATGTATCGGAGCCTCCTCTCAATATTAACCGTTGCGCTCGCGCTTATACTCAGTCTACTCGCTGCCCTCTTCTTCGTTTTTAATCTTCTCTTTAGTGACATCAGTTCAACGAAGGAATACCTCAATGGGGTTGCGTATGTTTTTGTCGGCTACCTTGGCCTAGGAGGCTTTCTTGGTTTTCTTCGTTCAGGTCGTGAGAAAATGTGGTTTTGGCTGCTGGCGATTCCTGCCAGCGTTATTATTGTTCTGATGGCCTTTTCCGAACCAGGACGGCCGTTATATACTGTAGCTGTCTTCCTCGCGTCTGTTGGCGGATCTTGGCTTGGGCCGCGCTTCGCCGGAGCGCTTCGAAGGCGCTTTCAAAAGGTCTCTTAACAGCATACGCGTATGTCCTTACGCAATCTTCTCGGTATCCTCGTGATTGGCTTTGGCGCTGCCCTGCTTCTTGATCGGATGGATCTTGTCGTCTTTGATCGCCTCTCTGAGCTCTGGTGGCCAGTTGTGTTTATCTTGATTGGCATAGTAAGCTGGCGCTCGAATCCGAACATTCGGCTCTGGCCCGGACTCATCATCGTTTTCGGCGTCTTCTTGCTCTTGTCGAACCTTGATCTCATCTCCGGGAATGGCTGGGATTACTTCTGGCCGCTCATTATCGTCGGTATTGGTTTATCACTTGTATTGCGCCAGAGCTTGGTAGGAAAAACGCAGGAAAGCAATGAGAGCGGCGGGGAGACCTTCGCCGCGTTTAGCGGAGTAGAAAAAACGATTACGAGCGAGAACTATCAAGGAGGTAGGGTAACTGCGATTTTCGGAGGCACAAAACTCGACCTTCGCTCAGCCCGTATTCACGACGGAGCAACGCTTGAAGTGTTTGCAGCTTTCGGTGGAATTGAGCTGTTTGTCCCAAAGAATGTCAAAATTGTATTCTCCTTGACGCCGCTTTTTGGGGGAGGCAATGATAAGACGCAGCCTGATGGCGCTGCATCGCTCACGCTTCACGTCCGCGGCACGGCACTGTTCGGCGGTGTTGAAGTAAAGAATTAGCAATCTCGTATGGCTTACGTTATCAATCTTGAGGAAGCCGCTGCTGAAAACGAGCTCTTTCGGAAAGTGCTCTATACAGCGAAGCATTGTCAGCTTGTTGTCATGAAGCTTGCTCCGGGCGAAGATATTGGCGAGGAGGTCCACGAACTTGACCAGTTTATTCGTATTGAATCAGGGCTAGGAAAGGCTGTGTTGAATGGCGCTGAACACGAGCTTAGTGATGGATTTGCTGTTGTTATTCCGGCCGGAACGCGACATAACATCCTGAATACCTCGGCGACGCAGTCGATGAAGCTCTATACCGTGTACGCCCCACCAGAGCATCGTGACGGAGTTGTTCACCCAACGAAGGCGGACGCGATTGCAAGCCACGAACATTTTGACGGGGTAAGCACCGAGTAAGATGTCGTGGGTCCTTGCTGCCCTTCTCTCCGCCTTTTTCGCCGCTCTCGTGGCGATCTTCGGGAAGATTGGCATCAAGAATATTGACACAACACTCGCGACAACAGTTCGGGCGCTTGTGATGGCCCTTTCGCTCACTCTGGCGAGCCTCATGCTGGGACGAGCCGCACTGGTTGGAACATTGACTGGTCGACCTTTGCTTTTTCTGATTCTTTCGGGTCTCGCCGGAGCCGCATCATGGCTGTGTTACTTTTTTGCATTGAAGTCGGGTCCAGCGTCGGCGGTCGCCGCGCTCGATCGGTTGAGTGTCGTTTTCGTTCTTTTGCTCGCGGTCGTATTTCTCGGCGAGTCCCTTTCCTGGAAGACGGCGCTCGGTGCCGCTTTCGTCGCCCTAGGTTCCATTTTTCTCGTTGTCCGTTAATTCACGTCTATGCGTATTGAACCACGAGGTCCCGAGCCGATGATCCAAGAAGCTAAACCGAAGAAGGGCAGGCGCTGGAAAATCCAATTTACCGTTTGGGGATTGGTTATTATTCTTGTGTTGATTGGATTGGCCGGAACCGGGCTTGTCCCAATCCCAGGACTTTCAAGTGTATTAGGTGCGAGTCGTCCGCGAGATTTAGGCGTTGTCGCAAGCCAAGAAGCCCTAGAAAGCCTTCAGAAGAAAATCCCGGTCTCGATTAGCGGCTCGGCGGAAGAGTTTTGTTTGGCTTGTCTCGATACCTACGAAGGGTCAATTGAGGTGAGTGCGACGCGAACATCAGAAGAGATTACTTCCTTTCTTCAGCTTTTTCCGCGTCAGTCTGACGATATATTAAAACACACACAAGTCCGTTTTATTGAAGGCGGGATGGAGATTTCTACGAAACTGAAGAAGTATGTTTCCGCTCCTGTATACGCAAAGGTATTGGTCGCCCGGACTGGCGATCAGAGCGTTTCCATTCAGGTTGTCCAAGGAAAAATCGGCATGTTCTCGGTCCCGAAAAAATACCGCGAGCAAGCCAGTACCTATTTTACTGACGTAGTGAATTCTCACCTCAAGCAGATTACAGGATATCGCATTGATCGGCTCGAGTATCACGATAATACTTCGTTTTTTTCCGGCTCCTATCCAGCCCAGGTACGCCCTGGAGTTGGGAAGTGGACGGAAGTTTTTTAGCGTAAAGGAAAGAAGCCGTCGTACGAACGAGGGCTTCTTGGGGAACAAGAGGGGAACGGGGTCTGCGGGAGATCGAGTGGACCGCATTCACTGACTTTGTCGGGTCCGTTTTCGCGCGGGCGTCTTGGGTTGTGCCTCGCAGCTGCTCGTCTCGAGTGGAGGACCGCAGAACGCGATCGCCATACCGGACAGGAAAGAGTAATCCGGTCGGATTCTAGCGTCCCAGATCGTGGGCCCCGTTCCGCCTTTTTGCGGGTTCGTTTTATTAGGGTTCAAGTGTAGTCCTGAGGCCTCTCTTTGTCAAGAAAGGGATTTTTTGCTATACTTGGTGCAAATATTTTTAAGAAAAGGGGTGTATGCCAAAAGCCAATATTTCCAATGGGTCCTCGAAAACCTTCGCAGGATTGCGTGTTTTTAACCTTGTGATGGCCGGTCTCCACGCTGTTCAGGGCGTCTTGATGCTCATGCTGAGCACAGATTTCCAGCTTCCCGTGACGAGCGCCTTTGTGCAGTTCGATCCGGCTCAAGCGAAACTCGTTCCCGTTCTCGACACGCTCTTTTCCGTCAAGTTGGGACCGCTCGTTGCCGGCTTCCTTTTCCTCTCCGCCTTAGCGCATCTTCTCGTGTCGCTTCCTGGCTTCTTTGGCTGGTACACGGATAACTTGAAGAAGGGGATGAACCTTGCGCGCTGGGTTGAGTACAGCTTTAGCTCCTCGTTAATGATTGTCGTCATCGCTATGCTGACGGGTATGTATGACGGCGTATCCCTCATGCTCATGTTTGCCTTGAATGCGATGATGATTCTCTTTGGTTGGGTGATGGAGGTCCATAATCAAACGACGAAAACAACAAACTGGACATCCTACATCTTTGGCTGTTTTGCAGGGGCGGTTCCCTGGATTGCGATTGCCATCTATCTCTTTAGCGCAGGTGGCGACGGCGCAGAAGTCCCAACCTTTGTCTACTGGATTTTCGCGTCGCTCTTCGTCTTCTTCAACGTGTTCGCCATCAATATGGTTCTTCAGTACAAAAAAGTTGGTCGCTGGAAAGACTATTTGTATGGGGAACGGGCGTATATCATTCTTTCCCTAGTTGCGAAGTCACTTCTTGCCTGGCAAGTCTGGGCCGGAACTTTGCGTCCGGTCTAAAAAACCGGAACATGTGAAAGGGGGTGAACATTATGCAAAAACCGAATGTGCTTGATTGGATCGTGATGATCCTCGTCGTTGTCGGCGGTTTGAATTGGGGACTGGTCGGAATTTTTGATTTCGACCTCGCTGCGACTATCTTTGGTGATATGTCGACCCTGTCTCGAATCGTCTACACGCTCGTCGGGCTGTCCGCTATTTATCTGCTGATCGCGTTTCCCGCGAAAGCAAAGGGTGGGGCCATGACGACCCAGCAGTAATACCGATACAACATCCACGACCACCGGCGTTTTGCCGGTGGTTGTTTATCCACCTATGAGAGTTTGGGATATTCCACCGCGCGAACTTTGCCGGGCGCATCTCCTCGGGGAACATCGGGAGATACATGCCCTCTGGGTTGTTATTGCAAAGAACAGGTCCGGATACCGCAGTCACCCCGAAACAAAGCGCTGGCTCGGAAAGCTTCCTGCGCTGCGACTGAGGCACGACCGCATTGCTCGAGAAATGGAGCGCCGGGGCTATCGGCACGCGAGTCCGCTTCACGGACGGCCGACTGGGGCAAGTCGCCAAGCCCGTTACCTTCATACGCCCCTTGAACAAAGGAAAATACTTCGAGCTAAACCCTGTCCGTGTCCATTAGAGTAATGGGGATACTGTCTTGACAGAGTCGCCTCTTTCTGGTACTTTTTTTTCGCTGACGCGCGCAAGATGATGGCCCCGTACCTATGTCATTGTGATGGAATGGTAGCGAAAGAATCGTCCGTTTTTTCAGGTTGATTTGCTTCCATGGTGATTGCATAGGTGCGGGGAGGAAAGTCCGAACACCCCCTGTCTCAGGATAGGGAAGTAGGTAGTTCCGAAATGGAACCAAGGGATTCGCAGGGACGACGAAATCGGCCGACCCTACGAGGAACCTAGGGCTCGTGCAACAGAAACATACCGCCTCGCGCAAGCGGGGTAAGGGTGAAATCGTGCGGTAAGAGCGCACGCGTGTCCGCGGCGACGCGGCATGGGGTAAACCCTACCTGGTGCAAGACCAAGTAGGATCCGCGCAAGCGGGTCGGGTTGGTCGCAAGAGTTCAGCGGCAACGCTGGACCTAGAGAGATCATCATCGCGCCGGCAACGGCGAACAGAATTCGGCTTATCAGCGCGCGTCAGCATTTATCGGATACTGTTATGAAACGCGTCGAACTCATTGTGAGCGCACTCCTCGTCCCCGTCGATTTTCTGATGGTGCTCGGGGCTGGACTCTTAGCCTACCAACTTCGCTTTTCAAGCTTTGTTGAACTTCGTCCGGTTGTCTACGAGCTGCCCTTCGACGAGTTTTTTTCAATTCTCTTGACGGTTGCCTTCATCTGGCTGCCAGTTTTTGCGCTGTCCGGCCTTTATTCGATTCGGGGAACGAAACGACTTCTCGACGAGTTGGCGAAGGTATTTTTCGCTTGTTCGACTGGCGTGATGCTCATCATCATTTTGATTTTCTTCCAGCGGGAACTCTTCTCTTCCCGCTTTATTATTCTCGCCGGTTGGGTACTGAGTATTCTTTTTGTCAGCTTCGCCCGCATTCTCGTTCGCATTATTCAGCATGAGTTAGTAAAGCGGGGGATCGGAGTCCACGCCGTTGCTCTCATTGGCGCTGATCGAGCGAGTGATGAGCTTGATCAGGATTTTCGAAAACGGCCGTCACTCGGGTATCGAATCTCGCTTCGGGCGCGCGAGGTCAATGAGGAACTTTTCACTAAACTTGAGGCGAGCGTTGCGTCTGACGAGCTTGATGAAATCCTTGTCGCGGATTCTCAGATTGCCAAAGCTGATATTCTCCGCCTCATTGCATTTGCATCGGATCACCATAAAACCTTTAAATACGCTCCGGACCGCTTTGAAACCCAAGCGGCAAGTCTTGAGGTTACTGCCTTGGGCGGAGTTCCTATTATTGAGCTTCGGCGCACGCCTCTCGACGGCTGGGGAAAGATTTTGAAACAAAGCGTCGATCTTGCCGGGGCTGCTCTTGGGCTATTGATTCTTCTTCCGCTCGGCGCGCTTGTTGCGTTAGCGATAAAGCTCGACTCCCCAGGTCCGATTTTTGTTCGACTTCAGCGAGTTGGTCGCGCCGGAAAAACCTTTGGACTCTACAAATTTCGTTCGATGGTCGATAACGCACACGCGCTCAAACCTCAGCTTCAGGCGCTCAACGAACGCGCCGACGGGCCCCTGTTTAAGCTGAAAAATGATCCTCGCGTTACTCGCATCGGGCGCTTTATCCGAAAGACGAGCATCGACGAGATTCCCCAATTTTGGAATGTGCTTCGGGGGGAAATGAGCCTCGTTGGTCCGCGGCCCCATGAGCCGGAAGAAGTCGCGAAGTACGCTCGGAATCAGCGCGCCCTGCTTACGGTGAAGCCAGGAGTGACCGGCCTCGCGCAAATTTCGGGACGTTCGGACCTTCGTTTCGACGAAGAGGTACGTCTTGATACCTACTATATTGAGCACTGGACCCTCCGTTTGGATTTCCAGATCCTCTTGAAAACAGTATCAGTTGTTTTTCTTACTCGCTCTGCTGCGTAACAAATGAAGATTGCTCTCGTTCACGAACATCTTGCTCAAGACGGTGGGGCGGAAAAGGTTCTCAAGGTGTTTCAGGAGCTTTTCCCCGAGGCGCCAACCTACACCCTTGTGTATGATCGCGATCGAACAAGTTCGGCCTTTCGCGGAAAAGATATTCGCACCTCGTTTATCCAAAAACTTCCGCTCGGCGTCCGTCACTACCAGATGTATTTGCCGTTGATGCCGACTGCAATTGAGCAGTTTAACCTCAACGACTATGATCTCGTATTATCCTCAAGCTCGGCGCTGTCAAAAGGCGTCCTGACGCGTCCGGAGACTCTCCACATCTGTTACTGCCATTCTCCAACTCGCTATCTATGGAGCGACACCCATCGTTACGTTCAAGAGCTCTCGTATAACCGCATCATTAAATCGCTGATTCCGCTCGCGCTTAATCGAATTCGCATGTGGGACCGGCTTGGCGCTGACCGGGTTGATGCCTTTCTCGCAAATTCCTATGCGATTCAACGACGGATTGAAAAGTACTATCGGCGCGAAAGTACAGTCATTTATCCGCCGGTCGACACGCAAGGTTTTTCGGTAAGCCCGAAGGTAGAACCCTTTTATCTTATTGGCGGCCGGCTTGTTGCCTATAAGCGCTATGATATTGCCGTCATGGCATTCAACCGCCTTGGCATCCCATTGAAAATTTTTGGAATTGGTCCGGAGCTTGAACGCTTGAAGGCGATGGCGAAACCAAACATCGAATTTCTTGGAAAGGTGAGTCAGGATGAGTTGCGCCGGCTCTATCGTGAAGCGACCGCCTTTCTGCACCCTCAGGAGGAGGATTTTGGCATAACGGCAATTGAGGCTATGGCCTCAGGCCGCCCGGTTGTTGCCTATGGTGCTGGAGGAGCGCTCGAGACGGTTCTTCCGGGAAAGACCGGGGAACTCTTCGATGAACAGAGCTGGGAAGCGCTCGCCGACACGATCGTCCGATTTCAGCCGGAGCGCTTTCGGCCGGAACTTATTCGCGAGCATGCACTCCAATTCGACACCGAACGTTTTAAGGAACGCATCACTCGCTTTATCCAAACTCGCTACGATCAGCACCGTGCTACTCATTCATAATTTTCTTTTGTATGGAATTTGATGATTACTTGCGCGCCTCGTTTCGACACCTCCGTCTTATCCTGCTCTTTACCGTTCTTGGGCTTGGAGTTGCGTACGGCGTAGCTCGGGTGACGCCGATTGTCTATGACGCGTCGGTTGCGGTAACGATTGTTCGTCTGAATGAGCCTGCGACAAGCGATTACCAATATGACGCCTACTACGCAATGCAGGCGACTGATCTCGTCGCCCAAACCGTCGTTTCGTGGTTCGGGACCCCTTCTTTTGTCAGCGAGGTCTATACGAAAGCGGGATTCGATCCGGCTATCCGTTCCGTTGATGAGGTAGCTCGACGTTTTCGACCGAAGAAAGCCTCGAATCAGAATGTTCTCATTCACTTTAGCGACGAGTCGCGATCCACAGCTGAACATCTCGCAACGGCGATTGTTGCAACGCTCGAGGAGCGAGTTCCCAGTCTGGTAAGATCGGTTGAAAACGCGCCGTCGTTTGGCGTTGAGGCTGACGCGCCGGTTATTGTCGAGCGGAAGCCCAAGCCCGGTCTAACAACGACCATTGGGGGCGTTGCGGGAATTCTCGTCGGCCTCTTTATCGCGACAGCAATTGAGGGGGTGCGTCGTCGTGGCGCGTAACCGGAAACCGCAACTCGGCATTGACGCCCGTTTTTTCGGGCCGGGCGGAAAAGGACTCGGCCGGTACACGGAACGGCTCATTCAACATCTGGAACGGCGCGAGCTTCCGTTTGATGTTGTTCTTTTTTTGCGTGATGAAAATTGGGACGCTTTCCAGTCGACGAATCCGGCCTTTCGGAAGGTGCGCGCGCCGTTTCGTTGGTATACGCTCGCCGAGCAGCTTCGGTTCCCGCTTCTCCTCGGGCGTGAACGGCTCGACCTCGTTCACTTCCCGCATTTTAATGTACCGTTGTGGTACCGGGGTGCTTTCCTCGTCACTATTCATGATCTCATTTTAACAAAGTATCCGACTGAACGCGCGACGACACTCGGGCCGGCCCTCTATCGACTAAAGCACGCAGCATCGCAAGTCGTGCTCCGAAGCGCTGCCCGTCGAGCGAAGCGCGTTATCACTGTTTCGGAATTTTCCGCGAAGGACGTTGAAGAGACGCTCGCCGTTTCGAAGAACAAAATTCGCGTTATCCCGCTTGGGTGCGAGCCGCTCGCTCCCGCCGATGCCGTTGAAGCGCCGCGCGTCGGTTTCGGAATGCCGGACAAGTACGTGGTATACGTTGGGAACGCCTACCCCCATAAAAATCTTGAGAAGCTGATTGAGGCGTGGGCAATTCTTCGACAACGCGGGCGACCCGAGTCGCTCGTCCTCGTTGGGAAGATGGATTATTTCTTCGAGCGTCTTCGCCGACGCGTGATTGAGCGCGGCTATGACCGTGGTGATGCCCGCGTCATTTTCCCGGGATACGTTAGCGACGGTCAGCTTCGGTGGCTATACCAGCGGGCGAGTCTCTACGCCTTTCCTTCGCTGATCGAAGGTTTCGGACTTCCTGGACTTGAGGCAATGTCCGAAGGATGCCCGGTTGTGGCCGCTCGGTCTTCGTGTCTCCCGGAGATTTACGGCGAAGCAGCGCTCTATTTTGACCCGCACGATGCTGCGGATATTGCCCGCACGATGCTTGAAGTGTTAAGTTCGCCAGAAACGCGAGCGAGTGTTATTGAACGCGGAAAACGACAAGTTCTTTCGTATCACTGGGAGACGATGAGCGCGGAAACCCTCGCGGTCTATCAGGAGCTGCTATACTAACGATATGGGAGACAACTTCACCACACAGGATCCGAGCGTACCGAGTCAGAATGTATTGGATTTGCGCGCGAAGTCTCTCGAACAACAACCGCTTCTCGCAAAGTCCGAACCCCGCGCTTTGCGCTTTTCTCGTCCGCGTCTAAGGCAATTTCGATTACCCCGTTTTTCCTGGATTCGACCTTCGCCAGCAGCCTGGTCAATGCTGCGCTTTATTGCTGTCGCCGTAGTACTCGTTGCTCCATTTTTGGCAACTCCCTTTATTCGAAGTCTTCTGACAACGAAGGCAGAAGTCTTCGCGGCCTCGCAAGAAGCCTACGGTTCATTTCGCCTCGCCGGCGATCAAGCGATTGCGCTTGATTTGCCATCAGCCCGCGCGTCTTTTCAAGAGGCCCTTGCCCACATCGAAGAAGCTGAAACAAAATTGAAGAGCCTTCATCAAGGCGTCCAAGTCGTGCTTCGAACCTTACCCTGGACGGGATCAAGCTATCGGAGCGCTGAGCATCTCTTTGAGGCTGGCCGTGCAATCGCGGAGGCCGGAACGATTTTTACTGATACTGTTGAAGCGATAACGCAAGTCAACGTTGATGAGTCGGAATCACGTGACCGACCAACGGTTCGCTTTGCCGCCTCGACCTTAACCGAGAATGCAACGCAATTAGGCGTTCAACTCCGGCGGGCTACGAATGCGCTCGGTAAGATCCGGGCACGCGATCTTCCCGACTCGTATCAAGAAGCTTTTCACTTGATTCAACTTCGCTTGCCCGAGTTGCGCCAAGCAGTCGAACGCTTTGAGTCAACCGCCGCAGTTTTTGCAACCCTGTTTTCCGGAGACGAGGAACGTCAGTATCTTCTCGTATTTCAGAATAGCAATGAATTGCGGGCAACCGGCGGATTCATGGGAAGCTTTGCGCTCGTGAGTGTAACATCGGGTGAGGTGAAGGTGCTTGAAGTGCCCGGGCGAGGCTTTTTAGATCTCCAGTACGCTGGAATGCCCTTGAAGAAGGCCCCAGAGCCACTCCGGCTCATTAACGCGCTCTGGCAACCGCAGGATGCAAATTGGTGGCCGGATTTTCCGACAAGCGCCGCGGCGATCCTCGATCTCTATCGCCAGTCGCGCGGATATGATGTGAATGGCGTGATTGCTGTCACCCCCCAGCTCATCGAGTCTCTTCTTGCATTAACCGGTCCGGTGAAACTCGAGCAGAGCGGCGTGACAGTTGATGAGCGTTCGCTCACCGCGGTGTTGCAGGAAGAGGTTGAGGTGAATTACGACCGGGCACTCAACCAGCCGAAGCAAGTCATTGGAGAGCTGATGCCCGTTTTACTTAATCGTGCTCTGTCTTTACCAATAGAGCGCTTCCTTGACCTTGGGACCGTTCTCGCGAGTTCGCTTGAACAGCGTGATCTTCTCGTTGCAGTCGGCGATCCTGAAGCCCAGGCGGAAATCGAAAAACTTGGCTGGTCCGGACAGGTTCGTTCCGCGCCGAATGATTATTTGTTCGTTGTCGATTCGAACGTCGGGGGAGGAAAGACCGACGGAGTTATGAGTCAGAGCGTTCGTCACGAGGTCCGCATTGATGAGTCCGGTGAGATGACAGTAGCGTTGACGATTACGCGTCAGCACCATGGGACCGAAGGGGACCCGTGGACAGGACTAACGAATGTGGATTATCTCCGCGTCTATGTGCCCGAGGGTAGCGAGCTTCGCTCAGCGAGCGGTTGGTCTTCTATTGGATCCGATCGGATTCAGTCTTATCCAGATGAATCATCGGACGACGAGCGAATTGCGCAACTCGAACAAGCCGAGTTCCAAGCGGATCGTAATACATGGATCGGATCACAGTTTGGGAAAACGGTTTTTTCTAATTGGGTTGAGGTTCCGGTTGGCGGCGAGCGGACAATTCGCCTTGAGTATCGGTTGCCGTTTCGGGTAACGCAAGACAGCCCTCGATATAGTCTGCTTGTCCAGGCGCAGCCCGGGGTCGCGCACCGGCAATTCTCAAGTCAGCTGACCTTTCCCGATGCACTCGAACCGGCCTGGCTTGAGCCGACGCATACGTCACTCTTCCGGCTTGGACAGACAGTCCAGTATACCGCGGACGGACGGCGCGATCGGAGCTACGGTGTGCTGTTTAGGGAGGCGCAATAATTGTTATGAGTTTTTGGCAACGGCTTCAATCCTCGGTTGCTGGCGGCGCTTTATTAATTGCCTCAGCTTCACTGGCGAGCAAATTCCTCGGCTTGGTTCGCGATCGTCTTCTTTTCTCCCGGTACGGAGCCGGAGATACGCTTGATGCGTATTATGCCGCGTTTAAGCTCCCGGATTTGATTTTTAGCGTCTTAGTTCTCGGCGCGCTCTCTTCTTCGTTTATTCCCGTTTTCATCCAGTACTGGAATCGCGACGGAGAGCAAGGACAGGCGGAAGCCTGGCGGATTACGAATTCGCTCATGAACGGGATTCTCCTGATTATTTCGAGTCTTTCCGTGCTTTTGATTCTCTTCGCACCTCTGCTTACGCCCTTACTCGCTCCTGGATTTAGCGGAGACAAATTATCGCTTACAACAAACCTTACGCGAATTATGCTACTCTCGATCGTCTTCTTCGGGGTTAGCAATATTTGTAGCGGGGTGTTGAATGCTTTCCGGCGCTTTGCGTCCTTTGCCCTCGCTCCAGTGTTTTACAACGTCGGCATTATTATCGGTATACTATTCCTCGCCCCATGGTTTGGTCCGAGCGGATTAGCCTGGGGGGTTGTTCTGGGCGCAGCTCTTCATCTTCTCGTCCAGCTGCCGTCCGTACGCTCAACGGGCTTTCGCTACCATCGTATTCTCGATTGGGGGAATGCCGGCGTGAAAAAAGTACTCCATCTTATGCTCCCGCGAACACTCGGGCTTGGGATTAGTCAGATGAACGAGGTTGTCATCACGATAATCGGTTCTACCTTAGCGGTCGGTTCCGTATCGATTTTTAACGCAGCGAACAACCTGCAAAATTTTCCGATCGGGCTCGTTGGCGTCTCGCTGGCCGTTGCGGCTTTTCCGTATTTTTCCGAGGCCTTCTCGCGCCAAGATCGCGGCCAGTTCGTTACGCATTTTTCCATGACCTTTCGCCGCATTCTTTTTCTTATTATGCCGGCGGCGGTGCTCATGCTGCTCCTGCGCGCCCACATTGTTCGGGTCGTCTTGGGCGGTGATGCCCTTACCTGGGAGGCGACATACCTGACCGCACAAACGCTCGGGTACTTTACGGTCTCTCTCGTGGCACAAAGCTTAATTCCCATGCTCGCTCGAAGCTATTACGCGGATCAGGATACGACGACGCCGGTACGGATCGCTATTCTTACGCTGTGTTTGAATATCGGCCTGTCGCTGTGGCTGAGTCAGCCCTTCGGTATTCTCGGTCTCGCCTTTGCCTACTCTGTTTCAAATGTGGTGAACATGCTCCTTCTCTTAGCTATCTTGCGCGTCCGGCACGGTGATCTTGATGACCGTACTATTCTCCGATCGACGCTAAAGATACTCTTCGCCGCGACCCTAATGGGCGTGGCAACCTGGTTGACGCTTCGCGGAGTGTTGCCGGGGATTAATAATCGGACTTTTGTCGGCATTTTCCTCCAAGCTCTGGCAGCGGGCGGGGTCGGCATTGTCGTCTATATCGGAACCGCTCTGGCGCTTCGATTTGACGAGGTTCGTATATTGGCGAACTGGTTGATGAAATTTTGGCGGCAACTGAAACTCCTCGCCAATCCGGGAATGAAGCATGACGCCAGCTAAGCACATCCGCAACTTCTCCATCATCGCTCATATCGACCACGGGAAATCCACGTTGGCCGATCGTTTGCTTGAGTTGACGGGTGCCGTTTCGGCTCGCGAGATGCGCGCTCAGTACCTCGACAGTATGGAGCTTGAACGGGAGCGGGGGATCACGATCAAGCTCAAGCCGATTCGGATGGAGTATCGCGGATATGTCCTTAACCTTATTGATACGCCTGGGCACGTTGATTTTTCCTACGAGGTTTCTCGGTCGCTGGCCGCGGTTGAAGGCGTGCTCATGATTGTTGATGCAACTCAGGGAGTCGAAGCTCAAACCGTCGCAAATTTATACCAAGCAATCGATCAAGACCTCGCAATCATTCCAGTCTTGAATAAAATTGATCTTCCCAACGCGCAAGTTGACGTTGTTCGTCAGGAGGTGGCGAAGCTCATTGGCGTTGATCCGTCGACAATCCTCGCAGTGTCCGCGAAAACCGGGGAAGGGGTCCCCGCCATTCTTGATCGAATTATCGAGAGCATACCAGCACCAGCTGAACTGACGCAGAGCCCAACCCAAGCATTAATTTTTGATTCACAATTTGACGACTACCGCGGGGTGGTCGCCAGCGTTCGAGTTTTCGGGGGAAGCTTACGCGTTGGCCAGGAAATTCTTCACGTAGCAACGCACGAACGTGCAAAAATTCTTGAGCTGGGAACTTTCGGCGAGCAGTATCGGCCAGCAGAAACCTTAACTGCAGGCGAGATTGGCTACGTCGTGAGCGGCCTGAGAGATATTCAAGCGGCAAGGGTAGGGGACACGATAGCCGACGGGAAGCAGCCGGCTGAAGCGCTCCCAGGGTATCGAAGCTTGACCCCGATGGTTTTCGCTGCGCTCTATCCGCAATCAGGCGATGAATATCCAAAGCTCCGCGAGAGCCTTTTGAAGCTTAAATTGAATGATGCTGCCCTGACCTTCGAGCCAGAGCAGTCGCCTGCCCTGGGCCACGGTTACCGCTGCGGCTTTCTCGGAATGCTTCACTTGGAAATTGTTGAACAGCGCCTCCAGCGGGAGTTTGGCCTCTCGGTTATTGTGACGGTTCCGTCCGTCGGCTATCATGCGCGGTTAACGTCCGGAAGCGTTCTTGATGTTTCTAGTCCACTCGACCTGCCTGATCCGTCTAACTTGGCGAGCATTGAGGAGCCGATTATGGACGTTACCGTTGTGTCTCCCAGCCGTTTTGTGGGAGGAATCATGCAGGCCTGTACCGAAAGCCGAGGGCGATATCGGACAACCGAGTATCTTGACGCTGATCGCGTCGTCTTGCGCTATGATATCCCGCTCGCGTCGATTCTCGTCGATTTTCATGATACACTCAAAAGCGTCTCCCAAGGGTACGCCTCGCTCCAGTATGATTTCCTCCGGTACGAGGAAACCGACGTGGTCCGACTTGATATCCGCGTTGCCGATGAGGTGGTTGAAGCTCTCTCGACCATCGTGTACCGGGATGAGGCCTACGGAGCTGGTCGGCGGATGGTCGACCGATTAAAAGACGTCCTCCCGCGCCAGCAGTTTGAGGTGAAGATCCAAGCGGCTATTGGCGGCCAGATTATCGCGGCGAGTCGTCTCCCGGCGCTGCGGAAAGATGTGACCGCTAAGCTCTACGGCGGAGATGTAACGCGGAAGCGGAAGCTTCTTGAGAAGCAAAAAAAGGGGAAACAGCGGATGAAGGCGACGGGTCGCGTCGCGGTTCCGTCGAGCGCCTTCTCAAGCTTGCTACGAAGAAGCTAGGCCGTTAGGAGCGGTGTGATCGTGAAGAGGATCATCCCAAAAAGCATGATGACGGAAATGATGATCCAGGCAATGCGAATCGTGCGTCGTTTCATATATGCTCGAAAAGTATCTTAGCAAAAACTTAAAGGATGGGGAAACCCCTGTTCGGATTATCCGCCGCTACCCGGTAAAGCTCGTTTTGGCGCTGACCGCCGGAGCGCTCTGTGCATTAACGGATATGTTTTTCTTTGTCCCTCTGGTGCAATTCGGCACTTGGGGCATGCTAGGTTTTCTTCTCGTCCTCGTTCTTGCTGCTTTAGGAATGTATCGCGCTTGGTTTATCTGGTCGATGAATGCGCTCGTCGTAACCGATCTTCGTATCATTGATATCGACCAACGCGGGTTTTTTCACCGAGTGGTTTCAGAGACAACCTTTTCAAAAATTCAAGATGTGAGTTACGCGGTCCGTGGGCTCTGGGCGACCCTGTTTGGCTTTGGAACGGTTACAATCCAAACAGCTGGAACGCAAGCGAAAATCGAAATTGATACGATCCGTAATCCGGCCAAGGTTCAAGAGCTCCTCACCAACCTTCAAGAGCAAGGGAGCGGAAGACTCGATTCACCTGAAGACGATTCAACAGCATATGCCTAATCGTCGACACTCGCGTGTAAAGCGATATTCTCCCAGCGCGACGAAAGCCCGTCTCGCCTTTGTTGCGGTAACGATACTTTTTTTTAGCGTGACAATATCGTTGCTGAAAGAAGTTTTTCGAGGCCACTCGGTTACACGCGAGGTTGCCGATCTTCAAGCGGAAATTTCCTCACTCGAGAGCGAGAATGGCGGTCTTCAGTCGTTAATTAGCTATCTCCAAAGTCCGACCTATGCCGAAGAGGAAGCGAGAATGAAGCTTGGATTACAAAAACCTGGCGAGCAGGTTCTCGCAGTGCCGGGGGTGAACGCGAATACGGAACAAGAACAGCCCGGGTCTTCCGTCGCAGCAAATAGTTCATCCGACCGAGCACCTCAATCAAATGCAAGCAAATGGTGGGCTTTTATCTTTTCCTCTCATCGTTGACGTGCTGGTGCACTTATCAGTATACTAACCAAGCATCATTCTTTACGACGTATTTATGGCGGCGCGAACCGAAATTCCATCTTCTCCGAATAGAGTAGTCGCTCCAGCCGGGACAGCGCCAGCCGTCTCGACTCCGCGATTAACCCCTCCCGCAAGCCGTCGGTGGATTGTTCTTGGCGCGTGGGGGTTAGGAGGACTGATCGTGCTCGTCCTTCTCCTTGTGAGCGTTGGACTCTACGCTTTTGGCTGGAAGACCCCACTCCTTACGAAAACCGCCAGCTTTGTTCACTTGCCAGTACTCGCAGTCAATGCCCGGCCTGTCGCCTACGGGAATTTCCAGGATGATGTGAAAACCTTAACACATTACTACGAGAAACAGTCTGATTTAAATCCGACTTTGTTTCCGATGCCTCCCCAGTCGACGATCGAGGCCGTTGTCTTAACGAAGCTCGTGAAAGACGTTATGACCGAACAGCTTGCTCGACGGGAGGGCGTGAGTGTAACAAGCGCTGACATCGACGCAGAGTATTCAAAAGTTCAAGAGCAGTCAGGAAATCCCGAAGGCATCGAGGCTAATATTAAAGAGCTGTACGATTGGGACATTCCAACCTTTAAGGAGAAGGTCATTCGCCCGTATTTGATTCGTTCAAAAATTCAAGAAAAGCTGTCTGCAAATGCTGACTTGAACGCTGAAGCAAAAACATTGAGCGAAGCCGTTCTTGCCCGCGTGAAGAATGGAACGGAGAGCTTCGAAGAAATCGCGAAACAGTTTAGCCAGGATGAGTCTACCGGGAGTAATGGCGGGGACCTTGGATTCTTTGGCCCCGGCGAGATGGTTGAACCGTTTGAGCAGGCCGTGGCTGCGCTTGAGCCCGGTGAAGTATCTGACATTGTGCAAACAGAGTTCGGTTACCACATCATCAAACTCATCGAGAAATCTGATGATAGCGACGGAAACCCTTCGTACCACGCAGCGCATATTCTGATAAAGACGAAGACGGTTGACTCATACCTTAGTGATGAACTAGGAAAGGGGAGCGTCTGGGTACTCTTGAAGGGCTACGACTGGGACGCGACGCAAACCATTGTCCTCCCAGAAGGATCAGACGCTTCAGTGAACGCCAACGCGAATACGAATTCGTCTTCCGAGAATACCAATACGGAAGAGGTGAATACTAATACCGCCACGAATGAGTAGCCGTGACGTCTCGGTGGGTCAAGAGGGAATCTGGAGCCCACGGTCGGATTTGAACCGACGACCCATCGCTTACGAAGCGATTGCTCTACCACTGAGCTACGTGGGCGGGCGCGAACCTCAGTAGAATATCGACCTCTCGGAGATGCGTCAAGCGAGGCATGTTCCCGTCCACCCAAATGCTATTGAGTACTTCCGCGACGGGGGATCGGATGCGGTTTTGCTTTGCCACGGTTTTGCCGGGTCACCGTTTGATCTTCGGGAGATCGCTGATCGTTTGGCTGACGCTGGTGCTCGTGTGTGTGTGGCGAGGTTGGCTGGGCATGGAACTTCGCCGGAGGATTTAGCCGAGCGCACTGTGCAGGATTGGCGCAAGTCGCTTGATCAAGCCTTAGATCGGCTTGGTACGGTTCGAAGCGTGCTCTTCGTTGGTAATTCCTTTGGCGGCAATCTCTTAGTTGACCTTTCGCTCCGGCGGGCTATCCCGCTGAGTGGAATTGTGTTACTTTCAACGCCTGTTTTTACTCCGGGGGAAAGCTGGAAGCGATTTCTTTTGCCGCTGGTTCTCCCGTGGAAGTTTTCCGTGAAAAAATCATGGGTGAAGCAAGAAGGACGAGACCATTATCTTGACAAAGGTTCTTACCTTGAAATTCCCCTCCGGGCGTATCGAGAGTTTTTGTCTTTTCTTCGCTCAGAAAGCCGCCGGCAGTTTGCTCGGATTACCGCCCCGATTCTTCTTTTGTATTCAAAGCATGATGTTGTGATAAAACCAAAAAGCGCTGAGTATATTTTTCACTCAGTTCAGTCCTCTGATCGAGAACTCGTTTGGGTTGATGACACCTACCATTCGCCTTTGAATTCGAAGAAAAAAGAAGAGCTTTTTCAAAAGATTCTTTTCTTTTACCGACGACAGCGCGACACTTGGAATTAGGGCAATCCTATGATAGGGTAATAGGGCTCGGACCATAGGACGAAAGGCATTTCTGCGGGAATAGCTCAGTTGGTAGAGCACTTGCTTCCCAAGCAAGGGGTCGCGGGTTCGAGTCCCGTTTCCCGCTCCAGCCCCTAGAAGGACTGGGCTGGAGCTAGGCTCGCTCGCCGAAGGCGAGACGGCCCACTCCGGTTCGACCGCTCATAAGGTCTTAGCTTAAATAATCGATGCCGCCGAATACACGATGATTATGAGAAAAGCTGTACACATTCGATTCACACTCTCCGCGTTCTTACTCGCCGTCGTATTGCTCGCAATGCGTCCAACATCAGTCCACGCCGTAGCCGAGCGGGAGGATTGGATGCAGATACGAATGAGTCAAGAAGCGATTCAGCGAGGGTACACACTTGCGACCCCGAGTGGTTCGCTGGTTTTAGGATTATTTCCGAATATCACCGATCGCCCGGCGAGGGTAACCCTAGTAAAAAATTCCCCTGAGATTTCTGAGGTCCCGGCCGGCTGGAAACTCGTGAGCGATGTCTATGAATATGATATTAAGACGAAGCCGGTTCAAATACTCAACCGAGAAGCTATTCTCGTTTTGAAATATTCGTCGGCAAGCAACGCGCGTCGGATGATACGGTATTGGGATTCGATTCATCGAATCTGGGTTCCACTTCGGTCCGTTGACCTTGGAGACCAGCAAGCTATTCGGGCGTTTTCTCGGCTGCCGTATTCAAAGATCGCCGTTTTTGAGGAAAGTACGACTTTTGAGGGAATTGCAACGTGGTATCGTGCACCTAATCGGACAATGAGCGCTTCGACGAACAATTATTCGATTGGTTCTCAGGTGCGGGTAACGAATACCGAAACCGGAAAGAGCATTGTTGTTGAAGTATATTCTACCTGGGCGGGGAGCGAAGGTCGGGTGATTGATTTGACGCGTGACGCGTTTGCAGCTCTTGGTCGAGTTGGCGCTGGAACAATGCGCGTTCGGACCGAGCTTGTTCGACCGACGCCAGACGCAGCGGTGACGACAGCGGCGCCGGCGATTACCGCCGCCTCGGCGATTGTTGTGGATGCAAGCCAAGATCGAATGCTTTGGGAGAAAAATCTCCACCAGCGGCCGATTGCCAGCTTAACAAAACTTATGACCGCGCTCGTTGTGCTCGACACGCAACCCGATTTTCGCCGGGAGCTAGAATATATTGCTGATGACAATACGACGACCGAAGGCAGTTTTATTGAGCTCTACCCGGGAGATACGTTGGCATTCGATGAAGCGCTCAAGGCGACGTTAATAGCTTCCGCGAACAATGCCGCAAAGCTCCTCTCGCGAACGAGCGTGTCCTCAAAAGCTGAATTTGTGAGACGGATGAATGAGAAAGCGAAGTCTTTGAAAATGCACTTTACCCGATTTGTCGAGCCGACTGGTCTTGATAGCGGGAACGTTTCTACGCCGGGAGACATTGCGAAACTGCTCGAAGCAGCGATGAAGCATCCGGAAATCCGACGGCTCACCATGATGACCGAAGACGCGATTAGTGCAAATACCTTTGGCCCGAAATCTGAAAGGATTATTCGGTATGGAAATACGAACAAGCTGATCGGGGCTTTACCGGGCTTAGTAGGAGGGAAGACTGGTTACCTGGGCTACGGGAACGCGACCTTCGCGTTAAAGTTTGTAAACGGATCACGCTCTCGTATTATTGTGATTCTCGGAAGTACAAATGGAACGACCCGGAATGATGACATGATGAAGCTCGCTCGTTGGGCGCTCGCTCAGGCTTTTTAGTTCTCGAATAAACAAAGCGTGTAGGGTTTATGATTCGGCTTGAAAACGTCACAAAACGTTATCCTAACTCAACCGTAGCGCTCGAGAGCGTCTCGCTCCACATTCCTCCCGGAGAGTTTGTTTCTATCGTAGGTCAATCCGGTTCAGGGAAAACGACGCTCGTAAAACTCATTCTCGCTGAGCTCCACCCTACGAAAGGGCGGGTACGTATTGGGGGGTGGGATATTACGCATATAAAACATAGCGAAGTGCCCTTGCTTCGACGCCAAATCGGAGTAATTTTCCAGGACTTTAAACTTCTTCCGCGGAAAACGCTCTTCGAGAATGTTGCCTTCGCGCTCGAGGTATCCGGAACCCCAACGAAGAAAATAGAAGCAATGGTTCCGCAAGTGTTTAAGATTGTCGGCCTTGAGGGGAAGATGAACCGCTATCCTCGCGAGGTTTCCGGTGGGGAGCAGCAACGGACCGCGATTGCTCGTGCCCTTGTTCATCGACCGAAGATTCTCGTTGCTGATGAACCGACGGGAAATCTCGACTCGATTAATGCTCAGGAAATTA
>CAZWTD010000020.1:0-21151 GCA_964637345.1 uncultured Gammaproteobacteria bacterium
CATTGATGTTGAGGAGCTAGAAGCTAATGTCCAATGACCAAATACTCATGACCAATACGAAGAGAAGAGTAAAGCCATCTTTCCCGGTCATTGGGAATCGGCTCTTGGTTATTTTTTCCTGAGTATGCCAACCTTTGAATACAACGCGAAAGACAGCCTCGGCAGCGATCAAACCGGGATTGTCGAGGCGCCGAACGAAAGCCTCGCGCAGGATACGCTCCGCGAAAAAGGACTCTTCGTTATTTCAATTTCTGAACGCCGAAAAAAAGCCCTTTTTCAGAGCAGCTTTAACTTCTTCAATCAGATTCCGCGCCGTGACGTTGCGATCTTCTCGCGTCAGCTGGCTGTGATGATTTCCGCTACCGTCCCGATCGTTCAGGCGCTTCGTATTCTTGTTCGACAGACGGAGAACGTCGCCTTTAAAATCATCATCTCCGAAATTGCCGATGAAATTGACGGCGGCGCAAAACTCTCCGCGACCCTCGCTCGCTACCCGAAGGTGTTCGACGATTTCTTTATCCATATGGTTCGGTCCGGCGAGACGACCGGAAAACTTGATGAAACGCTGAACTATCTCGCTGACCAGCAAGAGAAAGATTACGACCTCATCTCGAAGATTAAGGGCTCGATGACCTATCCGATTTTCATTCTCGGCGCGCTGATTGTCGTCGGTATTATGATGATGATTTTCGTTATTCCGCAGCTAACCGACGTACTGACTGCGGGAGGCCAAGAACTTCCAATGACGACAAAACTATTAATCGGGACTTCGGATTTCTTAAAAACAAAGTGGTGGGTTCTCCTGATCCTCGGCATTGCTGGTTTCGTCGCCTACCGATCCGTTGAGCGGACGGATCAGGGGAAGGATGTGATTGACCGGGCGAAGCTGAAGTTTCCCATTTTCGGCGGAATTTTCCAGCGCATCTATCTTGTCCGTTTCGCCCGAAGCCTTTCAACGCTCGTTGCGAGCGGTATCCCGATTACCCGGGCGCTCGAAATCGTCGCTGACGTGATGGGAAACCGCTTATATAAAAAACTGACCCTGGAGACGATTACCGCGATTGAAGCTGGGAAGTCGATTTCGACCGTCTTCTCGACGAGTCGGGATATTCCTCCGATGTTGACCCAGATGATGAACGTCGGCGAGACGACCGGAAAGCTCGACTATATCCTCGAGAAGCTTGCGAACTTCTATTCCCGCGAGCTCGAGAACTCGGTCGCGAACCTCGTTTCCCTGATTGAGCCTTTGATTCTCGTCGTTATGGGCGTGGCTGTCGCGCTCCTCGTTGTTTCCGTACTCTTGCCGATGTATAACCTGTCGTCGGCAATTTAGGTTCTAGGTAATAGTGGTTAGGTTTTGGGTTTTAGAGATGGATATTGTTTCGTATAAAGATCTTACCGTCTGGAAGAAATCCATTGAACTCGTGGTGGAGCTTTATCATATTACGAAAAAATTTCCCTCCTCTGAGCTCTATGGTCTAACTTCGCAGATGCGCCGGGCTGCCGTTTCGATTTCTTCAAACATCGCAGAAGGTAAAGCTCGGGGAACGCGTAAGGAGTATCGGCATTTTTTGTACAATGCGTTCGGGTCAGGGTCAGAGCTTGAAACGCAAATCGAGATAGCGAAGAAACTCAAGTTTGTCGAGGAAAATGACATCCAAACTACCGCGTGTCTTCTTGAGGAAATCTTGAAGATGTTGAATGTTTTAATTAGGAAGCTGGGATAGGTTTTCAGTGCTAGGTGTTAGGCGCTTAGTTTTAGGGCCAATTCCCGTAAAACCTAATACCTAAAACCTAATTTCTTCTTTTGCTCCTGTGGATAAGTCCCGGCTTGTTGTGGGATGAGCAAGAAACCTGTATACTATAGCCTAGTAATCGTCTTTACGGCTCGCCTCCGGAAGCTTGGGAAGTGAACGGTAAAGACACCATGAAAGGGGGTGACACGAACACAATGAAAAAAGGATTTACGCTCATCGAGCTGCTCGTCGTCATCGCTATCATTGGTATCCTTTCCGCGATCGGTCTCGTTTCGCTGAATGGAGCCCGTGAAAAGGCGCGCGACGCGCAGGCGAAGTCTGACCTTGGTCAGATGAAGACGGCGCTTACCCTCTTCGCCGATGATCATACCGGAAGCTACCCGGGAGAGGCGACAGACGGAACGCCAGATGCCAGCGCTGACTCTGCTGGTGCTGGGGCAGTTGGGACATTCTGGACAAATGGTGGACCCATGGTCCCCGACTATCTACAGCAAGCGCTCGAGGCTCCAGTTGCTGGCGGTCACTATTTGTATCTGACAAATAACGACGGTAACGGACTTGACGCTGATACTTGCGGAAGCGTTGATTGTTGGGCACTGTACTACATGCTCGAGACCGGAACCGGTGATAACATCTACGCAATTACCGAAGACGGAACTGTAATCGATTACGGTGATGATATGGACACTGTCACCTGTGTCGATAACGGTGACTGTACGTTCTCAGCATAGTATTCAGTAAACAAAAAAAGGGCTTCGGCCCTTTTTTTGTTTCTTGACTTTTTCTTGATAAGGTTTACAGTTGCATACGTGGCGGCCTGGAATGGCGGCCAGTTTTTTTACCTCTCTATTGAATTACTTGTTATCTGGTCATTCCATTCCGCAATCGGTATACTTAGCATATATGTCCGAACTCATACGGCTTATCCTCCTCGACCTTGTACTTGCGCTGGTATTTTGGCGCTTGCTTCGTCAGCGCTGGACGCTCGGGACGCGCAGTGTTCTCTTTGGCTTATGTGGTGTTTTCGGGGTTCTCTTCGCGAATGTGGCCCTGGACGCTATACGCCTGTGGTCGAATTACGCGAAGGATCCGATTCAGCAGTTTTTTCTTCCGCCGCATTCGACAGTCATTCTCGAACACATCTGGCGGCTCGGGCAGCCGGTTTTGGTTGCCGGGATCTTCGCGGCAGCCTTCTTCTCGCTGTTAGCTTTTGCGAAACGGCGCTGGAAGCTCGAGCAGTATTCCGAAACTGACCTTGCTCTACTGACGATCGCTGTGCTCGTAAGCGGTTGGCCGGGTTTTTTTGTCACGCTCGTTGCGCTTTTTCTCGTCGCCCTTGTCGCAAATCTCGCCTTAGCCCTCCGGAACCCAAAACAGTTGAGCCAAGCTCGATTGGTGATTACCCCCTACATCCTCCCCGTTGCTGCGGTCCTTTTGTGGTTTTTGCCAAAACTCATCCATGTTACCTCACTTGAAAAAATCCGTTTCTAAATCGCCTCGGGGCTATTCGCTCGTCGAGATCCTCGTTGTGATCGCGATTCTCGGCGCTTTGGCTGTTATTGGTTTAGTTGCGCTCAATCGCGCTCGGGAAAAAGGGCGGGACGCGCAACGTCGGCAAGATTTAGGAACGCTTCGGACCGCACTGCAGACCTATTACGATGATAGTGGTTTTGTTTATCCGGATACTCTTGACGCTGGCGGTGCGCCGGATCAATCCTCTCTTGGGCAGGGAATTTTTGACCCTGATGAAGCAATTAATCCACTCGTCAACGAATTTCTGTCAAAGGTGAGCGAGCCTCCAAACGATGATGCGAACTATCAATACTGGTACGATGCGAACGATAGCCAGGAAGAGTACATTCTCTATACTCATTTAGAAGGAAGTCAAAACTCTTGGTATTGGATCGGAAGTGCAGGAAATGGAACAGAGCCGGATGCTTCAACGCACGATCCTGCGAATTGCGAAGCGGATGCGACTTGTGCCTGGTAAGGTTCCAAAATCCAAGTTCCATGTTCCAGCAAATGATGGTCGAGCGATGATCGTGTTGTGATGCAAA
Source organism: uncultured Gammaproteobacteria bacterium (assembly GCA_964637345.1). GTDB lineage: Bacteria > Patescibacteriota > Patescibacteriia > HK-STAS-PATE-3 > HK-STAS-PATE-3 > CAZWTD01. Next base: position 3,815 of record CAZWTD010000020.1, read on the forward strand.
AAATGAAAATATTTGGTAATTGGAACTTGGCACTTGGAACTTTTTCAAACTGCGCTATACTCACATTACCCCCCCCTCGACGTATATCCAAATGAACATCGAACGATCCCCTCGACAATCCGGCCTTTCCCTTATTGAGCTGATTATTATCCTCGGGCTTTTTTCCGTTATTGTCTTTCTCGGCGTGGTTCTTCTCGGGAATGAGCGGGCAAAAACGCGGGATGCGCAGCGGCTGGCAGACATGACCCGGGTTCAGGCCGCGTTCCAGCTCCTCTATTTCGAGAAAGCGAGCTATAAGGAAGCTGCGGCCGGTTGTGATGCTGTTGGGGATGATGTATCAGCCTGCGGACTCGAGCGGTACCTTCCAGGCATCGGAACGCTCGACGATCCGGGACGCTTTTCCTACACCGTCGCCTCCATTCCCGATGACGGGGGATACGCAATTGAATTTACCCTTGAGCGCCAATACGGTACGCTCGCGCCCGGAAAGCATCGTCTGACTAAAGCCGGAGTCCAGTAAGAGTAAGCACGCACAAGGCACCTCGTTGAGACTTTGGTGTTTGTGATGGCTGTTGACCAACGCAATCGGTCGTGGTGTGGTATACTATTTGCATGTTTGTCACGGCCGTATTCGTCGCCCTCTTCGGGCTTATCATCGGAAGCTTCCTCAACGCCGTTCTTTGGCGGATGAAGGTGGGGAAGTCAGTGCTCCGCGGCCGGTCGATGTGTCCGCGCTGTAAGAAGACGCTCGAGGCCCAAGACCTTATTCCCGTGTTCAGTTATCTTTGGCTTCGCGGGCGCTGCCGTTTCTGTCGGCGGCGGATTTCGTTTTGGTACCCGGCTGTCGAGGCTGGAACTGCACTTCTTTATGTCTTGAGTTACCTGAAATTTGGCTTCAGCGCGGCGTTTGCCGTCGATGTGGTCATCTTTCCTTTTCTCATCCTCATTTTTACCTACGATGCGCGGGAATCGCTTATCCTTGATCGGGTTTCCTTGCCCGGCGCCCTCCTCGCCTTCCTTGGATCGCTTTGGCTCGGGCATTCATTCGTGAGCCTGCTCGGAAGTGCTATACTGGGAGCAGGGTTTTTCGGCCTCCAGTACCTTCTTTCGTCCGGCCGCTGGGTCGGGGGTGGAGACATCCGGCTTGGACTCTTGATGGGAAGCTTCCTCGGCTGGCCGTCGATTCTCTTCGCCCTTTGCCTCGCGTATGTTGGCGGCTCCATCGCAGGGATTGCCCTCATTGCGACGCGACGGAAGACCTGGCAGAGCGCGATACCCTTTGGAACCTTTTTGACCGTTTCGACCGTTCTCTTTCATCTCTATGGCGATCGCTATCTGCCCTATCTTACCTAAGGCGGCCACGGACCGCCGGGGCGTGACGATTATTGAGCTGCTGATCTCAATAGCGATCTTTGCGATTCTCACGGCTGTTCTGACCTGGAATTTTAGCCGCCAGCGCCAGGCGGAAAATGTCCGTCGGGCAGCGAATCAGCTGGTTGCCGACCTCCGTCTCGTCCAAACAAAAGCGATGACCGGGACAACGATCGGGGAGAGCGACGAAACGCCAGCGGTTCCGGTCGGAGGCTACGGACTTCATGTGAATTTCGACATCTCGCACACCAGCTATCAGTTGTTTGCCGATCGGGAGCGTTGGACCGGAACAGTGTGTGAGTCTTTCCGAAACGAGCGCTACGATCGCGGCTTTAATCCGATTCCCAATGGCTGTCTCGCGGACGGGACGAACGACGATCTCCTCGCGGGTCCGACAACCGAACTTCCGGAAGGTGTCGTGATCGACTCGATTGCCATCGATAACATCGCGGTTCCGATCTCAGCGCTCGATATCGCCTTTCAGCCGCCGAAACCAATACCCTACGTCGGGTATAACGATCCAGAATCGGGTTCGGAGGTGGGGCGAACCGTCCGGATCGAGCTTCTCCACACGGATACAGGAGCCCGACGCCGAATCACGATCGTCGGCGCCTCCGGTCAAATCAGCGTTACTACCCCCTAAGGGTTATGCAACTACCACATCAGCCAAATGAACGCGGACAATCGCTCCTTGAAGCGATTATTGGGATTACCGTACTCGTGGCGGGCGTCGTGACGGCGCTGGCGCTTGGGATTATTACGGTCCGCGCCGGCCAAATTTCCGAGAGTCGGACGATCGCCGATAACTATGCTCGCGAAGGGATTGAGCGGGTTCGAAACATGCGCGATTCAAACTGGCTTGAAGGAGTGGCTTGGGATACGGATCTCTGCAATGCGCCGGATGAAACGGCAATCCCCGTACTCGCGCAAGCAATGACCTGGTCGCTTGATTGGGGAGTGAATGCGATTGATTCGGCCGGGGCCGTAGTCTATGAACGAGAGGACGCAACGCTCATGCTTCGCTACGGCATGCAAACGACTGAGGCTGTCCCCCCAGACGCGACAGCAACACCGTACCGGCGCCTGCTCACGATCCATCCGAACGGTAATTGCGACCTTGGCGAAGCGACGACGTACACTGTCACGTCGTTGGTTGAGTGGGATGAACACGGCGCGACGCATGAGTCTGAACTCGTTGAGACCTTAACGAATTGGCGGCCATGAGTATTCATCGTGCTCTCCGCCGTCGCTTCCCACCCCTTCGTCATTCACGACGTGGGTTTACCTTGGTCGAGATTCTGCTCGTCATGGGTATTTTTTCGACAACGCTGTTGTTGGTTACAAACATCTTTGTCGGTTCAACGCGGCTGCAACAACGGACGATCGTGACCCAGCGTCTGACCGGCGACGCCCGCTTTACCCTCGAAACGATCGCGCGGGCCGTACGTACGGGCACGGTTGATTACGATTTTTACTACGGCCGGACCCCCTACGTAAGCGTTGAAGACGCGATTGATATCCATGATCCAAAAGCTCCGCTTCACGTTCTCGCAACGATCGATCAGGACGGAAACCGGACGATCTTCCGGCGGAAGAGTCTTGATCCAGTGAATGACCCTTGGGGGAATGACTCGTCGGTCGGCTGGGACGGAAAAACCTATCAGAATGTCGATGATACAATCGAGATGTGTATCGAGTCGAACATCTGCGTTGACGGCGATAACTATAGCGGCTCCTCGCGATCAGCCTGTAACACCGATGCAGACTGCGGGGGAACGGAGACCTGTCAGTTCTCCTGTGAGTTTCCGGAGACCTGGAGCGATATTACCCCCGAGGGCGTTCGGCTGACCGGCGGTTCCCAGCACGTCGGCGAAACCCAGGGCCTAAAATTTATTATTACGCCCGCGAACGACCCCTTCCAGCTTTCTCCGGACGCGGATGGAAAGTATTTGTCTAATGTCCAGCCGAATGTGACCGTGATGTTCATGACCCGAGCAATCGGATCAGAGCTCGATGAACGGAAAACGACTTTTCTTCAAACGTCCGTGAGCGCTCGTCAATACTTCCGATGATGTTATTCCATCAATCATCCAAAAAGCAGGAACCCCGGGGGATCGTTATGCTCCTCTCGCTCCTTGTGCTTTCAACGATTACGGCCGTTGCTGTCGGCATGTCGGTTGTTATTCTTAAAGACGTTGAAGCCTCATCAAGCATTGATCGCTCATTGACCGCGTATTACGCTGCCGAGAGCGGCGTCGAATCAAGCCTTCTAGCGGTAAAGGAAGCTCGGTCTACTGGTCTGACCCTAACGCAACTGATTGATTCTCTCGATACGCCGAATGTCCCGATGGGGAATGGCGCAAGCTGGTCAACAAGCGATAGTTCGACGAGCGAGGATTATCAACTTACGTTTTTACGTGAGAATCAGAGTGTTGTCCTCGACCTCTACGATCCGGAGGATCCAATCGCAGGAGGCTTTGAAAGTTTTTGGCTTGAGGCGCTCGACGCTGATCCGAATTCGAACCCGGCCTGGCTTGAGGTTGCCTATGTTCCCTGGACGATTGTTGGCGGGACCCTGAACTGGGATGATGCGCAAGTCACAAAGCGACTTCGGTCTATTTATGAAACGCAGCCTGATACCCCAGCCGGTTTTGTTGATATTGTGCAAAACCGAAACTATCGCGTTCGCATCAAAGCGCTCTATGATGATTTGAAAAATGTGAAGATCACCGCGTACACCGACGATGAGCCGTTTAACCCGGACCATTGCCCTTCGGTAAGCGATTGTCAGAAGCCGATTCCTAACCGGGTGCTTATCCGCGCGACCGGATTCTCCGGACAGAATCAAGTCGGGATGTCAGCCTCGGTTCCGTGGCAGGTTCCGGCTGCGGGAATCTTCGATTACGTGCTCTTCAGCGAGCAAACGATCGATAAGAGAACCTAGTAGACGACAAATAGTCAAATGACCGAAGCTCGAATGTCATTCGGTATTTGAGCATTCGAATTTCATTATTCTAGCCTATGGACCATTTGGGTAACCTCGGTCTCGCTCACCTCGACTTCAAGGTAGTGGTATTGGGTTCCGAGAATGTTCCCATAGGCTGCGTGAGGCGCGGCGCCGCCTCCCCCGGTGATCGTGACGGGAATGGAGCCGAGGGAGTAGGAGAAGAGGGTATGGAGATGACCGGTATAGATGTGGGTAATCGGGTAGGCGCCGATAATCGACAGGAATGCTTCGTTTGAGGCTCGCGATGCCGCCGTTTCATCGTCCCCGTAAAACTCGGAAAAGGGAACCTGAATTGGGCGGTGGAAAAAGAGGAAGGTCCAACGCGCCTGATTTGATTGCAGGTCTGCCTGAAGCCAGGCCAGTTCCTCTTCGGAAAAGCCCACTTTTCGGTCAGCATTGTCGAGGACGATGAAGTGCGCGTTTTCGTGGGTAAAGCTATAGTAGGTATGAGCAGATGGCTCAAGTCCGAGCGCGGCGGTCGAGAAGACGCTGCGGTATCGGCTTCGTTCTGGATCCCCGACAATGTCATTGTTCCCAACTGCGGTATAATAGGGAAAAGGAAGGGTTTCCAGGAGTTCATGGACTTTCGCGAAATCAGCCGGATCGGACCGCGGCGTGAGATCTGCCACATGGACAAGAAAGGCTGCCTGGCGCCCCTTTGCCTCGTTGAGGATAGTTTCAAACACTGGATTGACCCCCTCGTTTTCACCCATGACGAGGAAGCGGAAGCGAGAGGATGCTTCCGCGCCTGGAGTGTTCTTCCCTCCGATATCCGCCGGAAGACCAAAATCCCGCCAAGCCGACAGAAGGACATAGGCGGCAAGAGCGAAAGAGGTCAGGAGGGAGAGACCAAGAATCCAACGGAACGGTGAGCGCATAGTCTTCACGGTATCATAGAAGCATTCATGACAAAAGCTGAAGCGAACAATCGTATCAAGAAACTCCGGGCGGAAATTGATCGGCATCGGTATCTCTACCACGTGCTCGATCGTTCGGAAATTTCCGACGCCGCCCTCGATTCCCTGAAGGATGAGCTCGTCCGGCTCGAGACCGAGTTTCCGGACCTTATCACCTCGGATTCCCCGACCCAGCGCGTTGGCGGAGCGGCTCGGGACGAGTTCCAAAAAGTTCGGCACGCGGGCCGGATGCTTTCGCTGAACGACGTGTTTTCCTTCGAAGAAGCGAAAGCGTGGATTGAGCGCATAACGAAGCTACTTGCGCCGTCCGATCTCGCTCGGCTCGACTATTACGCAGAGTTGAAGATGGACGGTCTTGCTCTCTCGCTGCTTTACCGGGACGGGCGGCTTGTTCAGGCGGCGACCCGGGGCGATGGAAATGTCGGCGAGGAGGTGACCGCAAACATCCGAACTATTGAAGCGATTCCACTACGTTTACACCTTGATGGCGTTCAGGGGGCCGAGCAGAAAAAACTTCTTGGCGAGATTGAGATTCGCGGCGAGGTGTATATGCCGAAGCGCGTGTTTGAAGAATTGAACGCTGATCAGGTCAAACGCGGAGAAGCAGTATTCGCGAATCCGCGGAATGCCGCAGCCGGCGCCGTCCGTCAGCTCGATCCGAAGGTGACGGCGAGTCGAAGATTGAGCTTCTTGGCGTATGACCTTGTGACTGACCTGGGTCAGACGACTCACGAAGAAAGTCACGCCCTGCTCGCAAAGCTGGGCTTTCGAGCGGGTCAGGATAACCGGCGCTGCCGCTCGCTCGACGAGATTGAGGCCTACCATGCTGATATTGGTACGCGGCGGCCTACCTTGCCTTTTTGGACGGACGGCATCGTCGTGAACGTGAATCCAATCGACCTCTTTCAAAAGCTCGGCGTGGTCGGGAAGGCGCCGCGCGGGGCGATTGCCTATAAGTACCCCGCCGAAGAGGCAACAACCGTGGTCGAGGATATCAAGGTGCAAGTCGGCCGGACCGGCGCGCTTACGCCAGTCGCGCACCTTCGACCGGTCCAAGTTGCGGGTACAACAGTCGCTCGAGCGACGCTCCACAACGAAGATGAAATTCGGCGCCTTGACGTCCGGATCGGCGACACGGTAATCATCCAAAAAGCCGGGGACATTATTCCCGATGTTGTCCGCGTGCTCCCAAAGCTTCGGACCGGGAATGAGCGCGTCTTCCGGATGCCGAAGCGTTGTCCGGAATGCGGATCCGCGGTCCTTCGACGCGAGGGTGAGGCCGCGCATTACTGTACGAACCCGCGCTGCTTTGCTCAGGCGCGGGAAGCCTTCTATCACTTTGTGAGCAAGTCAGCTTTCGATATTGATGGATTAGGACCGAAAATTATCGATCAACTCCTCGAGGCCAAACTCGTACATGATCCGAGCGACTTGTTTATCCTAACGACTGATGATCTTATTCCGCTTGAACGTTTCGCCGAAACCTCGGCGCAGAATCTCATACGCGCGATTGGCGAGCATCGACGCCTTCCCTTGAATCGCTTCCTTTACGCGCTCGGGATTCGTCACGTCGGCGAGGAGACCGCGCTCGCGCTCGCTCGGGAATTTCGGACGCTTGCAAAGCTTCGGAGCGCGAAGGAGGAGGATTTTCGTTCCGTTCGCGATATCGGGACGACGGTCGCGAAAAGTGTTGCGGAATATTTCGCTGACCAGCATCACGCGGAATTTCTCGACCGCCTCCTCGAGCGCGGCGTGGGTATTCAAGCAGTTGCCGCGAGTGGCGAGCGCCTGGCCGGGAAGAGCGTCGTCTTTACGGGGACGCTTGAGACGATGACGCGAGACGAGGCGAAAGCGCTCGCTCGATCGCTCGGGGCTGACGTGTCTGAATCCGTCAGCGCGAAAACGAACTTTGTGGTGGTAGGCGCTGAGCCCGGGTCCAAGGCGAAAAAAGCGAAGACGCTTGGGGTGACTATTCTCGACGAAAGCGCCTTACGTTCGCTGACTGGCGCTTAATCCCACCCACCAGGTATACTAGCGAGGCCTATGTCCACCAACACCAGCTCTGACATTCGAAAATCGGCAGAACTCGCCAAGCTCGGCCTGACCAAGGACGAAGCTGAACGTTACGAAAAAGAACTCGAGAGTATTCTAGACTACGTTTCGAAGCTCGCACCGATTTCAACGGACAGTATCCCGCCGACTGACCATGCGACTGGGAATGAAATGGTTGCCAGGCGCGATGAGGTGAAACCGGCCGACCCCAAAGCGATTGTACACGACGCGCCAGCCAAAGGTTTTCGTATTCCTTCAGTTCGCGGTTTATGGAACTCCTGAACGCGCCAATGAGTTCAGCGCTCGATGCGCTCGCTTCCGGCCAAACAACCGCTGAAGCGCTCGTCAATGCGACCTTTGACCGGATTTCCGCGCTCAACCCGCGCTTGAACGCGTTTTTAGCCCTCGATCGTGAACGGGCATCCGCGCGGGCGCGTGCATGTGATGAGGCGCGGGCGAGCGGGGAGGCGCTTCCGCCCTTGGCGGGGATTCCAATCGCGGTGAAGGATCTCATCGCGACGAGTTTCCTGCCGACGACCGCGGCATCAAAGATGCTCGAAGGTTATCGTCCTTCATATACTGCGACGGCCGTCGAGCGATTAGAAGCAGCCGGCGCGATTGTTATTGGAAAAACGAATTGCGATGAATTCGGTCTCGGCGCGTCGGGTGAATATTCCGCTTTTGGCCCAACCCGAAATCCCTGGGACACCGAACGAGTAGCGGGCGGTTCGTCCTCCGGTTCGGCTGCCGCAGTTTCAGCCGGACTAGCCTTCGCTGCGCTTGGGACCGATACTGGAGGTTCGGTGCGCGTTCCCGCCGCCTTTACGAACCTCGTCGGTTTGAAGCCGACCTATGGGCGAGTGAGTCGTTTTGGATTGATCGCGTCGACATCGTCATCGGATACGATTGGCGTTGTAACGCGAACGGTTCGCGACGCGGCAGCCGTTTTTGGAGCCTATGCCGGCCATGATCCAAAAGACGCGACGAGCGTCGCTCAGCCGCTTCCGGATTACCTTGCGCGTCTCGAGGATGACCGCCGTTTTCGTATCGGCGTTCCGAAAGAGTATTTTCAGTCCGGAATGGACCCGGAGGTTGAAGCAGCCGTTGAACGTGCGATCAGCCGTTTCTCCGGATTAGACGCGGAGCTCGTTGAGGTGTCTTTGCCTCATACCGAAGCCGCGCTCGCGACCTACTATTTGATCAACCCGTCAGAGGTGTCGTCAAACCTCGCTCGGTATGACGGGATTCGCTACGGTCTCTCGCCGTTACGCGGCGGCGAAAAGGTAGCGCTTGATGAAGTATATGCCCGGGCCCGCGACAAGGGTTTTGGTCCGGAAGCGAAGCGCCGTATTCTCCTCGGAACCTTCGCCCTCTCGCGCGGCTACGCGGATCGATACTACCTGAAAGCGCAACGAGTCCGAACACTCCTGAAGCGGGATTTTGAGAATGCCTTCGGCCTGGTTGATGTGCTTCTTACCCCAACTGCCCCAATTGTTCCTTTCCCGGTCGGATCGATTCAAGATCCGCTTTCGGTGTACCTGATTGATGTGAATATGAGTGCAGCCAGCCTTGCTGGGATCCCGGCGCTTTCTGTTCCGGCCGGGTTTGTTCGCGGCCTTCCGGTCGGAATCCAATTGATCGGGCCGGCCTTCGCCGAGGCTGAGCTTTTCGCGTTAGCCGCTCGCTTTGAGGCGGCGACCGATTGGACGAAGGAGCGCCCGAAGCTCTAGGTCCTTGGCGCGTATTGCTCTTGCGTGAGTCTTTTTTTCGTGGTATACTGTACAACGCTCGTTCATCTGAATCGGATTTCCTGATATGCCTACATCACCAAAGAAAGTCCTCCTCGTTGAGGACGAAAAAATGCTCGCGGAAATGTACGCGACGAAGTTTAGTATGGAGGGATACGGAGTCGAGAAAGCTTTTGATGGGGCCCAAGGCCTTGAGCTCGCGAAGAGCGTCAATCCGGACATTATCCTCCTTGATGTCATTATGCCGAAGCTTGATGGCTTCGCGACCTTGAAGCAGCTGAAGGCGGATCCGAAGCTGAAAGCAATTCCGGTCATCATGCTTACGAACCTTGGTCAAGAAGATGACCTGAAGAAGGGGAAGGAGCTTGGGGCGACTGATTACTATGTGAAGTCGAACCACAGTCCCTCGGAGATTGTTGATAAAGTGAAAGCTGTTTTGAAGGTTTAATCGAACTGCCCATGTCTGAACTCATGAAAGAACGGACGGTCGTCTTGGTGAAGCCGGATGGCGTCCAGCGCGGATTAGTCGGCGAAATTACGGCCCGTTTCGAGAAGGCTGGCCTGAAGATTGCTGCGATGAAGATGGTTTGGGTTGATAAGGAACTTGTTGCGAAGCATTACCCGGAAAGCCGGACCGCCCTCCTTGAGGGAATCGGAAAGAAGACCCTCGAAACCTACGAGAAGTTTGGAAAGGATCCGAAGGAAGAACTTGGAACAATGGATCCGCTTCAGATCGGACGGATGGTGAATCAATGGAATATGGACTTTCTGTCGTCCGGTCCGGTCATTGCTATGCTTCTTGAAGGCGTTCACGCGATTGACAACGTCCGGATGATTGTCGGGAATACGCTACCGACGTTTGCGACCCCAGGGACGATCCGCGGCGATTATTCGATTGATTCTCCGGCGCTCGCCAACGCGAAGAAGCGGCCGGTCCGGAATCTCGTTCATGCGTCCGGCAATCTTGAGGAAGCGAAGTATGAAGCCGAACTCTGGTTCCATACAAGCGAAATTTACGACTACGCTCGCTCTGATGAGAGCGTGATGTTCGGCTAAGGAAAAACGACTATGCGACTTATCATCCGCAACCTCTTACGAAGAAAGCTCCGAACCGTTCTGACAATCGGCGGGATCGTCATCGGCGTATTCGCCCTGACGGTCATGGGCGCGATGTCCGAAAAGCTAACCCAACTCGTAAAAGGCGGAGAGCGCTACTACGAAACAAAAGTGCTCGTCGTCGACGGACAATCGTCAGCTTTTTTTGGCGGCGCACCCATGACGATTGATAAGAAGGCTGAAATTGAAAAGGTTGAGGGCGTGAAGTACGTTTCGCCCGATGTCAGCATGCTGCTCGATGATGAAACCGGCGTTTCGTTCGGCTCGCCGCCGATGATCGTCTCGAATGATCCGGGTTCGGTCGAGTACGAAGCCTTTGAAATCAACGCAGCGAAGGGCCGCCTCTTAACCGCCGATGATCGGGGAAAGGTTGTTCTCGGAGCTGATCTCGTTGAGAATTTGAATACCGATGTTGGTCAGACGATCAAACTCCGCGACCGCGATTTTGAAGTGGTCGGGATAATGGAGAAGACGCTGACCGCCCCGGATTCCAGCGCACTCGTTCCTTTGCTCGATGCCCAAGAGCTTGTCCACGAAACGCTCCCCGACGCCTTTAAAGCCAATATCACTCCCGACAAGATTGTTTCCGACTTTGCGGTCTATCTAGACGACATCGCCCAGGGCGAGGAAATCGCAACCCGTATTCAGGAGCAGGTTGAGGGCGTAAAAGCCTACGGCCCCTCATTCTTTAAGAAACAGATCGGCCAGAGCATGGCGATCTTCAATCTGATCATCCTGTCTGGAGCACTCATCGCGATTATCGTCGGCGGCTTTTCCATCATGAACACCTTGACCTTCTCGGTCATTGAACGAACGCGGGAAATTGGAATTAAAAAAGCGGTCGGCGCACGCGCCAGCCGGATTCTCCGAGAGTTTCTTCTTGAGGCAGCTGCGATCGGCGTTGTCGGCGGCATGATCGGGATCGGACTCGGCGTTTTAATGACCCTCGCGCTGAACGCTGGTTCCCGTCAAAGCGGCCTGGTGTTGTTCCTCATCACCCCATCTCTTGTGATTCAAGTTTTCCTCTTCTCGGTTGCGATTAGCGTTGTCGCTGGGTTCTTCCCCTCGCGTCGCGCCTCGAAGCTTAATCCGGTTGAAGCTCTTCGCTATGAATAATCCAATCGCTCGCGCTCTCAACGTCGAAAAAGTCTATTCACCGGGAAAGCATAACGAGGTGAAAGCGGTTCGTGGCGTTTCACTTGAGTTTTATCCGGGTGAGCTTGTTGCCATCGTCGGTCCTTCAGGTTCGGGGAAGTCGACCTTTATGCACCTTCTCGGCGCGCTCGATACGCCCTCGGTCGGGGATATTGAAATCGCCGGCCAGCTTCTTTCGAAGCTGTCTGACAACGCCCGCGCCGATCTCCGCGCGAAGGAGCTTGGCTTCATCTTCCAAGGTTTTAATCTTTTATCAACGCTGACCGCGCTTGAGAACGTCCTCTTGGCCGGGGACTATGCCGGACTGGCTCCTAAAACCGCGCTGGAGCGGGCGAAGGAGCTCTTAACCGAGGTTGGGCTCGGCGAGCGGATGGACCACCAGCCGAGCGAATTATCCGGCGGAGAACAGCAGCGCGTCGCGATTGCCCGGTCGCTCGTGAACGACGGACGCCTTATTCTCGCGGACGAACCGACCGGCGAACTCGATACGAAAAACTCCGAGGCGATTATTGAACTCTTGCGCGACCTGGCGAAAAAGAAGCAGAAGACCATCGTCATGGTGACCCATAACGACGACCTCACGCGCTTCTGCGACCGGACGATTCGGATCGTCGACGGGAAGGTTGAGTCAATTCGGACCGCCGAGACGCCGGCCTAATCGGCGGAAGTCTTCGGGAAACGAGACGATCCCCGCTCGAGAGTTGTGTCGAGCAATCCAAGCTCTTCATCAGGCAGATCAGCCAGAGCCAGGTTTACGGTACGTACGTCAATCGGAAGGTGATGCTTGGCGGCCCAGGCGATCGCGGTTGCCCGATGATGTCCTTCAATAAGGACGATCGTACCGCTCGATGTTCTCAGCCCGATCCCTCTCGTTTCGGCGGGGAAGTTTTTTACGAGGCTGGCAGTGATCTGTTCGAGATGATCGGCGTGCTCTGTTCGGGCGACGAGGTCTTCGAAGGTTTTCGTGTTTTTTTGTTCATCCGAGAAATACGCCTGCCAACCAGAATACGGTCCGACGAGGAGCTTTGGGATGTCGTGAAGTGGCTCAGTTGAACGCACGAGCGCCCAAGAACGTTCTGGAAGCCGCAGCTGGTTTGCAGTAAAGCGGCGCCACGATTCCCAATCCGGCCAGCCTTTTACCTCTCTCGCAACGCGAACCCAGCTAGGATTTGTGCCTTCTCTCGCACGCCAGTCCTCGAACACTTCATCCCAGGTTAGCGGTTGGAGTTGTTGGAACATAGATTTTTTATGGTCGGGGTGGGGAGACTTGAACTCCCGACCTCTTGCACCCCATGCAAGCGCGCTAGCCAACTGCGCCACACCCCGATGACCAACTCTATTGTATTCGGACCCATAGAATCATCCCGAACAGTCCGTAGCGTACGAGAAAACGCGGAAAATGTCCACCCAGCGAGGTCTAAGGACAATTCTGGCGGTTTTTCGTATACTAAAGGCGCACATGAATCATCACCAACGATTGTTCCGGTCAAAACTCTGGGCAGCCGTGCTCGTGATCCAATGTATCGGACTTATATTAGTACTTGTCACCGCCCCGAAGTTTTTTGATTTATTGTCGACGGCCAACGCCTCCGCTTCTATCAACGGCCTATTCAACGAACGAAGCGGAACTGTTTTTGCGTCCATCGGTTTCCTCAGTCTCGCTATTTTGAATACCCTGGCGGTTTTCGGGATTTGGAATTCGGAGCGCTGGGTGAAATTTTATCTTTTTCTTAAACTGGTAGCCGTACTCGTTCTTGGACTTTCGGTCTTCGTATTGGAGGCCGACTACCTTCTTCTCCTGGCCTATATTCCACTTTTTTGCTCGCTACTGTTTATGCTTTGGGCATATCGAATGTCATCAAATCGAAATGGTCGCGGTCGTCGGGTGACACATTTTTCGTTAAACACATTTGTATGAATACTTCATCGCTCGGTTCGCGCATGGTTCTCGGCCTTCTTCTCCTCGGCGTGGGGACCGGGGCGTCGATGCTGGCAGCAGTAGTTGTTGGGACGAACCCGAGTCTTCTTCCTTCAATCCCGGATCCGATTCTTGATCGTCTGCCATACTTCGATACAGGCGTACCCGGCGAGGTAATCTATTCCGTCTTCGTCCTTTTTTTCCTCGGAGCGATCTTGTATCGAAGTCCTCGCCGGCTCGCGTATACGTTCGCAGTTGTTGGAATGTTTTATCTTGCTCGCGCGGCTTTTCAGCTCCTGCTTCCACTCGGCCATCCGGCAGACGCGCCGCTCTTTGACGAGCGTTTTCATTTTTATCCTTTCCCCTTCGCGTATTTCCCGAGCGGTCACGTTGGGAATCTTGTTGTCTTAGCCTGTCTCGTCCCGCGCGGGTGGATTCGCGTAATCGCCTGGAGCCTCATACCGCTCATTGCGTTTGGAACCTTCGTGGCCCGAACTCATTATGTGGCTGATGCGCTCGGTTCGCTCGTGATTGGATACGCAGTCTTTTCCTTCGCCGAGAAGTATGTGAAGACGCGCTGGTTCGGCGTAGGCGCTTCAGCGACAGATTGACAGCTGAAGATCAGCGTCGTAAGGTTGCGGCGGATTTGTAGTACCTGAACAACCCGAACGCAGGGAAGGGCCTGCGAGAAAGTGAGGGGAGTATGCGTCGGATGTGGCCGTGGCTCGCCTTGGCCTGCCTGCTGATCGCAGGAAGCGCTGGGGCACAGAGCCTGTTCCGTTATCAGATGGTGAATTCCGCCAGCCGCTTCGATCGTTTTCTCGGAAGCGATCAGGTGGGACGAGTGGATTCCGACAACTTCCGGCTCTACATGGACGACCTGAATCGGAATCGGCGTTTTGCCTTCGAGTACGAGGCCAACGACAACCGCGTCGACTCGAATCATGGACTCGAGCTGACGGAGGAGAGCGTCGACTTGGCTGGTGCGCTTCCACTTTGGCAGTCCCTGAGCTTGAGCGTTGCGACGGGAATTTCGCGTTACAACATTTCGGATGACTACTGGGCCTTTGGGCTCTATCCGACCTGGGAGAAGGAGTCCGGTCGCTTCGGAGCTTCGCTCGAACGGGACGCCGACGACAACGTTCACCTCGACGGATCGGCGGCGAAGACCTTCAACTGGCTGACGGTTCGGACCGGACTGTCGCATGAGCAGTACGAGCCCAGGCAGGGGAAGGACGAAGATCGCTACGGTGTCGGTCTCGAGCCGAAGTGGAGCCGGCCTCGGCTCATCGGGTACGCTGGCGCGACCGGCAACCCCGACGACGAACCGACCTGGACTTTTGGCGCTGCACGCTACGCGAGCTTCGATGTTCGCGGGCCGAATCCGGCTTTCATTTACATCCAGCGCGAGAAGCCGGAATCGTCCCATAACCTTTGGATCGTTTCGCTTTGGGGCCGCGCGCTCAATGAGTATGTCTGCCCAGGGATGATGCGCTCCTTTTTCCAAGGATCGCTCACGAAGAGCCGCGTCGTTCGCAACCGTGAGTTCGGAACCTTCGGCGTGGGCCGCGGCTACGACCAAGCCGACTTCGGACTCGTGAGCGTAAGCGGAACCGATCTCTCGATTGAGGTTGCGCCCGGCGTTGAGCTGCGGCAGGCCGAGTACGTCGCCCTGGCAACTCTTCCGCGCGCTTCCGGCCGGCTCGAAAAGCCCTTCGTTGCGTTCGCCTATGACGAGTCGAGCGATTTGATTTTCGACCGACGCGCGCATCGGATGACTGACCCGTCCCAGATTTGGACGACCGCTTCGCTTGGCGCGTCGATACGAGTCGGGGAGCGCGTTCCACGCTACGTGAATGGGAACACGGTCCGGCTTCAGCTCGACACGCGGTTCAGGGGATCGCTCAACGGCGCCTTCCTCAAGGCAACCTACTGGTTCTAGAAACCGTACATTTACCGATCCGATCGGATGCAGGAGGCATTCGATCGGATTTTGTTTTCACCTCACTCGGCCTGACGGCCACCCTCTCCTTGAAGGAGAGGGTGTTGCGGAGCAACAGGTGAGGTTGCTTCGTCGACAACGCGATGAATATCCCAGCGAATGCGTTTCTTTGGATTTCGGGAGCGAAGATAACGAAAGCCGTCGAGAATAAAGTCCCAAAGCGAGGTGAGGCTGATATCTTTCGGGCCGAGGAGGGCGCGCGCTTCATCGTCGTTGAGCAGACGAGCTCCATCAGAGCTTCGAAGCTCTTGGAGAAGGGGAGCAGGGAGCGAATCGAGAAAACGCGCGGTGAGTTGGCTCGCGCGGCGGAGCAGGGCAGGGGAGTAATCGGGGTTCGGGAACACGAGGAGCGCCTGAAGGCTGTGCTCTTGGTTCGTGCGGCCCTGATGCACGCCTAAGTCTTGAACAAGGTGGAGCGCAAAGCCGAACCAAACAAGACGTTCCGCGGCCGGAGCCTCCCTCATTCGCCCGAGGTAGTTTCGAAGAAGCCCTGAACAGGCCCGAGCCGCTTCTACAGGGTTGTCGGGCTCGCCGTTCGGACCGATTGGGGTTGCGGAATGGGCAATAACCTCCTGCCACCGGTACCAGTCCGGCCATTTGGCAGTTTGTTCAGCCACTCGTATTACCGCCTCAGGAAAACCCCGCTGGGAAAGAAGGCGGCGAGTTGTGCCTTTATGGAGCCAAGGTAACATGGTCAAATCTTAGTATTTTGGCCATTTTTCGTCAATTTTTACCCATTAGCTCTTGACAATTTAGTAGGAGTATGCTATTCTCTACTGTTTTGAAGAATGGGATAGGCGTAGTTCAAACGCCGCGAAGGGGTAGTGCATGGAAGGGGGACTTCCACCCTCTGTTCAGGATTCCGGGTCGTTTTGACGGAATATTGAGCGGAGGGTTGCTCATTGAGAATTCATCTCGCACTATGAGTGGCTCTCGGGCCTGGATACTCCAGGTCGGTTCCAAACGGGCTATCTGAGGAGGTACCCAGTGGAGAAGTGGTTCAACCGGCAGAGTCGGGCGACCAAGGTCGTTCTCTTCATCGCCGGCGTCGCGTTCGTCGCGACACTCACGGTGATCGGACTTCGGTCCTTCACCAACCTCGGCCCGGACAAGGCCGAAGCCACGGTCGTCATGCTCAACGCCGACGTCCCGTGGGTCGAGCTCGCGAACGGTGACCTCAAGGTCACCACGCAGACCTCCGACCTCAACGGCATCTGGTCCTCGAGCCAAGCGGATTCGTCCGCCGAGCTCAAGCAGATGTGGGTCGACATCAAGGCCTTCAATCGGAGCAAGGGCATGACCGAGCGCGACTTCCATCGGATGATTCCGGGGAAGACGACCTACTCGGTCCCCGCCTCGCGCGCCGGTCAGTTCAAGGCTTTGTACGCAGTCCAGTACGGACTCGCGGACAAGGTTGAGGACGCCAACCCAGCAGACAAGGACAAGCCGAACGGTCACAAGCCGTTGCTCCCGCTCGCTCTCGCGTTCGGGGCTGTCGCGGTTGTCGGCGGCGCTCTGACGCTCCGTCGGGAGCACCAGAGAAGGAGTCCGTTCACGAGTCCCCCGGTTCTGCCGGAAGGGATCGCGAGCCTGGACCACGCCGGAGCCTATGTTACCACGATGTATCAGTCGTGGCGCCAGTCGCTTCCTGTGGACCAGGAGGCTGGCCTGCCTCGTTCGGTCACCTTGACCGGGCGGCGCGTGGACATCCACGGCCCTTGCCGAGTTCGGAATTCGCAGACCGGCGAATGGGAGGAGAAGAACCTCTCTCCCGCGGTCTGCACCTACGAGTTCCGCGATCAGGCTGGGAACGTTCTCTGTGCGGTCCAGCAGTGCGGTAACCCGCTTCGGTCTCAGACCGGAGGTTTCAGTCCGCTACCGACCACTCAGGTTCGCCCGTGTGTTCATCACACCGGCGCGGATCAGGAGACGGTCAGCATCACTGCCTGGCCCATTCCGACGCCCGACGTGCCTGCTCCGACTCCGACCGCGACTGCCCCGGCTCCCGCCGAGGTTCCGACCGCGCCCCGTTCGATCAGCATCGAAGTCGG
>CAZWTD010000021.1:0-20839 GCA_964637345.1 uncultured Gammaproteobacteria bacterium
CGTGACTTTCCGCTAGAGTCGGCACGACACAAAGACAAAAAACCAAGGAGGGCACGTGCACCGGATCGTTGACATGTCGCGCGTGATCGCCATCGCCCTTGCGGGCGGAGAGGCGATGCGCCTAGGGCCGCTCGTCAGGCGCCGCGCTAAAGCCGCGGTTCCTTTTGGGGCCGTCTGGAGGATGTTCGATATCACCGGATCCAATGTGCTGAACTCCGGCATTGGCCGATGCCACGTCATCGTCCAGAAGCTACCCTGGTCTTTGATGGAACACATCGAAGGCTACCGGGACGGTATCGCGCAAATGCGTGGAGAATTCCTACGGGTTCTCACTCCTCCAAAAGAGGAGAGTCGCTTCTTCGAATCCGACGCCGATTCGCTCGCCCAGACCACGATGCGGTGGGAATCCATGGAATTCGACTACGTCTGCCTCGTCATGGCCGATCAGGTGGTTCGAGTCGACTTCCGCCAGGTGATCAGCGCCCTAGTTCAGTCAGATGCTGACGGAGCCTTTGTCTATCTGCCAGTTCCGATTGATGAAGCACGCAAACGTCTTGGGGTTTTCAAGATTGATGACGCACTTCGGGTAACGGAGATTGATGAAAAACCAGGCGAGCCAAAGGCAATCCCCGGACGACCCGACAAATGCTATGCGAACCTGGCTATCTACTGCCTCCGCCGCCAGACCTTCCTCGACCTCATCGAGAGAATTCGAAAGGGCTCGCCTGACGCAACCCTCTGCCAAGATTCGATTCCTTGGCTCATTCGAGAGCGGGGCATTCTCGGCTACAATCTCGAAGACAACGAGGTTCCTGGGATGCTCTCATCCGAACGAGCCTTCTTCGCTGACGTCGGCACGCTCGATGCTTGGTACGACATGCAAATTTCTCTGGCTTCACGGGCTCCGGCATTCAACCTCTTTAACCCGAAGTGGCCGATCTACACGGCGCCCCAATGGCCAATGGGGCCAGCAAAGATCGATGCGGCCCGCATCGTCGATCAAGCGCTCTTCGGCTGGAACGTCATTGTGCAGGACCGCGCCAGCGCGATCCAATCAGTACTTGGAACGAATGCGGTCCTCGAGCAAGACGGCACGGTAGACCGTACACTGCTTCTTGGAAACAACCGGATTGGCGAGGGCGCCCGCTTGACCCGAGTGGTGCTCGATAAGGATATCGCTGTCCCTAGGGGCCTCGAAGTGACAGCGGATAATCCTCCACCAAACACCCTGCCTTTTGCTGAGGTCTATCGACTGCTCCGACTCGGTCAACAACCTCCGGACGTGCCGGTCCTATCCAACAACGGCATCCTCTTCTTCCCGAAGGGATACCAATTCACCTAGAACCTTCTCCGAGCCCTGACTCACCTGAGTCGGGGCTTCTTCTTATCGGACAACCACCCCGGCGTTTCCAAGCCTCCCCCAGTCGCGCTCAAACTGTGCACGAGTCCAGGTAACCCGTCCGGCGTAGGGATCGTTCAAAATCAGCTTTGTAGGATTCTCCGAGGTGCCCACGAAACCGATAAGGGTTCTCGCGTGCTCGCCCTTCCAGGCGTCGATGTGTTTTCCATCGCTTGTGGTCCAATCATCTTCATAGCCGTTTCCGTACACCCCCCAAACGACAACTGGATTCCCGGCGCTCAATTCAGCCGTGAGTTTTGGTACGGACCAATCGGTAAAGGCCTCGGCCGGCCGCCAGGCGCTCGCCGCTAGCGCGATCGGCCCCCAGTAAACGCCGTACCCGGTCGTATTCTGTCTCCCGTTAATATCCCCGACGAATTCAACGTAGGGATCACCCCAAATGTCACCTTGACGGTGCGCTGCGTCCACAGGAACGCGAGCCATAATCGCATCCTCTGACACCGAAACTCCGTGCCCGGCTAAGGCCATCTTGAGCGCGGCCGCCTCGCACGACAAAGGGCGATCTTGGTAATCAATCGCGATGGAAAGAACCGTTGTTTCATCGAGCGTTTGAAAGGTAATCGTCTTCTCGGTATCGGAAGGAAGACCCTCCAGGCTCTTGATTCCCGCGTTGAGGTGGACGCGATACACCGTTGAATACGCGAGCGGCTGAGTTGGTTTTACGATCAAAGTCTGACCATCCCAGCGGCGCGTTGTTTCAATTGAAGGGACGAATGATACAGCCGACTCCGCTGAGGATTGATCAACGTCCTGGTCAAACGATAGGCGAATTTCGCTTCCCACCTGAACTCCGGCGCTTCCGTCCGCCGGAACCGAACCCGCAAGCTTCACCGCGCCGATGGTAGAAAAAGAATACTCCGCGTCCTCAAGCAGGCTTCCGCCAACGTGCGTTTCCGCTCCTTTCGCCAAACGAACGACGTAGGTTGTCGCATAGGCGAGCGGGGAGCTCGGATGAAAGGTCAGTATCCGGCCGTCCTCAGAGAGACGCAAGGAACCCTCGACCGGAGGGTCAACAAGAAAACGTTCTTCAAGCGTCGACTCCTTCATAGGCTCGGAAAACCCGAGAAGAATAGATGCGGTCACCGCAACGCGATCTCCGCTTGGTTCTACTGAGGCAAGCGTCGGTGGCGGCGCTATTGAAAAATCCCCTTCATACACAAGGGCGGGATCAGACCGACTCACAACCCGATTCGTCGACTCATCACGCGCGACAAACGAACGATCGATCTTCAGATGATAACGTGTTCCTTGTGCCAAAGGTTCTACTGGCGAGATCGCAAATGACGTTTTCGAATCACTCAATTGAATGATCGCGTCGATGTTTGGATCAAATGTCGCTCGCCATTCCACTGACTGATCAGACGGCCGGTCTAGCGTTACGTCAATTCTCGTTTTTGGAGAAAGCGCATTTGTCCCAGCCTCAGGAGAAACGGATTGTATTTCCGGAAGCGCAAGTGTCGTGAAGCTCGCACGATACGATGATGTTTCGCTAAAGGGAAGAAGACCGATAATGCCTTCAAGGGAAATCGTGTACACGGTATCTGGGTCAAAAGGACGACTCGGATGAAAGCGAAGCGTTCGAAAAGCGTGACGCCCCAGCCAGGAGTCTTCGTAGGTCCATTCGCCTTCGAGAATCGGCTCAATGGTCGGAATGAGGTCGCGTCGAACAACGGGCTTTGAAAAGTGTAATACGAGGTCAGTGTGCAGCGCGACCGGCTGGACAAATTCCGGGCTACGCGCAGTAACGCTCGGCGCCCAGAGGAGATACCAGAGCGCACCAGCGCTGATGACGAGTACGGCCGCTAACCACGTAAGCCAGCGACGATAAGGAAAATGATGCTTCATGGCCTGTCCAGTATATCAAAAAGCGCGGGCCGAAGCCCGCGCTTTTAACGTTGAGGTATTATTCCCCACCATTCGTCTCGCGTTCCTTCACAACCTCGAGAATCTGCTTTCGAATTTCCGGAATAAGCTTGGGGTTTTCCTTCAAGAATGCCCGCGCTGGGTAGTTCCCGACCCCGAGTTTCACGTCGCCAAAGGCGTAGGTATTGCCACGTTTCTCTATTACGCCATATTGAACGCCCGTTTCAAGCAGATCTCCGGCGACGGAGATGCCTTCGTTATACATGATGTCGAATTCGGTCACCTTGAACGGCGCGGCTACTTTATTCTTGACGACCTTCGCTTTCGTCCGGTTTCCGATAATGCGCTCGCCTTGTTTAATTTGTCCAATGCGCCGGACCTCAAGCCGAACTGAAGAATAAAATTTCAAGGCAGTTCCGCCGGTCGTTGTTTCCGGGTTTCCGAAAAACACGCCGATACGCATCCGAGTCTGGTTGATGAAAATAACGATTGTCTTTGTCTTCGAAACAATCGCCGTCAATTTTCGGAGCGCTTGACTCATCAGCCGAGCTTGAAGCCCCATGTGCTGATCACCCATCTCGCCTTCGATTTCAGCTTTTGGAGTAAGAGCCGCAACAGAGTCAACGACGACGACATCAACCGCGTTGGAACGAACGAGCGTCTCGAGAATTTCAAGCGCTTGCTCTCCGGTATCCGGCTGAGAGATCAAAAGATCATCAACATTTACTCCGATACGTCGGGCATAGTCGGGGTCAAGGGCGTGCTCTGCGTCAATAAACGCGGCAAGGCCTTTCTGCTTTTGGACCTCGGCAACAATATGCTGCGCCAAGGTTGTTTTTCCGGAGGCTTCCGGACCGTAGATCTCAATAATTCGCCCGCGCGGGACTCCGCCGACGCCGAGCGCAATATCAAGCGAAAGGCAGCCGGTTGAGACGGCGGGAACCTCGGACTGACGAGCCTGACCGAACTTCATTATTGAGCCGTCGCCAAAGCGTTCGCGAATCTGCTCAATCGCTAACTCAGCCGCTTTTTCGCGGCCGCTTTCCTCGGGTTCTTGGCTGGTTTTTGCCATACATTCCTTCCATTAATGCCACCGTTTTGTCCTTAGTACGGTACCGGTCTTTCGACTGACTGTCAACGCGATGCGTCCGTCAATTCCTGAACAAGCACCTGGCGATATTCTGTTCGCGGACGGCTACGTTTTCGAACTGAGACAATCTTAATCACATTTAGTCCGGAGTGAAGGTCCACAAGCTCAGAAAACGATCCATCAGCATCAACGAGTACTCCCTGGCCGTTAATCGTAACCTCGCTTTCGCGCTCAGTCGACCCTTCAACCCGAACGCTCCGTTCGGTGGTCGTAAGCTGCGCTGGGGGACCGGTAATAATGAGCTGAGGCGGCCGAATAATCGACCAAACCTGCCAGACAAGATAGCCAAACACGGCGACCGCGGCAGCAACAAAGGCCAGCCAGCGAATCCGCCGCGGGGTAAAAATCGGCTTCGCGTCAACGTGACGCTGAACAAAACGCGGCTGCTGATGAATCATTGTTTTTACGACGCCGCGTTCAGTGTCATATTGCGCTAAGACATCATCAGCTGAAAGACGAAGAAATTCAGCATAGGCCCGGAGAAAATTCCGTGCATAGACATCCCCGGGAAGCGTACGATACGAACTCTCCTCAATCGCTTGAAGGTATTTCACGGAGACCGCGGTCGCCTGGGAAGCGGCTTCTAAACTGATACCGGAACGTTCGCGGTGCGCGCGGAGCCGATCGCCAAGCGTTCGGCTAAAACTAATCGCCTTTGATTGAAATCCGGTCATGACCGAGTCTCGTCACGCTCCTCGTCGGGGATATAGGATTCGTCTTCGTCGTCCCCTTCATCCCCGCTGTCGCCACTAAAGTCGTCACTCACCTCATCGTCCGGATCTGACCCACTGGAGAAGGATGCATCAGGACGGCGAACAAGAATTTCGCGCGGTTTCGCGCCATCGCCAGGACCGATAAACCCCTGCTCTTCCAAAAGATCAAGGATGCGGGCAGCTCGCGCGTACCCAACTCGCAGGCGACGTTGCAGGAAAGAGGCCGAAGCCTTTCCGGCCCGGAGTATGACGTCTTTCGCTTCGGCTAACAGTTCATCATCAGCTTCCCCCTCCATATCGTCAAAACTCGCGCCGTTCCCGGCGGCCGGTTTTTCAACGATCGCTTCATTGTACTCAGGCTCGGCCTTGGCCTTCAGGGCGTCAACAACGCGGCTGATCTCGCGATCTGAGACAAAAGCGCCCTGGAGCCGCTTCGGCTTCGAGAGCTCCGAAGAGATGAGCAGCATATCACCTTTCCCGAGAAGCTTTTCCGCACCGCTCATATCAAGAATCGTCCGCGAATCAACGATCGAAGCGACGTTAAACGCAATGCGCGCGGTAATGTTCGCCTTAATGAGTCCGGTAATAACATCAACCGACGGGCGTTGCGTTGCAACAATCAAGTGAATCCCAACCGCACGGGCCATTTGGGCCAAGCGAATAATCGCCCCCTCAACGTCTCGCGCGGCAACGGCCATTAAGTCAGCTAACTCGTCGATCACTACAACGATGTAGGGCATCCCATCGTCAACTTCAGCATGATAGGCCTGGATATTGCGCTTTCCGGTTGAAGAGAGAATTTCAAAACGCCGCTCCATTTCTCCGACAACCCACTTCAATGCATTGATCGTTTTCTCAACGTCCGTAATGACCGGCGTCAGAAGATGCGGGATGTCATTGTACACCGTTAACTCTACGCGTTTCGGATCAACAAAAATGAATTTCAAATCATCGGGTGAGTTGCTATAGAGCAAGCTCATGATGATCGTATTAATACAAACGGATTTCCCGGATCCTGTAGCCCCGGCGATGAGGAGGTGGGGCATTGGATCAAGATTCGTAATCCATGGAGTTCCGGCGACATCTTTTCCAAGCGCAAGGGAGAGATTCGACTTCCGCTTTTTAAACGCAGACGAATCGAGCATTTCACGAATACTCACAACCGCTGACGCCTTATTCGGCACCTCGATTCCAACAAGCGACTTTCCGGGAATTGGCGCTTCTATCCGAATCGGGTGCGCGGCGAGTGCGAGGGAAAGATCGTTCTGCAGCGTTGTAATCTGAGCGAGCTTTACGCCCTCCGACGGCTTCAGCGTATACTGTGTAACCGTTGGACCGACATTCACCTCGTCCATCTCAACCTCAATACCAAAAGTTTGAAGGGTTTTTTGAATCTTCAGTTTATTCGCCTCGATATTTCCGCTCATCGGCTGCTGGTTCACAACCTCAAGCAAATCAATCGGGAGATCCATCTTACGGTGAACGCGCTTCACGGTTGCGGCCGAGGCTTGGTTTGGAAACATCGCCATCTGCGTCTTCGTCGCAGATTCACCCGGGACAGGAGCCGCTGAATCGGCAACCGCCTCACCTTCTATCTCACGCCGTTGAAATTCCGGACGGGCTTCAGGAACAACCGGTCCGTGGCGCGACTCCAACCCAATTTTCACGCGATAGAAGGTAAACCGAATGCGATTGAGAAGACGGTCGAACCAACCGCGTTGTTCGGCTAAGCCATGAAGCGTGGTGTTGAACATCACGAGCAGGCCGATGATAAACAAGGCAAACAGAATAATAATGGTCGCGATCCCGCCGAGCACCTCGCGGAGTGGCGACTGAACGCCGTAGCCAAGCCACCCTCCGCCGCGACCAAAATCAATCGCCGACCGCGCCGCGTCCTGACCGACGGTTTGGTGCAGGATACCCGCCAAAGCGAGAACGATCATGCCCAAGCCAACATAGGTCGATACTTTCAGCTCAATTCGTTCCGGACGAAGTAAGGCGAAACCGATCCCAATAAGAATAAAGGGAATGAGGTAGCGCGCCCAGCCAAAGCCCCAGCCAAAAAGATCATCGAGTTGTTGGCCGACGACGCCCGCAATATCTACATAGCTTAAAAGTAAAAGTAAAGCTCCGAGGAAAAGCAAAACAACAGTAATACCCTGCTTCGTTTCTGGGTTTAAACTACTTACCTTTACTGAGCGAGACTCCTCTTCCTCCCATGGGGTTCGCCGCTCACCTGTCCGGTTGTTCGATTTCGCCATAACCCAGCAATTTTAGCATTTTTTTAGCCAATCGACAATCATACACACTTCGCTATCGCACCTATTTTTCGGCTTATTATTGACAATTTCTGAATTCAGTGCTATCCTGTTGGGTCTTTTTGCACTGGAAATCCCAGCTGCAAAAAGCGCTCATCGACAAGGGGAGGTCTGCTATGTCTCGCTTGGGCGCGGTCGCGCTCGTCTTCATGTTTAGTCTCTACATGGGTGCAGCAAATGCCCAGACTCCGAAGCGTCAGATCTGGGCATACGCAACACTAAACGCGCCGTCGCGTTCAGCTGAGTCTGCCAAGCCCACCGACCGATCCTACTCCGTGCCCTACGGCAGGATCGGGGTCTCCCAGGTACTGCCCGATTCCACGGCGACTGCTTTCGTCGAATTCGAGTATGCCAGCACGCCTGATCGGTTCTCCATGATGCGGGCGTACGCAACGAAGACCTTCGTTACGCCGAAGAGCGGAACACTCCGATTGACCGTCGGCCGTCACTCGCTGGCGGCCTTGAATGCTTCGCCAAACAAGCGGGATCAGCGGGTCAGCCGGTGGCCCGACGCGATCATACCGTTCTCTGGAAACGTTCCGGGGATTTCGGTCGAATATCAACACGGACCGCTCACGTTAATTGGCTCGCACTTCAACGAATCGAAGTGGAGTAGCGGATTCGTTCTGTCCGGCATACCGAACGGGCGGCTCATGAAACTCGTGGGCTTCACAGAAGAACGCATCGGCGCAGGGTTCACGGCTCAAGGCGAGCTAGGCTGGCTCTTCAACTTTTTCGGCGGTGCGTCGTTTCTGTCGAAGAAGCACGAAGCACGCAGCCCGGCCTTCGCGCAGTACTACCCCAAGCTCTTTGGAGACAGGCTCCGTCCCTATGTCCAGTACGACTGGGGCGATAAGCTCGGGACAGGCTGGCTCACCGGAGCCACGCTCACCTGGGCGAAGAACTCGTATGTGAAGTGCTACTACGACTGGCGCGACAAGCAGTGGCGCCGGTCAGCAACGTTCTCGGTCATCTGGTAGCCACACGAGATGACAACAGAGCGCGGTCCCCTGGATCGCGCTCTCTTCACTAATACAAAAAGGGGGCGGTCTACGCATTGCATCCAACAACGCTTCCGCCCCAGGTGCCTCATCACAAGGTTGTTCATTCGCACAATCGTTGTGCGTTGCCATCCCTGATCGGAATCGCGGCCACTATCCATGACCGGATGTACCGTCCTCCGCCCTGTCCACACACAACCCACGGTACAAGCATAAGCTTACTCTGATCTTCTTTCGCGTCAAGAAAACGGGCGGCGAGTGCGCAATGCACTGCCGCCCAAGGAACCAGCTCAGTCTAGCCAGTACTTCGCCTTCGGCTAGCCGGCCGTCGCCGCGAGGACCTGCGTGTTCGCGACCTTCTTCTTGGCCTTCTTCGCGTCCTGCATCGTCTCGTCGAAACGCTTGAACCGCACGCGGTTCCCAAACATGAGTTACCTCCGTGTTGGAGTGTCCGACTTGGGGTCGCGGAGCGACCCCATGCTGCCACTAGACCCAGGTTTCTTGCCCCCAGGAAAGAGTAAACGCCTCACCGTCCCTCTCGCCTTCGTAAGAACACCTGAAAATCAGCGGCCGTAGGTATCGTAAACCGACCTTGGAAATAACGCAAGGGTTAGGCCTTTTTGAGTAACTACTCCTTCGGCGCTTCGATCGGGGATTCGACGTGCGGAGCCTGCATTCCGGTTCCAACCGGAATCAGCTTCCCGATGATGACGTTTTCTTTCAAGCCGCGGAGCGAGTCGATCTTGCCGGAGACAGCCGCATCAATGAGAACACGGGCAGTTTCTTGGAAGGACGCGGCCGACAGGAAGCTCTCAGTAGTAAGCGAAGCCTTCGTAATCCCGAGGAGGAGGTGCTCGAATTCAGCCGGTGTCTTACCTTCCGCTTTCGTCTGCTCGTTGATTTCGAGCGAGCGAGTCCGCTCAACCGTATCTCCGGCTAGCAGCTCGGTATCTCCGCCGGTCTTCACGTAAACGCGGGAGAACATCTGGCGGATGATGACCTCAATATGCTTGTTGTTCAGTTTCTGTCCCTGAGAAGAGTAGATGTACTGAATTTCCTTGAGGATGTACTTTTGGACAGCTTCCGCGCCGCGCAGGTGATAGAGCTCGTAGAGATTTAAGCTACCCTCGGTAAGCGACTGACCAATAGAAACCAGGTCGCCGTCTTTTACCCAGAGTGAATATCCCGGCGGGATGACATATTCCTTTTCCGCGATGCCTTCGGTAATAACCGTAACCGCCGTCTTCGAAACGACAACGCGTCCAGCGGTTTTCGCGACAGTCGGTACGTCGGTAAGGGTGAACAACGTGTCGCCGGCTTGAACCGTTGAACCGTCTTCAACCTTTACCGCAAAGCCCGTCTTCTTTCGCGGGAACTTATAGATATCCGGCTGAGTTCCGGCGCCGCTGACCGTAACGATAATCTGCCCATCGCGCTCTTCAACTTTTGCCTTGCCGGCCTGATCGGCGATGATGGCTGGACGGCGAACTGGACGGGCTTCGAAGAGCTCTTCAACCCGCGGGAGACCTTGGGTAATATCTTGACCGGCAACGCCTCCAGTATGGAAGGTCCGCATCGTCAGCTGGGTTCCCGGTTCTCCGATTGACTGGGCCGCGATAATCCCAACCGCAGTGTTCATCGCAACCATCCGGTTATACCCGAGGTCGTAGCCGTAGCAGTGCTGGCAGATTCCGCGCTTGGCTTTACAGGTCAACGCCGAGCGAATGGTAACCGAATCAAGGTTGAGATTCTTGAGTTTCGCGACAACCTCTTCAGTGATGAGCGTTCCGGCCTTCACGATTACTTTCTTCGTCTCGGCATCATTCACTGTTTCAAGGATGACGCGCCCTGTAATGAGACCGAGGAGCGTATCGCCCATCTGCTCGGCTTCTTCTTTCGTGTAGCGGAACCCTTCGGTATCGCCGCAATCCTCTTCCCGAATCACGACATCCTGCGCAACGTCGATGAGACGACGGGTGAGGTAGCCGGCATTAGCCGTACGGAGAGCGGTATCGGACAAACCTTTTCGCGTACCGTGCGTCGAGATGAAATACTCGAGAACATCGAAGCCTTCTTTAAAGCTTCCCTTCACCGGGAGTTCAATAATTCCACCGGCCGGGTTGGTCACGAGACCTTTCATTCCCATCATCTGGGTAATCTGTTCCCAGGAACCGCGCGAGCCGGATTCAATCATCATGTAGACCGGTCCAAAGGGATCAAGCCGTTTTCGGCTGATCGCCTGAAGTTCAGTCTTCACGCGCGCCCAAATCTCAATAATCTTTCCGTGACGCTCGCTCTCGGTCAAAAGACCGCTATCGTAGTGTGCATGAATTTGATCAACTTCCTGGGCCGCAGACTCGAGAACTGCTTGCTTTGCCTCGGGAATCGGAATGTCATCCATGCCCCAGGAAAGCCCGGACGCGGTCAGGTGCGTAAAGGCCAGCGTCTTCATCGCATCAAGGAATTCGACAGTCCGATCCTGACCGAGCTTGTTGAGCACTTCGCTCACGAGCCGGGAGAGCGCCTTCTTATCGAGCATCTCGTTCACGTAGCCGATTTCCGGCGGAACGATCTCGTTGAAGATCAAGCGACCGACAGTCGTTTCAACTCGCTCGCCCGAAGGCAGGCGAACCGACATTTTTTCCTGGAAGCCCAGCGCGCCGGATTCATAGGCAAGCCGCGCCTCAGCCGGATCGCTGTAGACATGCTGCTTCTCGCTTTCGCGGAGAATGCTCAGGTAGTAGGAACCGAGAACAATGTCCTGCGACGGGCTCACGACTGGCGTTCCTGTCGCCGGCTTCAAAAGGTTCTTACTCGAGAGCATGAGTTCTTTCGCTTCCCATTTGGCCTGCTCGGTCAGCGGGACGTGAACAGCCATTTGGTCGCCGTCGAAGTCAGCGTTGAACGCGGCACAAACGAGCGGATGGATCTGAATAGCTTTTCCTTCGATGAGAATCGGCTGGAAAGCCTGGATTCCAAGCCGGTGCAGCGTTGGCGCGCGGTTCAAGAGGACGTGGGCTGTCTTGGTAATTCCTTCGAGGATGTCCCAGATCTCCGGCCGGTTAGACTCAATGAAACGCGAAGCCGATCGAACATTATGAACAAGCTCGCGCTTAATGAGCTCAGAAATGACGAAAGGCCGGAAGAGTTCGAGCGCCATCCGCTTCGGGATCCCGCATTGGTAGAGCTTGAGGTGAGGACCAATAACAATGACCGAGCGTCCTGAGTAGTCAACGCGCTTTCCGAGGAGGTTCTGACGGAAGCGGCCCTGCTTACCCTTTAGGGTATCAGCGATCGACTTCAGCATCCGCTTCTGACCAGTTGAAGCAGTCACCGTTTTCCCGTGGCGCGCGCCATTATCAATCAACGCGTCAACCGCCTCTTGGAGCATGCGCTTCTCGTTCCGACAAATGACTTCCGGAGCATTGAGTTCAATGAGCCGCTTCAAACGGTTATTCCGGTTGATCACGCGGCGGTAGAGATCGTTCAAATCCGAGGTAGCGAAGCGTCCGCCATCAAGCTGGACCATCGGGCGAAGGTCGGGTGGGATCACCGGGATCGTCGTGAGAATCATCCACTCGGGCCGGAGTCCGTTGCGAACAAAGTTTTTCAAAAGCTTCAAACGGCGAACGATGCGGCGCGCTTTGTTCTCAGGCGCGTCAACGAGTTCGACCTCGATCTGCTTAATGAGCGCCTCAAGATCGATCTCTTCCAAGAGGCCGCGAATAGCTTCGGCGCCGATCGCCGCTTCGAAAACCTGCCCATACTTCAAAGACAGGGTATGGTAAATATTCTCAGAAACGATTTGATACTTCGAAAGATCCTTCAGTTCTTTCTTGGCCTGGTCAACAACTTCCGAAAGATTCTTCAGCTGTTCGTCTTTCATGGCGGCCAGGCCGGCAAGCTCTTCGTCGAAGGACGCAGTCGGCTTCCCGTCTTTCTCCGCTTGCGCGCGGCGCTGCTTCACGTCGTTCGACTGCTGATGCGACTCGGCTTCAATCGCTTTTCGCTTCGCCGAGGCTTCCGTCTCAAGCTGCTTCAGGGTTTCCTGACGGAGATTCTCGTCAACGTTCGTAATAATGAAATTTGCGAAGTAGATCACCTTCTCGAGCTCCATAACCGAGAGGTCGAGGACGAGGCCAATCTTCGAGGGAACGCCGCGAAGGAACCAAATGTGAGAGCAAGGCGCAGAGAGGTCGATGTGCCCCATCCGTTCACGCCGAACGAGAGAGCGAGTCACTTCAACGCCGCACTTGTCGCAGATAATGCCTTTGTAGCGGATCCGTTTGTACTTCCCGCAATAACACTCCCAGTCCTTCGAGGGACCAAAAATCTCTTCCGCGAACAAGCCAGACTTCTCGGGCTTCTGGGTCCGATAGTTAATCGTTTCCGGCTTCGTCACTTCACCGTAGGACCAGGTATGGATGTCCTCGGGCGAGGCGAGCGAAAGGCGGATAGCCTTAAAATCAGCTGGCTTTACTTCTTCGATCATGAGGCGTCTTCCTTGTGCGGTGAAGGTTCCGGGATTGGTTCAATATGCGGGCGAGGCTTTGGTTCGTCCTCATCGGTTTCAATCGGCTTCGCGCCAACGAGGTCAACGTCCAAACAGAGCCCCTTCAATTCTCGGACGAGGACATTGAAAGACTCCGGAACGTTCAGGCGGGTGATTGGCTCGCCCTTAATAACCGACTCGTAGGCTTTTGAACGACCCGGCACGTCGTCTGACTTAATCGTCAACATTTCTTGGAGCGTGTGGGCAGCGCCATACGCTTCGAGAGCCCAGACTTCCATTTCTCCAAAGCGCTGACCGCCGAATTGGGCTTTTCCGCCGAGCGGCTGCTGGGTCACGAGCGAGTAAGGACCGATCGACCGCTGGTGAATCTTATCTTCAACCAAGTGGTTCAGCTTCAACATGTAGACCTGACCGACGGTTACCTTCTGGTCAAAGGTCTTTCCGGTTCGGCCGTCGTAGAGCGTCATCTTTCCATCGCGTGGGTAGCCGGCGCGTTCGAGCTCGTCGCGAATCGTCGCTTCCGGAACGCCGTCGAGGGCCGGACTCGCAACTGTATATCCATGCTTTTTCGCGGCGAGGCCAAGGTGGGTTTCGAGGATCTGCCCGAGGTTCATACGTGAGGCAACACCGAGCGGATTTAAGATAATATCAACCGGTGTTCCGTCTTCGAGGAAGGGCATATCCTCAACCGCGACGATGCGCGAGATGACGCCTTTGTTCCCGTGACGACCGGCCATCTTGTCACCGACCTGGATCTTTCGAAGCTGGGCAACGGAAACTTGGATGGTCTTGATTACGCCCGACGAAAGCTTATCGCCTTTTTCGCGCGAGAAGATCTTAATATCAACGACTTTGCCGTGTTCGCCATGCTCCAAGTAGAGGGAGCTGTCTTTCACGTCTTTCGCTTTTTCGCCAAAGATCGCGCGGAGCAGCTTCTCTTCGGCTGAGAGTTCGGTTTCACCCTTCGGGGTAATCTTCCCGACGAGGATGTCGCCCGAAGAAACCTGGGCGCCGATCCGGACAATACCTTCTTCATCGAGGTCTTTCAGCTTTTCCTCGGACACGTTCGGAATATCGCGGGTCACAACTTCGGGTCCAAGCTTCGTGTCCCGAACGTCAATCGTATAGTCCTCGATATGAATTGAGGTGTAGCGATCCTGCTGAACAATACGCTCGGAAATCAAGATCGCGTCTTCGTAGTTACCGCCCTCCCAGGGCATAAATGCGACGAGGATGTTCTGACCGAGGGCAAGTTCGCCGTGTTCGGTTGCCGGACCGTCGGCAAGAAGCTGACCAGCCTCAACGCGCTGGCCGGCATCAACACGAACGATCTGGTTAATCGAGGTCGACGCGTTCGAGCGAGCAAATTTTCGAAGGTGGTAAGTTCGAGCGGTTCCGTCGTCTTCCTTCACTTCAATCAAATCTGCCTGGCAACGACTCACGGTTCCGGCGTGCTGGGCGAGGACAACCTGGCCGGAATCTTTCGCGGCGCGCTCTTCAACACCGGTTCCGACAATCGGCGCCTGCGGCTTAATGACCGCGACGGCCTGCCGTTGCATGTTCGTTCCCATTAGGGCGCGAACCGCGTCATCATGTTCAAGGAAAGGAATGAGGGATGTCGTGACGCTGACAATCTGCTTCGGAGAGACATCCATATAATCAACTTCCCAGGACCAGCCGATTGTTGGCTCACCATGACGGCGAACTTCAACCCGGTCTGTCAGGAAGTAGCCTTTTTCATCGTAGGGAGTTGTTGCCGCGGTCGTAACGCCCCGCTCTTCGGTAAAGGCGTCAAGATAAATGACCTCGGAGGTGATCCGCGGTTTAATCGGAAGCGTAGCCACTCCGGCGGCGGCACACTTCTTTGCGAAGGCATCGGTAATCGCCTCTCCCCGCTTTCCGAGAACGGCGCCCGTTGCATCCTTCACTTCTTCCCGTAACTCCTCGCCAACGGCCTGATCCGGCGCGACATCGTGAATGACTTTCCGGAAGGGAGTTTCAATAAAGCCATAATCATTCACCCGCGCGTAGCAGGAGAGGTGGCCGACAAGTCCGATGTTCGGACCTTCTGGAGTCGCGATCGGACAAATCCGGCCATAGTGCGTTCGGTGGACGTCGCGGACGTCGAATCCCGCACGTTCGCGAGACAGACCGCCCGGACCCATCGCGGACAAACGACGCTTGTGCTCGAGCTCGGCTAGCGGATTATGCTGGTCCATGAACTGAGACAGCTGCGAGCTCATGAAGAACTCCTTCACCGCACCGATAATCGGACGGGCGTTGATGAGCTGGTTCGGGGTTAGGGTCGTAATATCGCGCGTCGACATCCGGTCCTTGACGATGCGCTCCATCCGAGCGAGTCCAACGCGGAATTTATTCTGAACGAGCTCGCCGATCGCGCGAACACGGCGGTTGCCGAGGTGATCGATATCATCCGGTTCGGCCTGCTTGTTGTTTAAGCGGATAATTTCCTGAACGATTGCGACGAGGTCTTCTTTCTGGAGAACCCGGTGGCTCTTATCGTTCGGAAAATCAAAACCAAAGCGCTGATTGAGCTTATAGCGACCGACGCGACCGAAGTCGTAGCGATCAAAGGAGAAGAACATCTTATGGATAAGCTCGCGGGCATTATCCGTTGTGGCGAGGTCGCCCGGGCGAATCCGCTTATAGACTTCCTTTAAGCCTTCTGCTTCAGACCGGGAGGCGTCTTTGGCAATCGTGGCATCGATATAGCGATCGGATTGATGAACGTCCGCCTCTTTAAAGAGGTTGAGGAGCTCTTCATCAGAGCCGTAACCAAAAGCCCGGAGAAGGGAGGTGACCGGAACCTTCCGCTTCCGATCAATTTTTACGGCAATAACGTTATTCCCGTCGGTTTCGAGCTCAAGCCAGGCTCCGCGGTTCGGGATGATCTTCGCACCGTAGTAATAACGGCCGCGGATGAACTCAGCGGTAAAGAAAACACCAGCTGATCGAATAAGCTGGGAAACAACCACCCGTTCAATACCGTTGATAATGAAGGTTCCTCGATCGGTAATGAGCGGAAAGTCGCCGAGGTAGATTTCCTGCTCTTTAATTTCACCGGTTTTTTTGTTGACAAGGCGGGTTTGGACGCGAAGTGCGGCTTCGAAGGTCACATTCTTCGCTTTCGCCGTTACCTCATCAAATTTTGGCTCATCGAGGTAATAATCGCCGAAGTAGAGCTCAAGGTCGCGTCCAATAAAGTCGCGAATCGGGGAGATCTCTTCAAAAAGCTCCCGGAGACCACTCCGAAAAAACCACTCATAGGAGCGTTTCTGAATCTCGATGAGATCCGGAAGCGAAACTGCTTCGTGGAGGGTCGTGAAAAATTTCCGACCCGATGATGCTGCGATACCCTTCGTTGACATCAAAATGCTAGCTCCCCTATTCGCTTGAACAGGGGGAGATGCTTCGCTCTCGGATTACTGAAACCTCGTTGCTTCAGAACAAATCGACACGTGTTCGCCGACTCCAAAGGCTAATTGAGGAAAAAGATGCCCAATCACTATAGCAATCGAACTTGACAACGTCAAGGGAAGGACCTTTCAGGTAGGATATAATACTTTTTGTTTAATATTAGCGAAATATTACTACACGCACTCTTCTAAGCGGCTTTTTCCTCCTGAAAAGTTTTCCACAGTCCTTCCACTTCACTTCGAATAACCTTCCGATCGTCCCAAGGAATCTTCCGATCACCGGCAATAATCCACTGTTCCGAGGCTTTTCCAGTCACAACAACAAGATCTCCGGGTTCAGCTAACTCAAGAGCGCGTCGAATCGCCAGGCGACGATCGGAAATTCGTTCAATAACGGCCTTTTTCGGATTTGCTGCATTCGCCCCGGCGATAATTTCATCAATAATCTTCTCAGGCGGCTCGTCGTAGGGATCTTCGTTGGTTACGATCGCCACGTCAGCATGTTCAGCGACCCATCGGCCTAAAACCGGACGGCGCGCATGGTCGCGAACGCCTCCACAGGAACCAAACACGTGAATAATTCGCTTAGCGCTGTAGCTCGGAAGCACTGAATAGAGTGCAATCATTGACGCTGGCTCTGGGGCGTAATCAACGAGTACGCGAAAAGGCCGCCCAATATCAAGAAGCTCAAGCCGGCCAGGAATGGGTCGAAGCTTCCCGATTTGTTGTACGATCTCCGACATCGGATAGCCGAGCGCTTCAACCGTCGCTGCGGCCTCGAGCACATTCATTACATTAAACCGCCCAGGAAGAGGAAGGCGGGCCTCTCTTCCGTCAATCGTAAAACGTGTTCCGCCCTTCGATTCTTCAATGCTTTCCGTGGAACGCAAGACCGGCGCCTGACGAAAAGCGCTTAACTCAGGAGTCGGCGTTAGTGAACAAGCAATGACTCGCTCGACCGGGAAACGGGCAAAACGACCCGCCGCTGGGTCATCGGCGTTCACAATAATAGTGCGCGGCTGGCCGACGCGAGCCGGCTGCCGACTCAAGCTCCAAAAAAGCCGCTCTTTTGCTTTGGCGTATTTCTCAAAGGAACCGTGCGACTCAATATGCTCGGGCGTCAGGTTGGTAAAAACCGCTACCCGAAGGGGGATACCATTAAGCCGTCCCTGCGCTAAGCCTTCGGAAGAAGCCTCAACCACCGCGTAACGGCAGCCCGATTTCCGCATCTGACGAAGGAGGCGCTGGAGCGTTGCGGGCGAGGCCGTCGTTAACTTCGTCTCATTAAGACGTTCAACGCCTTTAATGGAAATCGTTGCCGTAGAAACCCAGCCAACCGGTTCGCCAAGCGACTCGAGCAGCTGGCCGATCCAGGACACGACCGTCGATTTTCCGTTCGTTCCGGTTACGGCAATCACGGTCAGGCCGCGCGCGGGAAATCCAAAGCGGAGCGCGGTTAGCCAGGCCCGGCTTCGATGATACGCGAAGAGTGCTTCGCGCGGAACTAGCTTTCGAATCATCTGTTTGAGCCGAGAAAGCATATTATTGCGTCAAACGACGAAAGTGGTAGTGGAATTGGCGATCATAAATCACCTCATAGCGGTTCCCTTTGATCTCGCACTCTTCCCGGCCCCAGCGCCGCGCCCGATACATGAGTCCGTTCACATAGGAACGCGTTACCTGGTTTTCAAGAAAATCCAAAATCTCCGGCGCGGCAGTCACCGAATAGATATAAATCGTTCGGGTGATCTCTCCGAGCGTTTCCACGAATTACCGCTTCTTTAATTCTGCCTCAATCGACTCAAGCTTCACGAGAATGCGCTGAATCTCCTGTTCAGCTTTCGTGTCAACTTCAAGATCGCGCTGGTCGCGAATGTTATCGCGCTGCGCTTGGCGATTTTGAGAAATGAGCACAAAGGTCGAAAGAAAAATCGCCTCGAGCGAAACGACCATCGTTAAAAAGTTGAACGGGTAGGGATCCCAGCCTTGTTCAAAGGCTACCACATTCAAAATGACCCAAAGGACAAACCATATCGTGTGAACGTATACAAACATCATTGACCCGACATAGCCTGTTATCTTGTCAGCCAGGCGATCCTGCCAGTTCATTTGCTTCTCAAATTCTTGCTTCAGATGATGTGCCATATATTAGAACCAGCTAGAAGACGTTTTTCTCCGAACGACAGAATATCGTCCGGTTGAATTGTATTGTAGTGAATAATCTCGGCCGTCTTGGTCTTCAAATTCTGCGCTTCGGTTGGCTTTCGCCTCCCGGAAGAAGACTTCGGCCTCTGGGTATTCAAGTCGATGATCGAGATAATCAACGCCGTGCTTCGCGTCGTCCTCGAACTCAACCGTATGACCGTGGACGTTCTGCGTTTTTCCCATAGAATACGTCTCAACTCTAGCATTCTGGACCGTGGGCGACAAGCTTGACGACGACTCTTCATTCAATTACGATCGTCTCGAAACTGGCTCTTCGAGATCATCCGGACAGGAAGGGGGAATCGTGTCGACTCTAGTCGGAACGCTCGCGCGCGTCCGTCGAACGAGCGGCTGGGCGCCTTTTCTTATTCCGCCCGCAGTCATCGGACTTGGTGGAATGCTCTGGGGCGAAAACTTCGTCATCGCGATCTTGCTGCTTACGTTCGCCGCTCCTGCGGCACGAGTCGTCGTCGCGATCTTCAGCCTAATTGAGGGCGACACCCTGCTGAGTCGGCGCACGATCATCATCATGGAAAGCTGGCCGCTTGGCTGGCTGATCCTCCTGCTCATCGCGAGGATCGGGGAGGGGTATCCCGACTTGATAGCCATCCCTGGCGTGGCTCTACTCATCATGGCCGGATTTCTCTTCTACGACCTCGCCAACTGCGACGATCACCGAGGGCGGACGGTACTCTACTCCGTAAGCGAAATCGTCCTCTCGGTCGCCGCCGTCATCCCAGCCGGCCTCATGCACCAATAGTACCCCGCACCTCCCGCCCGGGCGCATCTCGCCGGGCGGTCTTCTTATCGAATAGAAAGAGCGGCCGCACCTGATGGATGCGGCCGCATGAAAGCGCAACTGACACGAAAACCCTAGCCCTGATGCACTCTCTCTTCAAAGAGATCGGACAGCGAGGACTGTTCGTAGGTTCCCTTGATTCCGGCAGCCAGGAGCTGGGCAATCGAGCAAACCGTGAACTGACTGGGAAGCGAAACCGTCGGAACCGTGTCGCTCGTGATCACCTGCTGAATCGGCGAGGACGTAATCCGGTCGACGGCGCCGGCAACAAACTTCGGATGCACGACCGCGAACCTGACGCTCCGAACCTTGCGTCCTACCAAGAACTCCGCCACCCGGACCGCAGTCACACCGGTCGAAGATTCGTCGTCGATGATGAGCGCGTCAGCCCCTTCGAGCTCGCCGCGAATTTCCCTGATCTCGACGTCGTCATCTCCCTTCCGAACCTTGTCGGCCGCGGTCGACGGCACGCCGAGAAGGTGCCCCCACTTCCTTGCCATCGGACCAGCGCCCGTGTCCGCCCCAACAACATAAAGCCGATCAAGGCCCAGCGACCGAATGTGCTCGCGAAGCACAGGACCGGCATGAAGGTTGTCGAAGGGAAGATCGGTGAAGCCCTGAATCTGCCGGGAGTGAAGATCGATAGCGATGAAGCGGTTCACTCCCGACTCTTGCAGTAGGTGAGTAACGAGCCGGGCGGTGATTGGCTTCCGGGAGTCGTCTTTCCGATCAGCCCGGCCATACCCGAAGTACGACATTACCGCGGTCACGCGAGCAGTGGACGCTCTGCGCATCGCATCAGCGAGAATACAGAGCTCCATGAGGTTGTCAGCGGCTGCAGTCGACGTCGCGTTGGTTGGACCGATGATGTACACGTCCCGTCCACGGACATTCACCCCAACCTGGACCTTAATCTCGCCATCCGGAAACCGGCCGACGATACATTCGCTCAAGGTGGTTCCGTAGAGCCGTGCGATCTCGTGAGACAGCATAGGGTGTGCTGTACTCGAAAACAGCAACGGCGGCTCAGAACTAAAATTCATGGGCTGGACCTCCTCCCCGTTTTTAAGGTGCGGACAAACAAGCGAAATCGTTTTTGCTGTTCGTTTCCGCCCCCAACTCGAGTGTAGCACCTTCCCGTTGTACAGCAAGAGAGCCCGGACCAGTAACTGGTCCGGGCTTGAGGGAGTATTGAGCAAACAGACTAGGCCCCGCCATCCTCGAGTGGATTCCCGAGATGGTACAGGAAGGGAACGAGCTTCCCGTAGTAGTCGACGACTGCCGCGAGCGCTTTGTGCCAGAGCCAGGCAAAGGTCTGGTCCGGCGTTTCGTCATCGCCCGCGAGTAAGCGAAGGGCCTTCGGCAGATCGGCCGGATCAACGACAACGATCCGCTTTCCCTTGATCCCCGACTTCACCAT
>CAZWTD010000022.1:0-20111 GCA_964637345.1 uncultured Gammaproteobacteria bacterium
TCTGAACCCAGCTCGCGTACCGCTTTAATTGGCGAACAGCCAAACCCTTGGGAGCTTCTCCACCCCCAGGATGCGATGGGCCGACATCGAGGTGCCAAACCGGATCGTCGATGTGGACTCTTGGATCCGATCAGCCTGTTATCCCCGGAGTAACTTTTGTCCGATGAGCTTCCGCCGTCCTATGACGCGGTTCTTCACCTCATCACCTCACAAGGAGGCAACAAGGCGAAGAACGTATACGGTCGGATCACTAAGTTCTGCTTTCGCAACTGCGCGGGATGTACCCCTTGCAGTAAAGCTGGCTTGTGCCTTTGCA
This sequence comes from uncultured Gammaproteobacteria bacterium, assembly GCA_964637345.1. Lineage (GTDB taxonomy): Bacteria > Patescibacteriota > Patescibacteriia > HK-STAS-PATE-3 > HK-STAS-PATE-3 > CAZWTD01. The sequence goes on from CAZWTD010000022.1 coordinate 317, forward strand.
CGACCCGCTCGATTTCCATCCGAGCCTAGCCAACCTTTGTAAACGCCTCCGTTACCATTTAGGAGGCAACCGCCCCAGTTAAACTACCCGCCAGACACTGTCCCTGCTCCCGGATTCACGGGAGCTGGTGAGCGCTAAAGCACACAGAGCGTGGTATTTCACTGTCGACTCCAGACCGCCCAAAGGCAGCCCTTCAACGTCTCCCACGTATTCTAAGCACCGCGCACCCTAGTGCAATGCCAAGGTATAGTAAAGCTTCACGGGGTCTTTTCGTCTAACCACGGGTAACCAGCATCTTCACTGGTCTTGTAATTTCGCCGAGTCCCTCGTTGAGACAGTCATCAAGTCGTTATGCCATTCGTGCAGGTCGGAACTTACCCGACAAGGAATTTCGCTACCTTAGGACGGTTATAGTTACCGCCGGCGTTCATCAGCGCTTCGGATCGGTGCTTGCACACCTCCCCTTAACGTTCTGACACTGGCCAGGCATCAGCCCCTATACATCACCTTACGGTTTCGCAGGGACCTAAGTTTTTGATAAACAGTCGCTTGATGTCATTCACTGTGTCCCAATGCGCCTTGCGGCGATCGGGAAGGCCATATACCGAAGGTACGGCCACTGTTTTGCCGAGTTCCTAAACGAGGGTTCTCTCGTACACCTTACTCCACTACGGAGCTACCCACCTGTGTCGGTTTGCGGTACGGGCACCACAGGAAACGTAGATCGCTTTTTCTTGTCACCGCTTCAACCTGTCTTGGTTCACCCTTGCGGGATCTTCTCGTTCCGCCAAGCCTTGCGGCCCGGCAGAAGCGTATGTAACCAGAATACGCACAGACATTCACGATGCGTCGGCGATCGCCTATCCTATGGTGGTGCAGGAATCTTGACCTGCTGTCCATCGACTACGCCTTTCGGCCTCGCCTTAGGACCGACTTACCCTGGGTCGATTTGCGTTGCCCAGGAAACCTCGGGTTTTCGGTGGGCGGGGTTTTCACCCGCCGTTGTGCTACTTATCCCAACATTCTCACTTCCTGCCACTCCACCCCTCCTCACGGAGAGACTTCGTCGCTGCAGGAACGCTCCTCTACCACTCTCCGCCCGAAGGCGGAAAATCCTCAGCTTCGGTACTACGCTTAAGTCCCTATACATTGTCGGCGCGTGACGACTGGACTAGTGAGCTGTTACGCTTTCTTGAAAGGATGGCTGCTTCTAAGCCAACCTCCTAGTTGTCAGAGTCATCGCACTTCCTTTGCACTGAGCGTAGATTTGGGGACCTTAGCTGGAGGTCGTGGGCTGTTTCCCTTTTGGCCGGTGGAGCTTAGACCCCACGGTCTGACTCCCGTTTGGCTACGGAACGGCATTCGGAGTTTGGTTGGGTGCGGTAGGCTTGCGCCATCCGTACCCATTCAGTGCTCTACCTCCGTTCCGGTGCAAACGAGGCTAGCCCTAAAGCTATTTCGAGGAGAACCAGCTATCGCCAAGTTCGATTGGAATTTCTCCACTACCCACAGCTCATCCCCGCGTGTTGTACGGCGCGTGGGTTCGGACCTCCACGCAGTTTTACCTGCGCTTCATCCTGGCCATGGGTAGCTCACCTGGCTTCGGGTCTTGTCCCAAGAATTATTATGTCGCGCTGACGCGCTCGCTTTCACTGTGGCTCGGGCCTCCCGGCCTTAACCAACTCTTGAGACAAACTCGTTGGGTCATTCTTCAATAGGCACGCGGTGACCCCGTCTTGCGACGGAGCTCCCACTGCTTGTAGGCGCACGGTTTCAGATACTATTTCATTCCCCTCACCGGGGTGCTTTTCACCTTTCCCTCACGGTACTGGTTCACTATCGAACGCTGAATGTATTTAGCCTTGGGACGATAGTCGTCCCGGTTTCCCACAGGATTTCACGAGTCCCGTGGTACTCGAGTAGAATTACCAGCAAAGCTTTTAAACATCGCTTTCGGTTACCGGGCTGTCACCGTCTTTGGCGCCGCGTTCCAGCGGCTTCACCTAGCAATGAATCATGAATCTCTTCCCATCCGCCCGAAGGCGGAAGCCGGGAAGAGACACAAGATGTGTACTCTGCTCCCAAATCACCTAAGCTTTGGACGTAACTCACTCACAACTCCCATCGCGCATGTAGGCTTAGGACCCCACTCTGCCTTGCGGCAGAGAACGCGATAAGTTTTGGCTGGTCCCGTTTCGCTCGCCACTACTCCGGGAATATGTTTGCGCTGATTGAAACGCTGGCCCGTACGCAAGCGCACAGACGAACAGCGTTCAAACAGGCAAACGCTTCGTTTCTCTTCCTCCGGCTACTAAGATGTTTCAATTCGCCGGGTTCACTTCGTACTCCTATGTATTCAGAGCACGATATCCTGATCTTCCATCAGGATGGGTTTCCCCATTCGGACATCTCCGGATCACAGGTTGGTTGCCACCTCCCCGAAGCTTATCGCAGGCTCCGACGTCCTTCATAGTCATTCAGTGTCGAGGCATTCACCGTACGCCCTTTTGGTGCTTCACCGTAACATCAGAGTCGACAACTCGATGCACGGTTTGCAACTTCATTGGACGAACTTACTACCTTCTATTGATGCATTACCCTCTTACTTCTCTTGTTCAGTTGTCAACGTTCGTCCCTTGAACAGACACGGGAGTGACCGAGCCGAAGCCCAGGTCATTCCCGTAGCGGTTCAAAGGTGAAAGGAAGGGTCGCGCCGCGAGAAGTGCTCGCTTGGACTTTGCCGTCGATGCCAAACGGCGTGGTCATCGCGGCGCGACATTGGCGGAGGAGCAAACGTTCAGCCCGACACTTTTTGAGCTCAAGCATACGGGACCACGTCCCACTAGCCAGCTACGGCTGAGTAGACTCCTCCATAAACTCAAGGTGCAAAGTCGTGCGGCGAAAGGTCGCCATCCAGCTTCGCATCATGAATTTTTTGTTGAAGGAGCGCTGAGAAATGAAAAACCGCCTTCCGGCGGCTCGTAGGCCGAACAAAAAGTATCGGCTTAGCCGTCGGTTTCGTTAGAGATAAGAGACTGGTCCATACGAGAAGCGTTACTGCTCAATGGCGGTTTATTTCAATTCGTAAAGAGTATAAACCCTTCTTTTCCACATGTCAAGGCCTATCAGGACATTCAAAGCCGCTTCCGTCAAGCCTTTATTGACGAAATGAGGGATATTCCATAGGATTTTCCTGCATTGCGTAGCAAAAGGAAACCAAACCCATACTGGAGGGTAGGTATGGACACGCACATTGGCATTATTACCGGAACCGGCTTCGACGACCTCTCAACCCTGATACCCGTTTTCGAAGGACGACTGGTTCAAACGCCGTGGGGACCAGTCTTCGTACAACAGATCGAACGAGACGGCGTACGCCTGATCCATCTGAACCGACACGCGGCACACGCACCTCTCAGGGAAAAGCGCTGGCGACTCCCTCACTACGTTGACCGTGACGGGATCAGTCGCTTCCTTGACCCACGCCCGAACACCGTGGCGCTCGCCAAGCTCGGGGTGCGTCGCATTCTATCGGTGACCGCGGTCGGCACGCCGCAAGACCTCCCGGTCGGCAGCGTCGTGCTTCCTACGGACCATCGGACTCCCGAATTCGGGATTCTCACCCTGGCCGACGAAGATTCCGGCGCCGCATTTCATCAGCCGAAGGGTCGGGTGTTCTGTAGCAATCCGCATGATACGCTCGTCGAAGCACTCCACCAGCGCGGTCTCGTCAGTTGTGCATCCAGCGTACTCCAGATCACGCGCGGGCCTGGATTCGAATCAGATGAGGATACCCGGATGTTGCGTCGAGATGGGGTCTCGATCGTCGGTATGCACACCGCTCTCCCCGAGGCATACTGCTGTTCCGAGCTCGGCCTGTGCTACACCGCAGCTGCGATCATCACGGATTCATTGTCGCATCACCCAAGCCAGGACGAGATCGAACGGATCGGTCGCGAAGTCGGGGGCCCGCTATTCGAGACGCTCTGCAGTCTCGCGGCGGCCAACCCATTCCCATCTCCATGCACCTGCACGAAACACCCCGTGCCTGGCCTGCTCGATCGGCTCGGCATCATCTAGCTCCAACCAATCGCCTCACGGCTTCCCGTGGGGCGATTCGCTATGAAGAAACGCCGAGATGGATTCGAATCTTCTCAATAATTGCTTCAAGAGTCGTCTGGCTTTTCACAAGATACTCAGCAACACCGAATTGCTGGGCTTTTGTTTGGTTCACTCCTTCACCGAGGTTGGTGAGCATGATAACCGGAACCGTCTTTCCCCAAGGATCGGCACGGAGTTTTTCGAGAACCTGAAATCCATTCAATTTCGGCATCAATACATCGAGGAGAATCACATCAGGATGATGTTCGTGTGCCCGGAGTACCCCATCCTCCCCATCAGCAGCCTCAACAACTTCAAATCCCTCACCGAGTAGACGTTCGAGTAATGCTTTCCGAAGTGACTGCTCATCCTCAACTACTAATACGGTTTTTTTCGTCGGCATAGATAGTCGTTATATAACACAACATACACAGCATACCAAATTTCTCCGTCCATAACGACTGACGACGCGTGTGAAAGAAGATCTGTTGTGCATAAAGGAATCCTTTCGTACCAAGGATAGCCATTTATTGACTCAATGTTTCTCGTTCACTGGGATCCGAGGAACCGAAAATACGGTGGGGGGTAAGTTGATGACCTCTAGTTGGCGAGAAGAGACTCGCTGCCGTTATGCAACATGGTCCGGCTCAGCCAGTAACTCTTTTGTTGGTGCGGGTTTTATGCGAAAATCCGAACCGAATTCCTGGGCGGCGGCTGACGCCCCCGTAGCCCCCGCCAGCCGCCGCCCGGGGCGCGCCTTTGGATGATTTCAAGTTTTTCTGCCCAGCTTATGCTGGGCTGCGGGCTTCGCCCGCTTGGCGGCAAATTCTACTTACCTGATTGTCAACTCTCCATCGCCATCATAGGCAATGGTGATTTCCTCAATAACACCAAAACGAGTAGAAGAGACAAAACCACCGATAAAATTATTTCCTGGCACGTTTAGGCGTTCTAACCAGTCATCGATATTACTTCTATTATCATCGCTATAAGGAATGGAGGTGAAGGCTATATTCTTAAGATCATAAAGATATTGGGTATAGCCCTCCTCTGATGGTGTACTTACTAGAGATTTTGGCCTAAACAAATGACCGCCTTTATTACCGAGATAAATATATGTAGATTCTTTTGGTGAAAGGGGACCAACGTCATCTGTTGTGCCTGCTCCAGCTTTAATATAAAGATAACCGCTGGTGATCTTTCCTGTTGAAACGAGAGTCAAAGAATTACTTTGCAAAAAATTTAATGCGATTTTGTTATTCTCCTCTTGATTATCTGATGTGAACTGAGGCGAGATTATCCGTTTTGCATTTACTGTGATTGATTTGCTGTTATTTTTCAGCTGAATGTATTTTTCAAAATCTGTAGGCTCCGTGCTGATATTTAGATTATTAAGATCGATTGCGTTAATATTAATTGGGACCTCATCGTTCGTGTTTGTATTGGTTTGCTTTGTGTTGTTAACGAAATATATAGCTAAAAAAGTGCTCAGTACTGCGACTAGTACCAAAACAACGTAGCCAATCAATGTAAACTTACTTCGTTCGTTCATACTCTTTCTTAAGTGCTGGGATTAGAACTTTGTAACTCATAAGACCAATCACTGAGCCAATCACTATCACCAATAAATAGTGAATATGTTTTGGTATCTTTTGCCACTTCATAAAATATTTTTTCAATCCGCCTGAGAGGTCAATTAATACAAATGATGTCGGAATAACCAATATATCTAACAGAATTGCAATAATATAGACTTGAAAACTGGTTTTGATTGAAATACAGACAAAAGTTATGAAAATAACGAAGCTATAAACAAGCACGAAGCTAAGAAGCGCAATCTTACTAGTTTTTTCTAATTTGTCAACCATTTAAAAGATTGCGATAACAATTTTTACCACTACCATGATTATTGCGATCCAAATTGATACACCTCCAACAAGCCGTGAGTGTGTTCCATTCATGAAGGATTGCCAAATACCAAGGAGAAGAAAAAAACTGAAAATAATCCAAAATATCATGATAAATTCTTAATCGGATTACCACAAAAAATGCAAAACTGACTGCTTTGTTCGTTCTGTTTACCACAATTTGTGCAAAAATTCTTTTTGCTCCTTTTTGTATTTTTGGTCACTGTTTTTTGTGTGCTTGTGGCATACTCAATTTCATCGGCTTGTTTATAATAATATGTTTGACCGTTTTCGACTTTCCAATCACCCCAGTATTCGTTCCCATTTGGGAAAACAATGTTCATTGATTTTATTTGCCACATAATACATAAAAGGTCCTCATGCTGTGTAATAGCATCAATTAGATGTTTAACCGATTGCTGATATACTTTTCTTTCTGAGTACCAGATAATAATCAGTGACAGAGTGAAGGCTAGCAGACCATTTCTATCACTAAATAAGGCGTAAAAAAGACCCAAGAACGATAGACCAATAAATAGGCTTCTAATTACTCCAAAAATTGCTGCTGAGCTGGGATGAAAGACAAAATAAGCAATAAGCAGTACTGGCACAGTCAACAACAAAAGCCAGTTCTTAGTGACTACCAGATAAACGACGTAACTGATCGCCGTCAGAAAAGGTAATAACGCTAATAGTGTTACTTGAATCTTTAAAGAACCTGACGCGTGTATACCACCACCAGCCCAACGATACGCCACGCCACGATCTACCCCTATGCGTGCAGAGCTTGTGATGATTGATTTTCTAAAATCTTCAAAGTTATTGAATGGAAATCTTTGCAGAAGCTCAACCCGTGTTATTGCGGGAATAGTCATTACTATTGAAGTAAAGTCTCAGGCGGCTCTTCCCCATTTGATATTCTCTCAAGCAGTTGTTCTGCCTCAGTACAGTCAAAGTTTCCTTCATTACAGCCTTTAACAAAACCATCTAAATAGCCTAGAGCGTATTCACCACGGCGTTCAACTGTGGCTGGAGCTACATAGTTATCTCCAAATTTTGAAGTTACGCCTCGGCCATCTGCGTATCCACTATTATAGCCCTCGTTGTAATCGGCTATTTGAATTTCTGTAAGACTACTATTTGTAATCGACGTTGATTCATTCTCAGGAGTATATGTTTCTTCAGTTACAGCACCAATAATACCGAGGATCAGAAGAATAATAATAAGAACCCCTGCCGTTTTTCTATGGAATGAATTACGTATCGTATCATGATCTGTTGGCGCCTCTGGTTTCGGCAAATTTTCATAGCGCACTCTTTTTATTTTTGTGCTGTTACATTTTGCACATTGATTATGAATACCAGTGTGAGAATAGGTATAAAGCAACCCAAAAGGAAACACTAAAAAAATTGTAAGGTAGTGCCACCATCTCCAGGGATGAAGAGAAAATTTTCTAGCCGGGCCTTCGTGTCCGCAACTTGTACACTGATAAATTCCCTGCCGTGTTATTTTGCTAACATGATTTATCTGACCTGCTGATGAGTTTTGTATATGACCTAGACTTTGACCACACTTTTTACAAAAGTTCGCGGCATCTAAGTTTTTTTGACCGCAATCTGGGCAGAACATAATCGTTTACTTAATAAAGTCAAAAATTTGTTTTTTATATATTTTTATCATCGCCTTAAGCTCGATAACATCAATCTTCCTCTGACCCACTTCGATCTTGGAAATATATGATTGGCTTCGATTAAGCCGTTTGGCTGCCTCGATCTGACTCAAACCAGCCTCCTTTCGGGCCTGGACAAGTCGTTTGATAAGAAGCTTGTGCTCTTTTGAGTATATTCCGGATTTCATGCATTTGTAAAGTCAATATTCTCATGCTAAAATCCGAAATGGATTAGTCCAAAATGGACTTATTTATGCAACAAAAAAGCCCAGCGCCCGCTCAAAATAAAGTTCGAGCCGATATTTTTCACGGGTTCTTTGGCGGTTTTGCAAAGGCGCGCCCCGGGCGGCGGCTGGCGGGGGCTACGGGGGCGTCAGCCGCCGCCCAGGAATTCGGTTCGGATTTTCGCATAAAACCCGCACCAGTTAGAAAATGTGCGAAATTCAGGCGCGATGCGCCACCCTTTTGCGCCGGAAAACCGGAGCGTTTTGCTTTTCCCCCGCCTACTGGCGGGGAGGGCGGGCGCGGGGCTTCTTAACTCAAATGCATGAGATACTTTCTCTACGCTCGGAAATCAACAGATGAGGAAGACCGGCAAGTGCTTTCGATTGAAGCACAGCTTGTTGAATTGAAAGAATTTGCCGCCAAAGAAAAACTTGAAATCGTCGCCTCGTTTCACGAGGCTAAAACCGCCAAAGAACCGGGCCGGATCATCTTCGGCCAAATGCTACAGAGAATCGAATCAGGAGAAGCCGAAGGGATCATATCGTGGCATCCTGACCGTCTTGCACGCAATCCCATCGATGGCGGAAAGGTCATCTATCTGACCGATACCGGAAAGATACAAGCGTTGAAGTTCCCGACCTTCTGGTTTGAGAACACGCCGCAGGGCAAGTTCATGCTCAATATCGCCTTTGGCCAGTCGAAATATTATGTCGATAACCTTTCCGAGAATGTAAAACGGGGTATTCGTCAAAAGTTACGTCGCGGGGAATTCCCCGGCTGGGCGCCGCTTGGCTACTACAACGACCCCAAGAGCCGGAAAATCCTGATCGACAAAGACAAAGCGCCGTATGTGAAAAAGGTATTTGAAATGTATGCGACTGGTGACTGGACGTTATATGCGCTTTCCGACTGGTGCAAGGAACAAGGCTTAACCGGCCACAAAGACAAACCAATAGCGCCCAGCCGGATTCATAACCTATTGTCTAACCCGTTTTACTGCGGCCTGTTCAGGTTTACCAAAGAACTTCACCAAGGCACGCATGAACCATTGATTACCAAAGAACTTTTTGATTGCGTGCAAGACGTACAAAAGAAGCGGGGTCGCGCGAGAAAATCCAAAAACCCGAGCTTCGCATTATTGGGTCTAATGAAGTGCGGCTCGTGCGGCTGCTACGTCACGGCAGAGCGGCAGAAAGGTCATGCGTATTACCACTGCACCAAGAAAAAGGGATTGTGCGAGGAAAAAGGCTATTTGCGGGAAGAAGCCCTGATTGAGCAAATACGAAGTACGCTCAAAAACCACTCGATCCCTGACGATTGGGCTGACAATATGCTCAAAGAGGTTGAGCGTGAGAAAGAAGTCGCACAAAGAGCCGCACGGGAGCAGTCAAAGGGCATCCAAGAAAAGATTGCCGCACTTTCTACGAAGCTCGATGTTCTCTTAGACGCGAAGCTCGAAGGTTCGATCACGACTGCCGAGTATATTGCCAAGAAAGAAACCTTACTCACGGAAAAGGTCGGTTTCGAGGAGCAAGTACGGGAAATCCAGAGCAAGGGCAGTCCGTGGCTCGAACCGATGAAAGAATTCATTATTGCCAGCAAACAGGCTAAATATGAAGCAGAATCGCGCGACCCCGCATCCCTTCGGCTTTCATTGAAAAATATCGGCTCGAACTTTCTTTTGAAAAGCAAAACGCTCCGGTTTTCCGGCGCAAAAGGGTGGCGCATCGCGCCTGAATTTCGCACATTTTCTAACTGGTGCCGGGGAGAGGACTTGAACCTCCACTCCCTTGCGGGAACCAGGTCCTAAACCTGGCGTGTCTGCCAATTTCACCACCCCGGCATGCATCAGGCAACGACAACAGCACGGTAGCGCGAACTGAAAACTCGATCAAGCCATGCTACACTATTTCCTATGGATGCTTGGTTTTCCTCGCCCCCGTCGGCTGACCTTCTTACTCTAGGATCATTCACGATCCGCTGGTACGGTTTTCTTCTCGCCCTCGGAGCCGGCCTCGGGATGATGCTCACGCTCCGGCTTGTTCGCCGGGCTCGCCTTACGCTTGAAACGACCTTCGATGTACTCCTGTGGACGACGGTCATCGGCTTTCTCGGCGCACGGCTTTATCACGTCCTCAACGAGCCTGGGTATTACGCCGCCAACCCCGGCGAAATTCTCAAACTCTGGCACGGCGGGCTCGCGATCCACGGCGGACTCCTCTTCGGAGGTCTCGCCTTCTTCTTCCTCGCTCGCCGCGCGAAGCTTCCGCTGGGCCGTCTCGCCGACTGTGTCGCGCCCGGCCTGCTCCTCGCCCAAGCAATTGGACGCTGGGGAAACTTTTTCAACCAAGAGCTTTTTGGTCGTCCAACCGGATTACCCTGGGGCATTCCGATCGACCCTGCGTTTCGCCCGATTGATGCGCTCACGTCCTCGCACTTCCACCCGGTTTTCTTCTATGAATCAGCCTTCGATTTTCTCGGCGTGCTACTTCTCCTCTGGGTCTACAAACGAATCAAGCAATCACCCAAAACCAAGTGGCGAGACGGACGAATCTTCTTTCTGTATCTCCTCCTGGCCGGAACCGGTCGCATCATTGCCGAACTTTTTCGAACCGATCCAACGCCGGATGTCGTTGGTATCCGCCTCCCGCTCTTTGTCAGCGGGCTCCTTATTTCTGCTGGGTTGGCTGGTCTCTGGCGCTTGCGGCAAAAAGCGAGCCAGATTACACTCAAATAGCTATGCACGACGACCGCATCCTTCAAGCAATGAACGCCGAACTCGAGCGCCAGCGCAATGGGCTCGAGCTTATTCCGTCAGAAAACTTTGTTTCTCTCGACGTTCTTCGCGCTCTAGGTTCCGTTCTCACGAATAAGTATTCGGAAGGCTACCCGGGCAACCGCTACTACGGCGGAACCGAACACATTGATACGGTCGAACAACTCGCGATTGACCGCGCCAAAAAGCTTTTCGGAGCTGAGCACGCGAACGTCCAACCCCTTTCAGGCGCACCGGCGAATATCATCACCTACTCCGCCCTCCTCGAGCCGGGCGACACTATCCTCGGGATGGATCTTTCGCACGGCGGCCACCTCACCCACGGACATCCTGTCACCTGGATGGCCAAGCTCTTCAACTTCATTCGCTACAAAACAACAACTGACGGACGCATCGACTACGACGAGATTCGCCGACTCGCGAAAGAGCACCAGCCAAAGCTCATCCTCGTCGGCTACTCGGCCTACTCTCGAGAAATCGACTACGCGCAGGTGAAAGCGATCGCAGACGAGGTCGGAGCCTTAACCATGGCCGATGTCTCCCATATTGCCGGGCTCATCGCAGCCGGGGAAATGAACAACCCGGTTCCGCTTTTTGATGTGGTCACAACCACGACGCACAAAACCCTTCGCGGGCCGCGCGGCGGCATGATTATGTGTAAGGCGCAGTACGCAAAAAAAATTGATAAGGCCGTTTTTCCGGGCTTTCAAGGCGGCCCGCATGAGCACAACATTGCCGCGAAAGCAGTTGCATTCAACGAAGCCCTCCAGCCTGAGTTCAAGGCCTACGCAAAACAGATCAAAGCGAACGCCCAAATCCTCGCCAAAACGCTCGCTGACGGCGGGCTACACCTCTGCTTCGGCGGGACAGAAAACCACCTCATTCTGGCGGACGTCACTCCGCTCGGCCTCAGCGGAAAGCAGGCGCAGGAACTCCTCGACTCCGTCCACATCACCCTCAACAAAAACATGATCCCGGATGACCCGCGCAAACCGATGGATCCATCCGGCATCCGGCTCGGGACCCCGGCGCTCACGACGCGAGGGATGCGAGAAGCGGAGATGGAGATGATCGGAAACGCTATCATCAAGCTCCTCACGCACCCAACCGATGACGCGGTCCGTCTCGCGACTGAACAGACGGTTCAGGTGCTTACCGCGCAATTCCCACTCTACCCCGGACTGACCTACGGAGAATGACGACAAAACGCATAGACGGAAAACGCGTCGCTCGTTCGATTCTGGACGAGTTGGCTGTTCGTCTTACGACACTACGCGGACAACCCGGCCTCGCGATTATCCTTGTCGGAAACGATCCGGCTTCTGAGGTCTACGTCCGGGTGAAGGAACGCGCTTGCCGCGAACTCAGTATTCGTTTTCAGCTCTTCCGATTCCGGCCGAACACCTTCGAAGCGGACATCATACGACAGCTCGAATCCTTGAATGCTGACCCGGAAACCCACGCCATCGTCGTTCAGCTTCCCCTGCCGCGTCACCTAAACGAAGATCGAATCATCTCGGCAATTGACTGGCGCAAAGACGTCGACGGGTTTCACCCAAAAAATATTGCCGACGCGGTCGCCGGAAAAAACCTCGAACCGCCGAGCTTAATTCGAGCTATACTTGAGTTGATCAAATCAACCAAGGTCGGACTCCGAGGAAAAAAAGTCGCCCTCCTCGCGAACGCCGATGCTTTCGTCGAGCCATTCGCAACCGTGCTTCGTAAAAAAGGAGCGACTCCGCTCATTGTAAAAGCCGGCGATCCCTACCATCCAATCACGACTGCATCAGACATCGTCATCGTCGCCTACGGCCAAAGCGAATTCTTAAAAGGGAGAGATCTAAAGCCTGGAGCAGTGATCATTGACGTCGGTATTAACCGGCTTGCGGATGGGCGAATTGTCGGCGACCTTGATGCCGAATCTTCCGAAGGGATCGCGGCTTGGCTCACCCCCGTTCCGGGCGGTGTTGGCCCAGTCACGGTCGCGATGCTCCTCCGAACGACAGTTGAACTCTTTGCCCAACAAACCCAACAGCGCCTCTAAATATGCCGACCCACTGTTTCCGCTGTGGCGGTTCGCTCGAAACCTTTGCCGGTCATCACTTCCGCTGCCGTGCCTGCCATCGAATTCATTTCCAAAATCCAATTCCGGCCGCCACCGCCCTTATCGTCCAAAGCGGCAAGCTTCTTTACGTGAAACGCGCTCGGGCACCGCGCTTAGGCTACTGGGATTTTCCGGGTGGCTTTCTCGAGCCAGGCGAGACCGGCGAGACCTGTATTGTCCGCGAACTAAAGGAAGAGCTCGGCGTTCAAATACGCGTCCGGCGATACTTTGGCTCCTTTTCTGATCATTATGTGCACCAAGGACACCGATCAACCGTGCTCAACCTCTATTTTCTTTGTTCATTGGAGAACCACGACCTGACCCCGGCGGACGATGTGGCTGATTTCGCTTGGTTTCCGATTAATCGAACGCCGAAGAGGATCGCCTTTCAACATATGACCGAAGCGCTCAAGCGGCTCCGTCAGCGCCCTTGAGTGTTCCCTGATTTTATGGTTGGATTGCGGGGATGAAGACAGTTACAAGTGACTAGTGGCAGGCTGTACTAAGTCGTTCTTCAGTTCACCTGTAACTCGCAACCAGTCACTAGTAACCATTTCACCATGTCATTCTCCATCGGCATCGTCGGCCTCCCGAACGTCGGAAAATCCACGCTCTTCCAGGCGCTGACGAAAAAACAAGTTGATACGTCAAACTACCCTTTCGCGACTATTGATCCGAACGTCGGCGTTGTTGCCGTCCCGGACGAACGACTCGACCTCCTCACGGCATTCAGTAAATCGGAAAAAACGATTCCGACGGCGATTGAATTTGTCGACATCGCTGGCTTAGTGAAAGGCGCCTCCCAAGGCGAAGGACTCGGGAATAAATTTCTTTCCAATATCCGCGAAGTCGATGCGATCTGCCACGTCGTCCGCGCCTTCGAAGACGACAATGTCATTCACGTCGCGGGAAAAGTTGATCCGGCCTCGGATCAGCAAACAATCCTCTACGAACTCGCGATGGCCGACCTTGAACAAGTCACGCGCGCGATCGGACTCGCCGAAGGAAAAACTCGAACCGGCGACAAGGAAGCGGCTAAACAACTCGAACTCTTCACGCGATTGAAGGCCGCTCTCGACGAGGGGAATCCGGCACGTTCAGTTGAACTCAGCGACGATGAACGCGCTTCGCTTAAGGGGATGAACCTTTTGACGATGAAACCAATGCTCACGGTCTACAACGTTGCCGAGCACGACAACGCCGCAGTCCCCGACGGCATCAAAATTTCTATTAAACTTGAAGCGGATCTTGTCGATTTCACTCCTGAAGAGGCAAAGGCAATGCTCTCGGAGCTCGGCTGGAGCAAAAGCGGACTTGATCGGCTGATTACGGCGAGTTACGAACTCCTCGGCCTGATCACGATGCTCACGACCGGCCCGAAAGAAACCCGCGCCTGGACGGTTCCGAAAAACACGAAGGCTCCGCAGGCCGCGGCGGTCATTCACACGGATTTCGAAAAAGGCTTTATCCGTGCCGAGGTCATCAACTGGAAAACGCTTCTCGAGGCTGGATCCGAAGTCAACGCAAAGGCAAAAGGCCTCATGCGCATGGAAGGGAAAGACTACATCATCCAGGACGGAGACACGGTCCACTTTCACGTGAACGCGTAAAAGAGAGGCGGTCAGCGCAATCGCGCCGACCGCCTATAATCGCTTGCGCGATTGAGCTTGTATCACCCGTTCGATTCGCCGTCACCGGTATCGGCCTTGCGGGAACCACCCCACAGACGAACGATCAAAGGGTAAGAGGTTTGGGAAGATGGTAGAGTGCTCTTCCCTAGCACCTCAGCCTTTCAAACAGGAAAAGGTCCATTGAACTTCCTCTCTAATCCGCGAAAGATGCGGACGATCTTTTCTTACCAAAAAACGAGGGTTCCTTCAAGTGACCCGCTTGCCTTCTCTTTCATTTGTGCTACGCTGAGGCCCTCGTACCTTCGTGAGGGCGCGGTCTCCCGCATCTGACGGGCACTGCACACAGTCTTGGGGCCAAGACGAGAATTCGACCCTGATGCCGGCTCGCCTGACCTCGACGAGCGGGGGTGCACCTTCAGACGAATTCGCGTGTGGTGAACAGGACCGCGCCCTCCATCCAGTTGGACGAACCACAAATTCCAAAAGGGCGAATACCTCGCGGAAACCGAATCACCTTGTGGATCGTTCGCAAGAGCCGAGCTGCCCCGTGGAGCTCGGCTTTTTTCTTTTGTAGCTCATTGACAGAATATCCAGCGCCCTGGCTTTTCTATAGACTTGACTTAGGACATATTTATTGCTAGTATCTTGCGTTACGATCGCAACACAAAACCCAGAGGAGGGAAGGATGAACGTCGTAACGATCGGTCCGCCGGTTCAAATTCGAGAAACTCAACAGGTGAGCCGACAGAAAGTGCTCTGTCCAACGTGCAAGGGAAAAGGCAAGGACCTGTTCTTCAGGTGCCGCCAATGCCAGGGCGTCGGTCAAATGCTTCACATGACCGCGCCTGAGGACCGTGAGCTCTGCCCGGACTGCCGGGGGATCGGGGAAATGCCCGGCATCATGGGGGTGGAGGTCTGCGCGCGCTGCTACGGATCCGGCCTTAAGCCGCGGCCTGCATCGAACCCGTGCCCGGGCTGCTCCGGGATCGGCTTCCGGGTCCGGACCTACTGGGGCCAAGTCGCGTTCAGAGTAACGTGCGGCCTCTGCAATGGAAGCGGGAGTCAATCCTAAACTTCCCCAAGCTCATTCGAGTCGCGCATCTGTCCTACGGTGCGCGGCTCTTCTTTACTCAGTAAGCATATCGCGCGAAACAGCCTTCCACTTCCCTGCGGGCAAATCCCCAAGTTCAAGTTTTGCGATTCGAACGCGTCGAAGTCGCTTCACTTCATAATCGAGACTTCCAAGCATGCGGCGAATCTGACGCTTCCAGCCTTGATGAAGCGTTAAGTGAACTGTGTTCGAATTCACGCGCTCGACGCGATCAGCTTTTGCCCAACCCTCACGCAAACGGATTCCCCGCTTCAATCGATCAACATCGAAATCAAGCAACGGCCGAGTCGTCGAAACTTCGTACTCTTTTTCATGCTCGAAGCTGGGGTGGGTCAACTCTTGGACAAGCGCACCGTCATTCGTCAGGAGCAAGAGCCCTTCAGAGTCCGTATCAAGTCGACCGGCGATGACCAGCTCTTGCGACGATGGAACGAGTTGATAGACCGACCGTTCGCCTTTCAGACGGGCTCGGGTCGAGACGTAGCCGATCGGCTTATTGAGTGCGATGTATCGAAGAGAAACCTGGGATTCGAGTTTTTTCCCAAGTACAATGACCGCATCGCGCTCCGGATCGACCGTTGATCCAAGCTTCGTAATCAATACTCCATTGACCGTCACCTTCCCGGCGAGGATCAGCTCCTCGGCTTTTCGCCGAGAAAACTGGCTTGAGCGGGCGATGAACTTTTGCAAACGTTCTTCCATAGGCTCACGCTACCTCCTTTCGAGTCTTGAAGCAACCGCTGTGGAGAACCAACATTGACCTAGCGCCTAAACGCAGTACACTACAGGTAGATTTCGGAGGGAGACTCGGCACCCTCACAACCTCGGACCACGTGGCGATGAGGCGGATTTGTCTCACCGCAGAGAAAGGGTCGTATGATCGCCACAAAACGAAGGACGCTCTTCACGGAGTATCGCTACGGGCGGCAGCCGCTTGTTCGGAAGTCGCCGGGCCTGGCTCGCCGGATCCTCGCCCATCATCTTCTCGCGGCACACCGGTCGACAAAACGCCGCCCCCCACTGACCTGGTGGAGGCCGGTTGCGCGCCGGTACGCTGCGTAGTCCTTCGGCTCGCATCTTCACAGCCGTTCGCTCTCGCGGACGGCTGTTCTTCTTTCCCCGTGATCACGAGCGACGAAAAGGTCGGCGCGGCATCACTCGTTTTCCGGCTCGATTCTGAACATAGTAAGGAGAACGCCCATCTTCCGGACGCGGCGCGCTCCGCTTCTCTAGTAACACAATTTCCCGACCAACAATCTGGCCCGGTCGTTCGTAGGGAAGCGTCTGACGAGCCGTCCTCGGAAGCCAATCATGAAAAGGCCAGACGAGGTGCAGTTCCGGCGGAACCACCTCGCGCATCGCTAGGTGCGCCATCTGGTTTCCAAGATGGAACACGGGCCAGGCCATCACAATTCTCCCCCGCGGCGCAAGAAGCGGTGCCGCGCTCTTCAAAAAACGACGGTAGAGCATCGTCAATCCATCTATGCGACGATGGAGTTCTCGCTCGGTTCGAATCGGAATTGGCGGACCGAGCTCGGGCTCTGTCACTATCGCGTCAATCGACTGGTTCGAAAAGGCGCCTGCGAGCTTCCCGGCATCACGCTGCACGACAGGAATCTTCGCCTTCAACCAGGCCAGATTCTTTCCGCTGTCGTGAACAGCCTTCTCGCTTATATCCGAGCCAGCAAGTTTCCGATACCCCCGAAGCCAGGCCTCCTGAAGGACGGTCCCTGA
Source organism: uncultured Gammaproteobacteria bacterium (assembly GCA_964637345.1). GTDB lineage: Bacteria > Patescibacteriota > Patescibacteriia > HK-STAS-PATE-3 > HK-STAS-PATE-3 > CAZWTD01. Next base: position 17,576 of record CAZWTD010000022.1, read on the forward strand.
ACCGCAAAAGGGATCGAGGAGAAAACCAGACGTCGGCGCACCAGTAAGGTTCACCATCATCCGAGCGAGCTTCGGCGGAAGCATTCCGCTCTTCGCGTCCCGGCTCGGTCGACCGTAGTCTCGCTCGCCCCATTGGCGGAATGGCTGGACCGCGACCGTTGTCGCAATGACGAAGCGACGACCAAAACACGCAACGAGAACTTCAACACCTTTTGTCATCAATCCATTCTTCGCGACCACCACGCTCGAAAGCTCGCCGTCTTTGCTTTGAATCCAGCGCGCAGAATGGTTCAGCTCCTCAAGCGATCGTTTGACCGAATGTCCGAGCTCATCGCTCAGGCGTTGTGCTGAGGAAAAGCCGACCACGCTGACGCCGAACTCAACGCGATGACGAAGGTCCGGCAAGGCCTCTCGGAGCCAAGTCGACGAGCGCAAGGCCTGCCGCATCGACCCGAGTCCTTCAAAAACTCCAAGTACGCGACCAATTTTCACTGTCCCACCGAGCGACTGAATCAGCTCAACGGCATCCAAACGGTCCGAGCCAGGGAGAAAGAGCGCTCGATCCATAAAAAGCGCATCGGTTACTGTCCGTGTTTTCGGACCTAAAACCGCATCAAGCTCCGCCCCGGAAAGAAGCGGTTCGCGACCCAAGATAAAGAGAAGGCCGGGCATAGGACCCCATTGTACCATGCTTTTAGTCTGGGTCTTGCCAAGCCGAGAACCCCGTGCTAGTGTGCGAAAGCCAATTCAATAACTTATCTACGGTCGTCCCGCCCTTGAGCGGGGCACACCCTGAACGGGACCCCCGTAGCCCTTCTCGCCCGCGGTCTCGTTCAGTGATCTCGGCGTTTTACCTCTATGAACCACTACGAAATCCTCCTACTCATCAACCCCAACCTGACCGACGAAGAAGCTGCAGCCCAAGCGACCGGCGTCGCGAAACGGATCCAAGACGCGGGCGGACGGATTGAGCGGGAAGAACACCTCGGAAAGCGAAAGCTTGCCTACCCGGTTGAACACCAGAAGAACGGCTTTTACGAGCTCATTGAATTTGAACTCGACCCGACGAAATTACACGGACTCGAAGCTGGCCTTCGACTTGAAATGGAGTCTATTCTCCGCCACCAAGTCGTCCGCAGAATTATCCGCAATCCTGAAGTCGTCGCCCGGGAACGAGAACTCCAAGAACGCATCCGCGCGAAACGCGTAGCCGCGGCCCAGACCGCTGAAATGAAGCCGGTTGAATCGGAACCCGCGCCTGTCCCACAGACGGAGGAGGAGCGAAAGGCTTCGCTTGAAAAGCTCGACGAAAAACTCGACGAGCTCCTGACCGACGACATTATTAAGTAAATTGCTGGTTCCGACCCTCGGATCTCCATCAACTAACGAACGACTATGGACTTCAATCGAGCCATGATCATCGGCAACGTAACCCGCGATCCAGAATCGCGTTCGACTCCGGGCGGACAAAACGTCTGCACCTTTGGCGTTGCGACCAACCGCGTCTGGAAAGACCGGTCCACAAACGAACGAAAGACGGCGGTCGAATTCCATAATGTTGTTGCCTGGGGCGCGCTCGCCCAAACCTGTTCCCAGTTCTTGAAAAAGGGCAGCCGAACCTTTATCGAAGGCCGGCTCCAAACGCGAAGCTGGGACGACCAGTCCGGCAACAAGCGAAACCGAACGGAAATTGTCGCTGAGAACATGATTCTCCTCGACCGCGCCGGCGCGCCTCGCTCCGAAGACAACTCCCTCCCTACCCAAGCTTCTGAACAACCATCTGACGAAGAAATCAATGTTGAAGAAATCCCCTTCTAATAGGAACGATCGAACGAACGCGATTCGCACCCCGCGCGTCTGCCACTTCTGCGTCAACGCGCTCAGCGAAATCGACTATAAGGATACCCGCCTCATCCAGCGTTTTACGTCTTCCTACTCGAAGATTGTACCCCGCCGGCGCTCGGGAACTTGCCTTCTCCACCAACGGAAGCTTTCCCAGGCGATTAAGCGCGCTCGCTTCATGGCGCTTATCCCCTTCGTCGTCAAATAATTTCCCGCGCATGGTACTCCAGAAACTCACCGACCTCCGCCTCGGCGTCGTCATTACGATTCAAAACCAGCCCTACATGATCGTTGACGCGTCGTTCATGCGCACAGCCCAGCGCAAGCCGGTTATGCGAACAAAACTTCGTAACCTGATCGACGGCCGGGTAATCGAACAAACCTTTAAACCGGGCGATAAAGTCGACTCCGCCGACCTGGCCCGGACGAAAGCCAGCTTCCTCTACGATGACGGGAGCGAGGCGACCTTTATGGACTCGACGACCTACGATCAATTTACGCTCCCAGTCGCTCAGATTGCCGACCGGCGTCCGTACTTGAAGGACGGACAAGAGGTTGACGTGATGAACTACGACGGGAAACCAGTTGCAATCGATATTCCAAAAAAGATCGAGCTTAAGGTTGTTGAAACGGTTGACGCCACTCGCGGTGATACAGCCCAGGGCTCAGTAATGAAAGACGCGAAAGTCGAAAC
>CAZWTD010000023.1:0-10336 GCA_964637345.1 uncultured Gammaproteobacteria bacterium
CTCAAAAACCCGTTCCGGATGATCTCCGACGCGGGTCTTCGTCGCGATTGGTGCGGCCGGCAGGATTTGAACCTGCGACCCCCAGCTCCGCAAGCTGATGCTCTATCCACTGAGCTACGGCCGCCCAATATCGTATTGTCCCCGGGAATCGTCCGCGAGCAGAGGCCGCGAAGAAAGCATTGCCTTCTCTTTGACCCCTGCCGCGTCTCCTGTTTTCGTTTCGGGAAATCCCGAGACGAATCCAGGGTGTAGCGAAATACCAGGGGACCTTACCCTATTCTCGCTAGAGTTTCAAGAGGCGGCCAAGCGCCTCGGTTGTTGTCTCATCTTCCTTCTCAAGGTCTTCAGGAAGGTACTCAAGAAGGGTTTTCCGGATGGTCAACGGATTTTCTGATTCTAAAGGGATGATGAGCATCGGCCGAAGCGCATTTCGGAAGGTGAGGTAGAGTTTTTTTACCTCGGGCGGCTTGTAGGCGATCCAGAAGTTTTTGAATTCATCGTAGGGATAGTAGTCTTGCCCAATTTCTACTCCGTCCTCGTAAAAGCCGATGTGAACGTTTTGGGGTTGTGTTCGCGCCTGCATGACAAGAATGATCGTGATGACGACAAGGATGACTGCAAAGAGGAAATTCAAGGTAAAGATGGCAAAGAAGAGGCTGCCTCCACCAATGAGTCCAGCGATGGTATACCAACGACGACTTCGGACCGGGCGAACGAAGGATGGGAAGATCCAATCGAGGAGAAGCTTGCCGTGATCGGGTTTGGTCATACGTGTTGGCGTTAGGTTGGAACTGCTCGTTTGTTGTTCGTCGGCGAGATCCGTGCCATGGCGGAGGAGAGAGGATTCGAACCTCTGATACCCTTTCAGGTATTCCGGTTTTCAAGACCGGCCCGTTCAACCACTCCGGCACTCCTCCGCCATGGCACGGTCTAAAACCGTCGGACGGTGACTATGTTGATCCTCGGCGAATCTTTGATTCGCCGAGAAAGGGGCACGCTGCTGAAGGCCGAAGCGATCTCCATTTTGGAGTACGCGGAGGCCGCAGGCAGCGACGCTATCTCGCAGGAACTGGACTACAAGGTAATTACCTACTAGAAGTATACTTGTTTATTATTGATATTTCTATAGTGAGCTTAGATTGATTTGGCATGTCATCAGGAGGACTGCTCAATTGAGTAGAACTGAATCCCTGCGCTATTTACAACTGCCACCTTTCCTTTAAAAAAGCAAAAATTGCCGTTCTGAAGAAAAGCCTTTTTCATACTTTGAATTAACGTATTCGTTTTTTTGTTATAAATATTGACATTTCCATTAAAGAGATTACCTACCCACACCTCATCACCTTGTATTGCTATCCCATTATCTCTGGGTAGTTTCTTCAGAAAAGTAGATGAACTTCCGTTTGAGGGATTAATGAAATAAATTTGCCCCGTACCAGAGGATACCCAAATAGAACTTCCATCCCAAGCTAAGTCTGAGGGGCCAAGAGTCACCGGACTTGACCATGTTTTTAGGATTTCGCCAGAGTTTGGGTCTACTTGAACAAGTTTATTGGTATTACCTGAAACAGAAATCCAGATACTTGCTCCGTCCCAAGTAATGCCATATACCCCCGTGCCTAAGGCCTCAATGAGATTATGAAAGTCAAATGACTTGATAATCTCGTTAGAATCAGGATTATAGTACACGAGCTTATGCTCCATGGCATTGTAGGCTCCAAACATGAGCCAAAGATTTTTTTGATCGGTTGTTATACCGACAGGGTTGCCATACAGTGCACCAATATTATCTAGCGCTTTTAACGAGTATTGTTTATATGTTGAAAAAAAGAAATCCTCAGACGCAGCTTCATTTCCCGTATGATCTTGTGACTTAACCCTGAAGTGATAGGTAGTATTTTCTTCTAAGTTTGTTAGTGAAATGACATGATTTTGAATAAGACTGGGCTCAAATTGCTTATCTATTTCGTAGTTCTGGGTTGTGCCATACTCGACTAAACTTGAGCTATTCTCGTTGGTGGTCCAAGTTATTGTTGCGCTTACCCGCGTGATATTTTTCACTTCAATGTTAGCTACTTCAGGCGCAGTGGCATCAGTAGCAATCTCAATGGTTGAAGCATTATTTATCGTGGTGCTATTTGTGTTATTGTTATTTACTCCCTTCGAGGGTATTGTGTTGTCTATTCCGACATTAACATTATTTATCGCGTTTGAATTATCAATGAGTTTTTGTTCATTGAAGACACCACGGCTAATAACAAACCAAGTAGCAACTGTAGCTACTACAAAAATACTAATAACTAGTACCACTATTTTTTTATTAAGAATTTTCATATAGAAAACAAATTTATTCTTTCAGCCAAGGCGAGCTGAATAATAAATACTATTAGAATTGCTTACATTAAAAATACCGTGGCGGAGAGTACAGGATTCGAACCTGTGAGGCACCTTTCGGCGCCGCGGTTTAGCAAACCGCTGCCTTAAGCCACTCGGCCAACTCTCCAGAAATCATGCATTGAGAAAGCGCCTTTTTAAGATTGCTTTTTGTTGGCCAGTCTTGAGAAAACGTTCGCGTCGCACTGCCTCACTCCTCGTACTATGCGTTTCATAACCGACGAGCTTCCACGGACGGTTTGGTTTTGTCGAGCGTACCAATCCAGCATTGTGTCGACCAATTCTGACGGTGAGGTTTTCACACGAACCAATGTAGAGGTCATTATTCCGGCCACTTTTCGAGAAATATGTATAGTACATATATCAACGGGCTCCTCGGTCTCCCTGCGGTCGATCCCTTTGGGAGATGTCCCGGAGGGCACAGAGATCCCCCGAAGGGGGACCAACTCTCCGTGAAGAAGATGTACTATTTCTTTGGGCTCTTGCCGGCCGGTCGCTTCGGGCGAAGACGAGGCCCCAAACCGATCGGGCGCCGGATTCACGGCAGGCACGGGCTGCGTTCTCAAGGGTCGATCCCGTTGTACTGACGTCATCGACGAGTATAACATTTTTCCTTGAGAAATCAAGGGTCTTTTTCACCCGAAATGCCCCAGTAGTATTTGTTAGGCGTTCTTGTTCGGACAGCGTAGCTTGACGCCTTGTCTCACGAATACGGAGAAGTCCATTGGCATAGGGAAGGCCGAGGTGCTGCGCGGCAACCCGGGCAATACACTCCGATTGATTAAAGCCACGTTCGCGCTCTCTCCGTGGGTGGAGGGGAATTGGGACGAGTACGCATTCGTTTGAGCGGCTCACGAGATGTTTCTTCAGCGCCTCGGCGACGAGTGCTCCAATAACAAGAGCGGCTGATTCCGCGTACCGATACTTGAAGTGTTGGATCAACGATTCAGACAGGGGAAAGTGGTAGATGGTAGCTGCGGTCAGTCCAGAGAGCGCATACTGCTCTGTACAGTTTTTGCAGGTGTGTGATCCAGAACTGGGCATGGTGCAGAAGGGGCAGCGCTCTGGGGCTTTTGGAAGCGTTGCTTGGCAGCGTACGCAGAGCCAAACACCCTCCTGTCCGCAGCCGAGGCAACCCAGCGGGAAGAGGAGGTCGAGAATAAGAGTCGAGAGGCGACGTAACCAAGGTGGCATAGTGAAGTTAGGATCGCCACCACGTTGTCTGTTCGCTTACCCCGTTTGTATCGTGAGTGCGTTGTTTTGAACGCCGACGAGAATGCGGCTGCCGGCCTGGACGCTTCCCTCGAGGAGTTTTCCCGCGAGAGGATTCTCGATCGAGTCTTGGATCACCCGCCGGACAGCGCGCGCGCCGTATTCGGGACGGAAGCCGAGTTTCGCGATAAGCTTTTCCGCCGCCGGACTAAGTTCGATCGACAGACGCTGCTCGGCCAGGCGCGTTCGAAGTTCGTCGATTTGCAGGCGGACGATTTTTACGACGTCGCTCGGCGTGAGCGGATGGAAAACGAGAATCTCGTCAAGGCGGTTTAAAAATTCGGGTCGAAACTCTTTTTCGAGTTCGCGAAGCACTTGGTCGCGGATTCGCGCGTACTCCGACTCGAAGTGCTGATCGCCTTGGTCGGTTGAAAAGCCGAGCTCGGCAACGCGATTCAATTCCGCAACCCCGATATTCGAGGTCATCACGATGATCGTGTTTTTAAAATTGACGGTTCGGCCCGAGGCGTCCGTGAGTCGACCTTCGTCAAGGACCTGGAGAAAGAGGTGGAAGATGTCCGGGTGGGCTTTCTCGATTTCGTCGAGAAGGATGACCGCGTAGGGGCGGCGGCGGACTTGATCCGAGAGCGTGGTTTCGTCCTTGTACCCGACGTATCCGGCCGGAGCCCCGATGAGCTTTGAAGCTTGGAAACTCTCGCCGTATTCTGACATATCAATACGGATGAGCGCTTTCGGATCCTCGAACACAATTTCCGCGATCTTCTTTGCCGTTTCCGTTTTTCCGACCCCGGAGGGACCGAGGAACATAAATGAGGCGATCGGTCGGTTCGGATGACTGAGGCCAACTCTCGAGCGGCGAATAAAGCCGGCAATCGAGGCGATGAGGTCGTCCTGGCCAACAATTGAGCGCTTGAGCAGTTGTTCAAGATTTAGCAGGCGCTCGCGCTCTTCCTTTAAGAGATCGTTTAAAGGGATTCCCGTCATCCGGGCGATAATATCGGCGATGTCCCGTTCGTGGATAGAGCCATCAAGCGTGAGTGATTCGCGTTTGAGTAATTCGTGGACCTTGAGCAGGCGGCGCCGGAGCGAAAGTTCTTCAGCGCGCGCGGAGACGGCTCGCTGGTAGTCTTCAGCGCGGACGGCTGCGAGTTTCTCTTCTTCAATCGCCTTGAGTTTTTCCTCGATCTCTTCAAGCCGTTTCGCGGTCGGACTTTTCTTCCGGCGCACCTTCTGCTTCGACGCGGCTTCGTCAATCAAATCAATCGCTTTGTCGGGAAGAAATTTTTCTTGGAGGTAGCGGGTGCTGAAACGAACCGCGGCTTCAATCGCGTCGTCGGTAATTTCAATCCGATGGTAGCGTTCGTAGTTCGTGCGAATACCCTTCAATATCGCGACCGCCTCCTCGGGCGTTGGTTCTTCAATAAGAATCGGCTGGAAGCGGCGTTCAAGCGCAGCGTCCGATTCGATATGCTTTCGGTACTCATCAAGTGTTGTAGCGCCGATACAGCGGATCGAGCCTTTGGCGAGCGCCGGCTTGAGAATATTCGCCGCGTCCATCGAACCCGAGGCCGATCCGGTTCCGACGATGGTATGGAGTTCGTCGATAAAAACAATAATCGACGGATCAGCTTTCAGTTCATCAATGACTTGGCGCAGGCGGCTTTCGAATTCGCCGCGATACATTGTTCCGGCGATGAGGAGGCTGAGATCAAGATTGAAGATGCGTTTATTGCGGAGAGCGTCCGGGACTTCGCGCCGGAGAATTTTTTTCGCAAGACCCTCGACGATCGCGGTTTTCCCGACGCCCGGGTCGCCGATGAGGACCGGGTTGTTCTTCGTCCGTCGAGAGAGAATATCGATGAGCCGTTCAAGTTCGCTCGATCGTCCGATCACCGGATCAATGTCTTCTTGGAGATGCGGATCGGTGAGGTCTGTCGCGAAAAATTCCAGCGCGCTTCCCTTCCCGCTCCGGTCATGGGCTCCGTTGGAGTCGTCGTCTTCTTGTCCTGCTTCAAAGAAACCAGTGAGGTCAGGGAACTTTGCGGTACTCTTAAAAACCGTCGTGAGGTGTTGGCGTAATCCTGGTTCTTGAATATGGCTTTCGCGTAAGAAACGGCCGATCGTCGGGTCATTGAGCTCGAGGAGGCCGAAGAGGAGGTGCTCGGTACCGATGTATTTATGCCGGTACTCATGCGCAATGTGCGCACCCTTTTCAATCGCGCGCTTCGAAGGAAGAGACAGCTTCAGTTGATCGCGAGAAAAGGGAACCTCTTGACTTAAGGGTTCATTACGGGCGATCAGGAAAGTTTTGAGCGTTTCCGGCTCAATACCGTTTTTCGTGAGAATTTCTGAAGCAATTCCGCCGCGACTTTCGAGAAGGCCGAAGAGGAGGTGCTCGGGATTGAGGAAGACGTGACGTTGTTCAAACGCAACATCCGACGCTCGCTCAAGTGTCGTTCGGAGATGGGTCGTAAATTTTTCGAGGATGTCCGGTCGGGTCTCCATAGCTGCCTCCGCGCGAACGCGGTGCATTCGAGCGTACCAAGTAGTTGCCCCTTTGTCAATCCGACGTGGAGGCCGGTTCCGTCTTTCGATAGAGGCTCGCGAGGAGGGAAGTTCCGATCGGAAGGATGAGTCCGAGGATTGCTCCGCGCATCCAAGGAGCAAAGCCGTCCAGCTCGAACATCGTTGACGCGATCACGAGGAGAAAGGCAATTGCGAGCAGAAGGAGTCGGCCGGAAACATGTTTTGCGCGGAAGCGGCTTTCGGAGAGCGCCCGCGGACCACGCAAGCCCTCTCGGATCACGACAATCGGGAGGAAAAGGAACCAGAGGCCGAAAATGACGGTACAGGAAACCGCGACGAGAAGAATTGGGAGAACGGCGCCGATGTACCAACGACTGACGCCATAGGCCACCGCGCCGCCGATTATGAGAATCGAGGCGAGAATGAGGATTCCGAGTATTCCTGTTCCAATCCAGGCCAGGAAGCGCTGGAATCGTACGCGTCCTGAAGCTAGCGCGTCAGCCTGGAGGGTCCGGCGGGCAACAATAACCACCATCCAACCAATAAAACAAGCGTTGACCAGCAGGAAAAGCGCGAGGAGTCCGAAGACGAGCGCCGACCGTTCGCTGATCCCGATGAAGGAGTTGAGTGTGGCGCTCAGCGACCGAGCGTCGAGGATGCTCCGAAGCTCCGGGACAAGCAAGAGCGCGCTTGCAGCGATAAAGCCGTTCGCTACTATTGCGAAGATGGTGACTCCCAGGAGCGGAAACGCGGATCGCCTCAGGTCCTGGAGCCAAGTTGTTCTGAGTGATGGCGTCTTATTCTTTTGATCCGACATGGTTCAGCGGGCTAGGAGTCGTTGCGCGCGTTACTGATTGGTAGAGGAGATAGAGGATCAGGGTGGTAAACGGGGAGATAACCACTGAAGAAACCATGCCCCCGAGCGGCGCGAAGGAAAGTATGAACGCAAAACTGACGGCGCAGAGCCCGTAGGCGAAAAATCGGAGAAAGAGCGCAAATCCAAGGCCCCGTGTTGCGCGCCAGCTTTGTTGAATGGCATCGAATATCGTTCGTTTCTCAACAACAACCATGCAATCGGTCAGGAGGAGTCGGGTAAGAACAATGAAGCCCGGGATAACCAAAGCGAGAAATCCTGCGATCGACAATATCCCGACGAGAAGACCGGCCAGAAGAAGCGGGAGATAGGAGCGGCGAACGATCGACGCCAAAACTCGGAATGAGCTTGAGTTTGTCATTAGGGCCGCGATCGTAAACGACGTTGTTGCGGCGGTGAGCAGGAGAGAGATGATCGTTGTCAGGATAAGCCCTCGAGCGTTGAGATCCGGAACAGCCGAGTCTTCGGCGAGGCCGATTGTCGAGAGAGCGTAAGGCATTCCAAGCGCTGCGATGGTTATTACAAAATTGACGGCCCAGCCCGCCAGGCTGATAAGGAGCAGTGTGCCGATTTGGGCCCAATAGCGGTTCCAAGATGTTCGGAAAAGCTCTGAAAGAGAGATGAGCGTTGTTTGGGCTGTCGTCATTCTGGTTGTGCCATAGTCCGGAGCGCGCGAATCCGGTCTTCAATCGGCGGATGCGTCGAGAGGAGGCGGTGGAGACGCTTTGCGCCGAATGGGTTGCTGAAGTAGAGCGGGGCGGTTGTGTCCGACGCCTGGGCGAGTCGCTGTGGGGAGGTGCTGATTTTCTCTAAGGCGCGGGCGAGGCCTTCAGGGTAGCGAGTAAGCAATGCACCAGAAGCATCCGCTAGGTATTCTCGGCGCCGGGAAATGGCGAGCTTAATGAGTTCGGCGACGATCGGAGCCAGAATTGCGAGAATGATGCCGAGAAGAAAGAGAACGGTCCCGGCCTGGCCAGAGTCACGATCGGAGCGGCGTCCAAAAAGCCATTGGGAGCGAAGAAAGTAGTGGGCGAGGAGCCCGATCGCGCCGACCAGGACGATAACGAGCGTTACATAGCGAATATCGTAGTTTTTGATATGAGAGAGCTCGTGGGCGATGACTCCCTCAAGTTCTTCATTTTCCAAGGAGGTGATAAGGCCGCGCGTCACGGCGATTGACGCATGTTTCGGGTCGCGTCCCGTAGCAAAGGCGTTCAGCGCAGCGTCCTCAATAACGTACACCTTCGGCATTGGTATGCCCGCCGTGATTGAGAGGTTTTCGACAATCCGAAAGAGGTAGGTTTCCGCATCGCGCGTTGCCGGACGCGCCCCGGCGGAAAAGAGGGCAAGGCGGTCACCGCCAAAATACCCCCCGAGGCTTAACGCCAGCGAGAGGAGCAGGGCGATCGCAAGTCCAGACCATCCAGCGTCAGATAAGGAGCCGAACACCCATCCGAGCGCAGCGAAAATGAGGATAAATCCGGCGAGGAGAAACCAGGATCGTCGCCGATTCGCGGCAATAAAGGAATAGGTGGTCGCCATGAATTGCGCGCCCTGGCCTAGAAGGACACCTTTACGTTTTCCCGCTGGGCAGCTTCAGCGATTTCGAAGAATGCGCGGGAAGAGAAGCCGAATCCCTTGGAGATCATGTTCGTTGGGAAGGTCTGGAGCTTCGTGTTGAAATCCCGGACATTGCCGTTGTAGAAGCGGCGTGCGGCTTGGATTTTATTCTCCGTGTCAGACAGTTCATCTTGAAGCTTCGCAAAATTTTCCGAAGCGCGAAGGTTCGGATAGTTTTCCGCCAAGGCGAAGAGCGACTTGAGGGTCCCGGACAGGGCGTTTTCCGCCTGTGCCTTTGCTTCTGGCCCTTCAGCGCTCATCGCTGCGGCGCGGGCTTTTGTGACGTTTTCAAAAGCTTCGCGTTCGTGGGTCGCGTACCCCTTCACTGCTTCAACAAGGTTGGGAATAAGGTCGTAGCGTCGCTTGAGCTGGACATCAATGTCCGACCAGGCCTCGTCGACTTGATTCCGGCCGCTCACGAGCGAGTTGTACGTAGCCCAGAGCCAGAGAATAAGAAGCGCAACGACGCCGAGGATAATCCAAAGAAAGACAGGCATAGAGAGAGGTAATTAACGGTTATCGTTCAAAAATAATCACTTTTTGGGCGTAGCAGTCCTGAGCGCCGTTCGCCGGTTCTCCGAGGATCGAGACGCTTTGCCCAGGTTCAAGGTCGCTGAATTGGGCGCTAACAGGCTGCGCAAGGTCCTTCCGTTCTTCATAGGAGGTGCTTGCGCGAAGGGCGGCAGTCACAAATCTGCCTTCACTTAGCTCGATAGTGAGAGCGCTTTGGGAAACGTGCCGGAGCACACCGTCGTAGCCGACCGTTTTTGGTAGTTGATCGCCTGGGACTGTAGGCTCTTCTAAGCGGTCGTAGGCGCTTAATCCGTTCGCTGCTCCAGCGTTTCTCGTATTCGTATTTGATGAGCGCCGCTCAGGAAAGACAGCAACAAGAATCCCAATTGCAAGAATCGCCAGGGTGGCAATAATGGACCAGCGGATCGCCCGCGTACTCGAATGTCGTGGCCTTGGAAGTACCTGGTGAAGACTCGTTGCTTGGCTAAGTTTACTCTTGAATTGTTTTGTTGACACCATGTGATGAAATTGGTAGAATCAATCCACCGTTTTGTTGAGAAATCGCCTTCGACACGCGAACTACTCATATGGTAGTATACGGGTGAGGCAGTTCAAGTGTCAAAGGAGTAGAAACAGTAAGAACAGTATTCTTTTTTCCTAGACTCGAGACGTGAAAAAAACAGGGGGAGCGTATCGATCAGCGGGAAAACCATTTCCCTCGCTTCCGTGGATCGGAAGAGGCTTTGGTATTGGTCTCAGCGCGCTCATTTTGGCGTGTTTTTCGATTGGACAATCCTTTGCCTATTGGTCGGAGCCTGATCAGCCGGCACCGGAATCCTCAATTGGAAGCCCAATTATCTCCGGAGTTCTCGGTGACCCTTCGGCCTCCCTATTTCAAAAGAAAACCGGCCCCCTCACGGTAAACGGGTCTCTCTCAGTCCAAGGTCAAGTAACCGCCTCTATTCTGCAGTCGACTGATGACGTTACCGTCCAGTCCGGCGGGCAATTTTGTCTGAATGCTGCCTGTATTAGCACATGGGGGAATATGTTGAGCGGTTACGTTCATCTAAGCCCTGGAAGCGCTGATATTGGCGATATTTCCGTTGTTGGTGCGACCGACGACCCAGCGCAATCGAGCAGATTCGTTCCGCTTGCGAGTCTTTTTGGGGTCCAAAG
>CAZWTD010000023.1:10436-17963 GCA_964637345.1 uncultured Gammaproteobacteria bacterium
ACCCAGCGCAATCGAGCAGATTCGTTCCGCTTGCGAGTCTTTTTGGGGTCCAAAGCACGGCCTCAGGGCCTACCCCGGCGACCCAAACAGCAGGCATTGTTGGCGAAAGTTTTTCCGCAGCAGACGCCTTTGATAGCTACGGAGCCGCCGGTGTTGCGGCGAACGTGTCGTATTGTTCTGGCGGCGACCATCACGTTTGTACGACCGATGCTGATTGTATGGGCGCTGGGAGTTGTGTGGCTAATACTACGGGCGTTTGGGGATCTGGAAATGGGTTTACGAACGCTTGGGCGGCTCGATTTGATGGGCGGGTCGGGGTAGAGGGTGACCTTTGTCTGAATGGGAGCTGCAGAAATGTCCATAATTTAGGAGATGCAGGAAGCGCGGAAGGGTTTGTGCGGGTCCAACAAACATCTTCTCCAGTATTCCAAACCGGAATTGTCCAGGTTGACGGATCATATCGGGGAGGCGACGTGGTTCTTGGGACCCCAACGAATTCCACGTCAATTCTCGTTACCTGCGGCGATGGAATGTGCAACCATGGCGAGAATGGAGAAACGATTGTATCTTGTCCTGCTGATTGTTCATGATCCGTCTTTTGCTTCAACATAAGGACCTTTGGCGATTTGTGTGCCTTGTGGCTGCTGCCGGAGCGCTTGCGTTTGGGGCGCTTCAGGCAGAAGCAGCCTGGACTGAGCCGGATCCGGCGTCGGTTCCTCCAAGCGGAGGCACAACTGCTGCGCCTCTCAACACCTCGGGAGTCGCCCAGACGAAAGAAGGTTCTCTTACGATTGAAAATACGCTCGAGTCTGTTGGAAGCGCTGGGATCCAAACGAATAATCCGCTTACCGTGAGCGGGAATTTGCGCATTTCTCCGGACGGTGGCGGGCAAATTTGTCTCAACGGTGAGTGTCGAAGCTCTTTTGATCAGGATTTTCCTGATTATCTTCATCTCTCGCCTGATTCTCCGGATTCGGGTTTTATCTGGCTGGGCGATCCGGCTGCGACGGAAGAAGGTTATCTTCAGATCGCCGCGACTGGACCGATTGGCTTGTATGGAATTGCTGGAAACCCCAGTATTCGCGATACCTATGGCCTATTCGGAGTTGCCGGTATGAATGCTGCTCCTGGGACGCCGATGTCAGCCGGCTTATTCGGTCAAGCCGGATCGGATAGCGATCTTTCGATCGGAATCGGCGGGACTACGCTCGTTCCGAGCTGGGCGAATGCCTATGCCGCGTACTTTAAAGGAAAAGTGAACATTGTGGGCTGTATGCGCTTTAACGGCGGGGATTGTCTGTCTGCTTGGCCGGGAATTGCCGGAAGCGGGGATTATGTTCGGTTGCTTGAAGCTGGCGACCCAGCGCAGAGCGGCAATGTGCATCTTAGTCCAACGTCAACATCAGCCTTTACAAGTTTGATCCTTGGAAGCGATCCGAGCGGGTTAGATATCGGAATTACCTGTGGAGACGGGATTTGTAACAATGGAGAAACTGCCGGGACCTGCGAAGCTGACTGCTTCGCAATTACGAATCTCCAAGTGACGGGAATCACCGACGGGAGCGCCTTCGTCAGTTGGGAAACTGGTATACCGGCCACCTCGCTCGTACGATACGGGATTTCGGAATCGCTCGAGAGTCAGGTGGATGATCCGAGTTATGTCGCGAGCCACGGGATAACGCTCTCGAGCTTGAATAACGATACGGTGTATTACTACCAAGTAACATCAATTTCTGAATCCGGGAGCGTTCGAACCTCGGGGATCCAAACCTTCCGAACGCTCATTGATACGACGCCGCCGTCAGCGCCGACCAATCTGCATACCACAACTCCAAGTCCGGATCGCGTTCCGCTCGTTTGGTATCACGCCCGCCTCGATAATCCTGGTGGCGTTGGTTTCGCATATTTCCACATCTATCGAGACGGGCTCCTTCTCGATCAAACGGCGAACTCCTACTATGAGGACATCTACATCGACCAAGACGCAACCTATGCATATACGGTGAAAGCCGTCGATCTGAGAGGGAATGAGTCTGCCGCGTCGAATGAGTTCGTGGCCACCGTTCCGATTAGCTGCACGACGGATAACGATTGTATTAATCCGCTCTACCCCGTGTGCTGTGGTGAAATTGGCTGTTATGCGAGTTGCGGAGGCGCTGGCGGAGGCGGATCATCGCCGGTTGTGTTGAAAAACCAAAACTACACAGAATATGTCCCGCCCGGAGAGTGGGAGGAAGGAGGCGGATGGTTCTGATGAAGCGTTTCTTTACGCAATACCTTTCTCGGAAGAGCACCTTGCGCCAAATGCGACAATCCGTTGTGATCAGCACGGGCGTGTTAATGACTGCAATTGTGATTGGATTGACGCTTCGCCAACTCTCCTTTCAGGTGGAAGCGAGTACGGCTCTTATCCCAAGTTGGACGCCTGCGGCGATGTTGGGCGCGGGCGAGATTCGAGAGAATCCGGTAGAGAATACACCAACGAGCCGTCTATTCTATCTTTGGACCTCCGGAGGCGGGAATCTCCGTTGGAGAGTAGACCGAGTCAATGATGACGGGAGCGTATCCTCCGGGACGGTCTCTTCTCAAACCCTTCATAATTTTGGCCCCAGGGGCTTTGTGTCTGACGGACTTGACGGCGCGTATACAGCCTGGATTAGTGATGATTTGACGAACAGTCGCTACTATGTCAGTCGCGTTGGCTCGACCGGGAATCAGCTTTGGACGCGCGATCTTGGTGTCGTTGGCCTTTCGAATTCTCCCGAGCCCGAGCGGTCGATCGGGACATTGAGTAATGGAAACCTTTATGCCTTGAGTCCAAAAAGCGCAAGCGTGGTTTGTGCGAACATCATGAACCGCTCGAATGGTGTGCCACAATGGACAAGCACTGCCGGTTGCGGTCAGATGCGTAGCGTGTTGAATCCAGCCGATTTCGGAGCGACGTCAGGAATTTCAACAGCTTCAGTTGCTGATTCGACCAATGGGTTTATTTTCTATGCCCAGGCTAATGTTCCAGCTGGCGACGATGTAAACGTACTCCGGCGAGTGAATAACGCGGGATCGACGGTTTGGACGACTAACCTTAATACTGTCTTTGGCGAGGGCGCGGTTGTGAAAGATATGGTAAAGATTGACGATACCATCTACGCCTCGTTACTTTTGTATCCCAGCGACCGGCGGGTTGTCCATGCTTTCCGCGAAAGCGACGGAACGCCCGTGTGGCCGGGCGAGCTTGAGCTCCCGAATTATCCATATTCCTTCGTTCAAAGCGGGTCGAACGAAATCGCCATCTTCTATCCGCTGAGCGGGAAGAGCTACGTCAACCGGATTAACATCCAGGATGGGTCCTTTTTGTACCCGGCCCCTGTCGAAGTCTTTTCGTTCCAGCCGAGCAGTTCCTTGTATACGAACCTTGTTTCGAATTTTCCGCTGGGAACAGTGATGGCGCTCGCCTGTCAGAACAGCGAGGACGATTGCTTTGTCCAAGGCGTGACGGGTTCGGGAGACCTCCTTTTCCCTGAAGGGGCGAAAAGTCTTCCGGATAAGACCTCGAACGGCCGTTTTGAAGCGGCGCTGCATGAACGGACTATTGCCGGAGGAACGGAAAGCTGCCTTGATACGGCGCATTACAATCCGGATCAGGTCCGCCAGAACGCCCAGATGTACTGCTTTAGCGAAGGCCCGACGCTCTCGACTCCGCTCTGCAGCGTCGATAACGGCGGATCCTTCACGCTCTGTTCTGATGCGACGATTGGGAAGACGGTGAGTCATGTTCAGGTGAGTTGTACTCCTGGAGAATATTCAGCGTTTTCCGAAGGTCCCTTTGCGAATAATGGCACGCTTGATGAGGCGTCGGTTGTTGTTGATGGGCGTTATATCGCGTATGAGGATCACTATCATGCCTTTGCGCCGTTTACCCCTGAAGTGTATTTCCAAGATCTCGGTCCGGATCAGATTTATCAAACCAACGATGATGGTCCAAGAACGCGCCTGACGAATAATTCCTCTGTTGATCGTCCAATGGATATTGATAGATCCCGGGTTCTGATCGGCTACGACCTGAACGGACCGGATACGTCGGAAACGGGACTGCGAATCTACGATATTGCGACATCAGGTTATCAGCCAGGAACGCTATACACTGGGGATTATGGTCTGAATGTCTTTTCGAGCGCCGCCCTCGACGGGCGATACCTGGCGTATTCCGCAACCCAAGGCGGCTTCCCGGAGGTTGGTATGTTCGACCTGGGTCCTGACGAGCAGCTCGGAACGAGCGATGATGGGAGTCATGTCGTCCTTGATAACGATTGGGGCGCGCCCAATCCGCCGACGATGTTTGTTGGAGGAAAATACGCGTTCGCAAAGGCGCAGGGAAACAGCGCAACTCTGTATGACCTGGAAACCCATGCGGAAGTCGCGACATTTGGAGGCAGTATCGATGGGTTTAGTTTTGACGGCCGTTACGCGATTGGATGGGATGACGACCACTTTTCCGTTAATGATTTTGGTCCAGATTTGACGTATGAAACCGCCGATGACCAGCTTTGGACGCAAATCAGTTCCCAGGGTGAATCTAGTTGGCCGGGAGAAGTGCATGATGGTTCAATTGTATGGTCGGCAGGGAGTAGTCTCACCGCGGGCGACTGGAATGACTACGACACGAACGTCTATAGACTTGATGCGGGAGCGGACGGGCGTTTCGGCAGCGCAGACGATATAGGTCCCTACCAGATTACCAACGAGACGCACATGCAGGCGACGCCGGTATTCAACGATCAAGCTTACTTTTGGGTTGATAACCGTGAAGGAAGCGCCGGAGATTTTTCTCACTACGATATTTACACGACTCCGATTGGAGCAGACTCGTCGACGATTGATGAGGTGCGTTTTACCATGACTGCTCCGTCTGGGGCGAAATATACTGACCAGGCCGCAGGAATTGTGAACGGCGACACCTATGCCCTGCATTATCCAACCTTGATTGATGAAAGCGGGTCTTGGCGGGTTCAGGCGACGTGCGTGGATTCTCATGGAACAAGCGCTACGAATGAGGTGGTCTGGGACGCGGGAATATGGCCATTCTCCAATGATCAGAAACTGTCGGCGTATAACGGCGTTGGACAAATAGCGAAATCGGACGGGGATGCGATGGAGATCGGGAACCGAGGCCGCGACCTTGCATCAACCGGGCATCTCTATTTCCGGCCGAACAATAGTTATGCGGGAATGGTCTGGGAGGGAAGCGCCGGAACCGCAAGCCAGCGCCTCCATATTCCGCTCGGGATTACCGGGCAGCCGGCTGTTCTCGCCCAAGGCTATGGAACAGTGGATAGTACGAATGGCGCCAACGCGATCGGCGGATATTTTGACGGGGCGGCGAACGATGCTGCTGGCGCTGGAGTATCCGGCGATGTGACAAGCTGCGGATCGAGCGGCGGTTGTGCCGGCGGGCGTTTTGACGGAAGGACTTTCGTCGGCCTCCACGTACAGTCCTATGAAGCGAGTTTCCCGGCGTTATATGTCGCAAACGGCGCTGGGGCGAACGGCGTCGCGGCGAATCTCGACGGAAATGTTACGGTGACGGGGAACTTGGAGGCGATTCCAGTAAGCTTCCCGGCGTGCAGCTGGGTGACCGTTATTCATGGCGATACGGTTTGCCCAAATAATGGTTTTATTGCCGGATTTGATGAAACCTCAAACGGGGTAGCCGATAAGGTGTACTGCTGTGGGAATTAATATGCGCTCATCTCGATTATTCATCATCAGCCTATTCGTTGGACTTAGCCTGGCGGCGAGCGTTTTCGCGTTTGAAGAGCCGGTTGAGCTTCCACCAGAAGGTAGTACCTCAGCTCCGATATTAAGCGGTCCGACGGACGATATCCGTTATGGTCCTCTGTCGATCGAGGGTGGAATTACCACAAATGGTCCATTTGCAAGTCAAAGTGAAATTCGCACCAGTGGTGATTTTACTGTGACAGACAACGCGCAGATTTGTCTTGGTGGTGAGTGTATCGATTCTTGGAATGATATCTTATCGCACTACGTTCGCTTATCACCCTCTGATGCAGACAGCGGCTTCATTCACCTGAACGGGCTTGCTCGTTTCCAAGCCGCGGCGAATGCAGACTTTGCCCTCTACTCTCGCGCGGTCGGGGCCACGGCTGCGTCGACCTATGCGCTTTCCGGGAATGCCTGGGGTTCGGTTGATACCGACAACCAAAGCTTCGGGGTTCTGGGTATCGCCGCCCACAATAGCGACGTAACAGGTCAGATGGCGCACGGCATCTTCGGGTGGGATGGCGGCAATCGAAACGCGTATGCAGGATATTTTACCGGCAGAGTGGACATTACTGATAACTCCTTACTCTGTTTTATCGACGGTGATTTGATTGATTGTCGGAATACCTGGCCGCTCGGCGGTCCGGCGGACGATTTGTTAGCGCTTCAATTTCAATGGCCGTCTGATGAGCAGTCTGGCTGGACAGCCGTGAACGGCCCAGGAAGGTTTACGAGTTTTGTGCTCGGGAATCCGGACGGTCATAGCGCCTCTCTCACCTGCGGTGATGGAATTTGCTCTGAAGGAGCCGTTGCGTGCCCGACCGATTGCCCGGTTCTCTCAAGTATTACCGCGGCCTGGCAATCAGATACGACTGCACTTGTGTCGTGGACCTCAAATACACCGATGACCTCAGTCGTGCACTACGGTTTGTCCGACCAGTACGGGAGCCAGGAGCTTGATACAGCGACTGGAACGAGTCATTCCATCACTTTGTCAGGTCTTGATAAAGACCTGAGCTATCATTATCGCGTCGGCGGAACAACCGCGGGATCCGGAACGGCGTTCTACTCAGACGATTACGTCCTCCCAGCGAATATCGACACCGAAGCTCCGCAAGTCGTGACGAGCTTAAACTACGCCGTCCATCTTCCACCATTGCCGCCAGGGAGTGATATTGAAAAGGTTGCGCTTTCATGGACGCACGCGAAGAACGATAATCCGCCCGGGAGCAATAGCGGCTTTAAAGAGTTTCGCGTGTATCGAAAGTTGACAACAGCGCCCGGAAACCCGGTTCTGCTCGGCGCAACAACCAATCTTTCCTACAACGATAACGATCCGGCACTGCTCCAAACTCGTTCCTATCTCTATTGGGTGACCGCGGTTGATAACAACCTCAATGAGTCGTTTCACCAAGATCAAACGGTCCATATTCCAAAACGTTGCACAGTGAACCTTGATTGTGCGCTGGATTCCGGATATCCGAACTGTTGCAGCTGGGGCGAAGGGGGGAAGGCTTGCGCTGTTTCCTGCGGTAGCGGCGGCGGGAGTTCGCCGATTCTCAACAAGCTGCCGTATGAGCCGGGTTGCGGCGTAATAGGGTGCGGAGCTGGAACGGAATAATGTATGAATAGAATTTCTTCAATGCGAGTATATCTTATCCGAGCCATTCTGATCGGGTTTGCTCTTGCGGCGGTTATTCCTTCGCTGTCGGATGCTGCTACGCCCTTCGGGGGGAACCCAAATAAACG
>CAZWTD010000024.1:0-12506 GCA_964637345.1 uncultured Gammaproteobacteria bacterium
GCCAATTAAAGCGGTACGCGAGCTGGGTTCAGAACGTCGTGAGACAGTTCGGTCTCCTATCTACCACGGGCGCGGGAAATTTGAGAGGGCTCTTCCCTAGTACGAGAGGACCGGGAAGAACGAACCTCTTGTGTACGAGCTGTTCCACCAGGGGCATCGCTCGGTAGCAACGTTCGGCCAGGATAAACGCTGAAAGCATCTAAGCGTGAAACCTTCCTCAAGATAAGATTTCCGTATCAGCCACCTGGGAGATGACCAGGTTGATAGGCGGCAGGTGTACGCTCCGTAAGGAGTTGAGCCGAGCCGTACTAATCAGGCGAGCGGCTTCACCGTAACGTCAGAGGACGAGAACAGAAAAGTGACAAGTTGCTGGTGGCGAGTTACTGTGGTAACTTGAAACCTGGAACTTGGATTGAACTATTTGTGCGTTTCCTCTACTTCTCTTTTCAGACGATCTGAATGCAAAAACTGAAACAGTACCGGGTCACTCTAGGCCTGGTGCTCGTTGGACTGATTGTGACGGCATTTGTGGGAGCAGTTCTCCTCATGTCTCCGGCTACCTTAATTGGTCCAACCTAAGCCATCAGATCAACGCACTGTTCCCGGTGTTTCAAGCCCCAGGGTCACACCCGATCCCATTCCGAACTCGGTCGTTAAGCCTGGGAGCGCCGATGATACTCCGAGGCATATCGGCGGGAAAGTAGGCCAATGCCGGGAACAGTGCGCTGATCACAGGATCCCCTTGAATAGGGGGTTTTGTTTTACCTATTTTTTTGAGTATGATAGGTTATTTTTTGAAAGGAGGGGTCGTGATGCCTCTACACCGAGTATTCGATCTTTCTGCTCAAGGCCTTCTCGTTCTCGGGTTTCTAACGATGTTCGTTTCCTGGGTTCGGTATGTTCCGGTCTGGGAACGCCATTTCGTGAACTCCCTGCCCTTCTTCGATCGTGAGCGGTACCTCCCCATCTGGAGCCGAACGTATCGAGCTCGTTTCCAGAACGGTGGATACGGGATTCACCTGACCGGAGCCGCCCTCGCCTTCATCGGAGTAACCGCGCACCTCATCTTCCTGGTGCTTTAGCACCGAACGCCCCCTTCCGCCGCTCGACTGCTGTCGAGCGGCCTTCTTTTTCAGCATAAGAAGAAGGGGCCCGCTACAGATGTAGGGGCCCCGGTGCCGCGAGGCGACTGCGGAGTAGAACCGCATTCAGCTGAGTCGCTTCGATAGCGTCTCGCTTGGCACGAAGCTCATCTCTCGCGGGAGAAGGTGCCTGGTCAGTTGGTAACTAAAGCTAAGCATAACTGATTGCAGTTCTACGTCAAATATTTCGCAGAGTTACGCCGTTTTCTTGAGGGAAATGTTGTTTGGCGTGAAAACGAGAAGGAGAAGTCCGGCAATGACCCCAACTGCGCCAATAATCGCGAAGCTATTGGAACTTCCAAAAGCCTCGGCGAGAAAGCCGGCAACCATCGGGCCGATCACGTAACCGATATTCGTAAAGAAATCTTGAACTCCCTCTATCTCCTTTTCAACGCGAGGCGCTTCGGAAATGTAGTCGGCATAGACGCCGTTTACTGCTGGCCAGGCCATGGCAATCGCGGCGGAGGCGAGGAAAATTGTTCCGACGATAAGGAAAGGATTTTCTACAATGGCCAGGAGCGTCAAAATGCCAGAGCCGACGGCAAAGGAGAGAAAGCTCGCCCGTTTTTTTCCAAGCTTGCTTGTCATTGAGCCAACAAACCAGCCAATGAGGAGGGAGGGAAGCGTATACGCAGTTAAAATAACGCCCTCAAAGTCTCCGAACGCGTCAAAGTTTTCCGCAAAGAGGGGTCCAATCGTCCAAAAAAAGGCGTCGACAATGTTGAGAAGCATCGTCAGTAAGAGAATCGGGAAAATTTTTCGTCCGATTCCTTCCCAGAGACGGATTTCGCGAAGAAAATTTACCCGCGGCTCAATCGGCTCTTTTTTCTTTTTCTTTGTGCGCGTTAGGCGCAAGAGAATGAAGAAAAAGCCCAGGCCCATGAGGAGGAAAATCCAAGAGAGGGCGAAGGGTTCCCAATCGACAATTTCGCCGAGGACGAGTCCGGTGAGGATCGGAGCGAGCATGTAGCCGAGCGATTGAAAGACCGAGATGACCCCGAAGCTTGAGGAGTGCTCCTCCGGAGTAACCTCACGGCTCACGAAGTCGAAGTTTCCGAAATTATGGAGGTCGTAGTAGAAACCCCAGAGCGCCATGGCGATGAGGAACATCCAGATAGCCGTAGCCTGCCAGAGGATGAGCGGATAAAGGAGCGCGACGGCGAACATGATCAAGAAAACGCGACGGAAGTTCGTGCTTGGGAAATATTTGCTGATAAGAAAGTCAAAAACTGCGCCCGCAATTGACGATGTGCCGAGAACGATCCCCATTGCCGAGACCGACATGTGTTCCGTCATGACGACTGGTGCAATGTAGGCCATTATCCCATCGAAGACCGCCCACATCATGACCATGAATGACAGAGCGAAGAGGGGTTTCTTTGAAAAACCGTGACGGCGAACGTGGGTGGCGAGATGATGGAATGTTGGCATGGAAATAGTATACACGAGCTTGGGCGAGATCGGAATTCCGAAATAAGAAGAAGCCCCGCATCTAGAGATCTAGACGCGGGGCAGGTGTGCGAAGTTGAGTGAAAAGGGCGTAGGAGATCAGGCCGGGACCGGTCGTTGGGAATACGCAGCGGCGATGTGATCCGGAAGCGACTCCTTCGTCAGTCCTCCCAGGTGCGGCTGATCGCCGTTGAAAGAAATGTTCCAGAGCTCAGAGGTGGGCTCCTCCCTGGGCTCTTGCCGGATTTCCACGTAAGAGAGCGTTGCGGGATCGACCTTGAACTCGGCTCGAACTGCCATCAGAAAGGCCGAGAGTGCCAGCAGCGGCGAGAGACCATTCTTTCGGCCTACCCAGAAGTACAGGCGGTTCCCGTCACGAACCGCTTCAACGGTCCGATTCTTCCTCTCGTGTTTGAAACTGAGCGTACGCCTCTCGATCATATCCCCCTCCCCTGGGTTATTTGAGACGCGGTTGTTCCTTGGAACAAGCTAAAATACCACACCCGAGTGAACTCGTCAAGACGAAGAAAATATGGTATGCTCTGACAAAGCATGACTCCGAATCAACCGCAACGCCCGAAACGCTTTTCCCGACGACCTCGCTGGTCGAAGCATGAGAAACCGAACCCAATGCCGGCTGAGCACCGGAAGGGGTCTTCGGCGCGGCCGGGTGGACACGGGGCGCGTGGAAATACTCTGCGGCTTATTCCGCTCGGGGGGATGGAAGAAGTCGGGCGAAATTCAATGATCGTTGAATATGGGAAAGATATTCTCATCATCGATCTTGGACTGCAGTTTCCCGAAGATGACATGCCCGGGGTTGATTACAGTATTCCGAACGTTGCATACCTGAAAGGAAAAGAGCGGAACATTCGCGGGATTATCGTGACCCACGGGCATTACGATCACATTGGCGGCATCCCGCACCTCGCGCCTCGCCTGGGGAATCCTCCGATCTACTCGACGGATCTTACGCTGGCGATGATCCAGAAGAAGCAGGAAGATATCGACCCGAAGCATAAACTTCGCCTGGTCCCGGTGAAAACCTCAACGAAGCTGACGCTCGGCGCTTTCCGTGTTGAGTTCATGGGCTTGTCCCATAATATTCCGGCTAGTCTTGGTATTGTTATTGGGACTCCGCTCGGGACCGTCGTTCACACTGGCGACTTCAAGCTTGATGAGTACAGCGAAGTCCGGAATGAAACCGAGTTTCGAAAGATTGAGCAGCTCCGGAAGCGAGGCGTTTTTGTGCTTATGTGTGACTCAACAAACGCGCCGCAACAGGGGAAGCAGCTTTCCGAGCGAGACATTGAGAAGAACCTCGAGGAGATGTTTCGGATTGCGAAAGGTCGGATGATTTTCGCAACATTCGCCTCGTTGATTTCTCGGATTCAGCAGATCGTTCGCTTGGCCGAGAAGTACCGAAGAAAAATTCTCATCGAAGGGTATTCGATGAAAACGAACGTTGAAATCGCGCAGCGACTCGGCTACCTGAAGATTCCGAAAGGCATGCTTATCAAGCCGCAGGAGATGAAGCGCTTCCCGAACAATCGGCTTGTCATTCTCTCGACGGGAGCCCAAGGCGAAGAGCGGGCCGTGCTCATGCGGATTGCGAACCGAGAGCATAAGTACCTCCAAATCGAAAAAGATGATCTCGTTGTATTTTCTTCATCAGTCGTTCCGGGAAACGAGCGGGCTGTTCAGCGATTGAAAGACGGCCTCTACCGTGCGGGCGCTGAAGTGATCGATTCGAAGATGCTCGACATCCACGCCGGCGGACACGCGAAGTCCGACGACCTCCGCTGGTTTATCCGGACGATTAAGCCGAAGTATTTTGTTCCGATTGAGGGGAATCATTCCTTCCTTCGTATGAATGCAAAGTATGCGGTTGAGGAAGGCCTTCCGCCGGCGAATGCCCTGGTTGCCGACAACGGTCAGGTTATGGAATTTACGAAGACCGGCGGCCGCTTAACCGATGAACGCGTTCCGACGGATCATGTGTTTGTTGACGGTTTAGGCGTTGGCGATGTTTCCCACATTATCCTTCGCGACCGGAAACAGCTGGCTGATGGCGGCATGGTGCTCATTGTCGCCATGGTTGAAGGTCGAACCGGCCGGCCGATTGGGCGCCCGGAAATCCTTACCCGCGGCTTTCTTTTCCCTCAGGCGAACCAAGGCCTTATGGACGACATCCGCCGGGCCGTGAAAAAAGCCCTCGTTGACCGCGAGCCGAAGACCCAGGCGAACGAGACCGACCTCCGGAACAAGGTTCGGAAGGCCGTTGAGAAGCTCGTGTTCCAGAGGATTGAACGCGAACCGATGATTCTTCCCGTCATTATTGAGACGTAATATGGCGACGAAAAAACTCCGGGTTTTTTCCGGAATCCAACCTTCGGGCGAGCTCCATGTTGGAAACTACCTCGGCGCTTTGAAACAATGGCTCCCCTTGCAGAAGACGCATGAGTGTTTTTTCTCGATCGTCGATCTTCACGCGATTACTGTTCCCTACCACCAAGTCGAGCTTCCCGGCCGGATTTTCAGCGCGGCGCTTGATTACCTCTCGGCTGGACTCGACCCCAAAAAGGTAACTATTTTTGTTCAATCGCATGTACCCGAGCATACGGAATTAGCGTGGTTGTTAAATACTATTACTCCAGTAGCCGAGCTTGAGCGCATGACGCAGTATAAGGAGAAAACTGAACGTAGTGGAATTCTGATGGGTTTACTTGATTATCCGGTTCTTATGGCCGCGGATATTCTGCTCTATAAGACGTATGTCGTCCCAGTCGGCGAGGATCAGAAGCAGCACGTTGAACTTACCCGCGTGATTGCGCGAAAGTTTAACCAGCGTTTTGGAAACGTTTTTCTCGAACCGCAGGTCCAGTTAACCGAAGCGAAGCGCATTATGTCGCTCGCCGATCCGTCGAAGAAGATGTCGAAGTCGCTCGGGCCGAAGCACTATATCGCGCTCACCGACTCACCTGATATCATCCGCGAGAAAGTCGGCAAGGCGGTTACGGATACGGGCGGAAGCGCGACCGGTACGATGAGTCCGGGTGTGATGAGTCTCCTGACGCTTCTGGATGAATTTGCGCCCCGCAAGTCGCTAGCCTACCGGAAAGCTTACGAGAACAAGACGATCCGTTACGCAGATTTGAAGAAGGACCTGGCTGATGCGATTATCGCAACCCTAAGGCCCTTCCAAGAGAAACGAGCCAAGCTCGCGAAACAGCCGAAAGCCGTCCGGGCTATTTTGAATGACGGGGCGAAACGCGCCCGGGTGGTCGCGAAAAAGACCCTTGCCGAGGCGAAGGCTGCGATGGGTCTCGTTTAGCCTCTCCATGCGTCACCCCGGGCAGTCATTTCGACCGAAGGGAGAAATCTCCGTAGCCCTACGCGTCTTGGAGACCTCTCCTCCCCGCCTTCGGCGGATCGTCGAGGTGACACGGGGAGAGTTCAGGGGACAGAATCTCCAGACCAATCCTTCGCCAAGTCGTCCCAGTTTGGATTCACGGAATTTACGAGAGCCCTTTTCTTCTCACGCCGATACTTTTTCATTTGCTTTTCTCTGAGAATTGCTTCGGTTGGGTTATCGTACTCTTCAAAGTACACAAGTTTATCGACGTAGTATCGTTTTGTGAATCCTTCCTGCTCGCGAGATTTATGCTGACGAATACGCCCCTCTAGATTACCAGAAACGCCAACGTAGAGCACCGTGTTCCATTGGTTGCTCATGATGTAGACATGGAATCGACGTTCAGACATACGAACTTCTTTCCGTCGCTCATTGCGGCCCGCGACTTACCCAACCGAGACTGGTTCGAATTTTACTTCGTGTCCGAGCCAGCGTTTTGCGAGAAGTTCAGCCTGGGGAGTAATATCGGTCAAGAAGAAACGCGAGGAGCCTGATCCTTTCAGTTCCGGTTGCTGCTTGAGGGTTTCCGCTATCGCCGCCGCGGTCTCGTCGGCCGGGTCGATAAGGCGAACTCGTTTCCCAGCCTTCGCTTTAATGAGCGGGCGGAGGAGGGGATAGTGGGTACAGGCTAAGATCAGCGAGTCGATTGCTTTATGTTTTAGTCCGGACAGATAGCCGCGGACGACCATTTTCGTGACCGGTCGATCAAGCCAGTTTTCCTCGACTAAAGGAACGAGGAGGGGGCAGGCCTGCGTAAAAACGGTCGCCTTCGCGTGGCGTTCTTTGAGGCGAGTTTGGTAGACGCCACTGGTGACCGTTGCCCGAGTCCCGATCACGCCGATTCGTCCGGCCGACTGCGCGAGCGCCTCTTTGATCGCCGGCTCGATCACGTCGATAATTGGGAGAGAGGGGTAGGCGGTTTTCAGGGCAGGGATTGCAACGCTCGAGGCGGTGTTGCAGGCAACGACAAGCATCGTCGCCCCCTGCTTCACGAGAAAGTCAGCATCTTCGAGCGCATAACGCGTAACGGTTTCCGCGCTCTTATTGCCGTAGGGCATCCGTGCCGTGTCGCCAAGATAGAGAAAAGGTACCCCAGGCAGGAGCCGTTCAACTGCCTTGACGACGGTGAGCCCGCCGATGCCTGAATCAAAGATACCAATCATGTGTTCTTGGCCTTGAGGTGTTACCCGTTCAGCGCCTCGAGGTTAACACTGATCTTCGAAGCCCAGTCAATTTCCGGGAAGCTATGGAGAAGTTTTGCGAGGTAGGATTTCAACTCCTCATAGCGTTCCGGCGTGTTCGCTTCGAACTTGATCGTGAGGTAGGGACCGTTTTGCGAGTAGCGGATAACGACCATGGCATCCGGGAGTTCAAGGCGAATTCCATCTCCCGCCCGTTCGTCGTCAATAATTTCCGCGTTCGGGTACTCACTCTTCAAGATTGGGCCCAGTTTATTCACGAGCGCAATTTTTTCATCGTCAGCACAGAAGAGTTTGATCTCCGGGCTTGATTGATACTTCGGCAGAGCGGCGAGAGCTTCGGAGAGCTTCTGGTTCGTTCGATCGAGGTAATGGAGGAGGCGCATCGTCGAGTAGAGTCCGTCGTCGTGGTTGTAGAAGTCCGCCGAGAAGAAGAAGTGGCCGGACAGTTCACCGATGAATGCCGCTTTTACCTCTTGGTTCTTTTTTTTCAGGAAGGAGTGTCCCGTGCGCCACATAAAAGGGACGCCGCCATGTTTGGCGATCGTTTCAGGAACGAGCTTCGAGCAGAGCGTATTGAACATAATCGTCGCCCCGGGGTGCGCGGCGAGGACGTCGACCGCGAAGAGCGCGACGAAGACGTCGTTCCAAACGATCGTTCCTTTTTCATCAACAACGCCGATCCGATCGCCGTCCGGGTCGTAGGTAAAACCGATGTCCGCCTTTGATTCGAGAACAGCGTCTCGAAGCGCTTCCGCAACTTCGTTCTCGGTTGGGTCGGCCGTGAGCGGAAAGCTCGGGTCGACGTCGGTTCGGTACTCGATAACCTCGCAGCCGGCTGCGCGGAGGAGGCGCGGGGCAATACTGCCCGAGGTCGCGTGACGCGAGTCAACCACAACGCGGAATTTCTTGTGGATTGAGAGTCGCTTCACAAGGTCGTCGATGTAGGCCTGGCGGACGTCCTGTTGAGTGACTTTTCCCGGCTCGACGTTCGTTATGTAATCCTCAGTTTCAACTAGGGTTCGGAGCTCTTCCATCCCCTCGCTCACGAGTGTTTCGGAAAGTCCGTTCGCAAATTTGAAGCCGTTGTACTGGGCCGGATTATGCGAAGCGGAAACCATTGCTCCGCCTTTGCGGCTCAGGTAATGCTGGGCCCAGTAAAAGGTTCCTACGAGATTGAGGCCGATATCAATGACATCGATACCAGTCGCGAGGTAGCCTTTAATGAGCGCTTCGGAATAGCCCGGGCTTGAGGCGCGGAAATCGCGGGCCACAACGGCTTCTCGGATCCCTCGTTTCTGCAAGAAGGTTCCGTGCGCCCGACCAAGGTGTTCGACAAGTTCTGGGTTCAGTTCGGAATCGACCAATCCGCGGAGGTCGTAGGCTCGGAAAATTTGCTGAGGAACCTTCATGGGCTTCTTGGTTAGAAGATAAATCCGCAGGCGTCCGGAGAGGACGGCCACGGGAAAAGGCACATTCTAGGGAGCAATGAGTGCTCCGAGTATATCAGCCTTTGACGGCCTCGGCAACTATGGCCGAGAGCTCCGAAATTCGGCGTTCGAGGTCAGCTTTTTTCGTTGCTTCAACGGTGACGCGAAGGAGTGGTTCCGTGTTTGAGCCGCGGACATTAAACCACCAGTCGTCCTCTTCAACCGTCAGTCCGTCGAGTTCGTCGATACGGCTCTTCGCGTAGTGGGACTTCAATCGTTCGAGAACTGGAGGTGTATGGAAGACTTCGATCGCGAGTTCTTTTCGGTGGTAGGGGTTGAGCCCTGCCGCCAGCTCGGAAAGCGTTT
Organism: uncultured Gammaproteobacteria bacterium; assembly: GCA_964637345.1. GTDB lineage: Bacteria > Patescibacteriota > Patescibacteriia > HK-STAS-PATE-3 > HK-STAS-PATE-3 > CAZWTD01. The sequence continues at coordinate 9,002 of CAZWTD010000024.1, forward strand.
GACCCGAGGTCGAGAGCAGTTCGAGCATGAGTACAAAGGAGATGAGGCCGGAGTCTGCGCAGTAGTTGTCGCGGTAACAGTAATGCGCGGCCGTCTCGCCGCCCATGACCGCTTTTTGCGTCCGGAGCGGTCGGGAGACATTCAGAAAGCCGACCGGCGTTCGAATCGGCGTCCCGCCCCATTCAGTAATTTTTTCGCGCACGATGCGGCTGCAAACGAGATTATAGGAAACGGCCGCACCTGGTTCATGTGCGAGTAAGGCGCGGGCGAGGATCAAGAGCCCAATATCACCGCGCAAAACTTCTCCAGTTTCTGTCACAAAAAACACCCGATCGGCATCGCCGTCGAAAATTGCGCCGAGGTCAGCCCCTTCTTTTTTTACAGCGGCAACCGCGGCTTTTTGCGAGCTTGGCTCAAGCGGGTTCGGCGGACGGTTCGGAAAATTCCCGTCGAGCTCGAGGTTCAGACCGATGAGCTTTGCGGGAATGCGTTTGAAGAGTTCAGGAATGGTGACGCCGGCCATGCCGTGGCCAGCATCAACAACCACAGTCAGTGCTTGAAGTTTTCGCCGGTCGATAAAAGACAGCGCATGCTCAACATATTCGTTGACGAGATTTTTCTCCGTGAGCGTGCCGGGTTTCTTTTCCGGCTGGAGCTCGTTATGTTTTTTCATCCATTCAAGCAAACCCTTACCTGATTGCATAACACCGTCTCGGTCGATCATCCGAATGCCGTTGTACTCTTTTGGATTATGCGAAGCCGTGACGACCGCGCCGCCGTCATAGCCGAATTTCCCAACCGCGAAATAGACGAGTTCCGAGGGAACTTGTCCTAGGTCGTCAATTGAAACGCCGCCGGCCAAAACGCCCCTTACAAAAGCGGCGTGGAGTTGAGGCGAGGAGAGGCGGCTGTCCCGGCCGATGGCGATCCGGATGTCGCGGGCTGGATAGTCTTCACGTAAGCGCCCGGCAAAGGACCGGCCGATTTGTTCAGCGCCAGCTTCGTCGAGTTCGTTCGGGTAAATTCCTCGAATATCGTAGGCTTTGAAGATGGAGGCATCCATATACGGGTAGTGTAGAGGCTCGGTTTCGGACTGTCTAGGGAAAAGAAAGTGCCGCCTCCGAGTCGAACGGAAACGGCACTATGGTACAACGAATGAACACTTGTCACATCACGGACCTGGCGGGAGTTGAACCCGCATTCCGAGGTACAGGCCCGACGATGGAGCTACGAATCCAGCCTGGAGTCGAGCGTGGCTCGAGCCGCAAGGCCAGGAGCTTCAGTCTTCAGGATTTCCATTCCGGTCTGGTTGACCCGGATGGACGTCGTTACAGTCCGGAAGTGCTGGCCGAGTTCCCGGACGGTGGTGAGCACCCGTCCCGGCCTTGGGGGCAACTTCCCCTTCCGGCTGAAGCTCTCATCGAGCGGTTCAGGGTCCCCCCTGAGGATGAACCGAATCCTCCCCGGATAGGAACCGTTTCCAGTGCTGGTAACTCCCTTCATGGATTGACCCCCTTGAAGAAGTTGTAGTTGACATCCTTGAGAAACCTCTTTGAATCGTGAACGCCAGTCCTTGGTGTTTACGACGACGCAATCAACCGCATCACCTCCTCCGCAAGTGCGTCTTTCGAACGTGAACAACGACTGCGACTGAAATCGCAGGGGAAAAGAAAGGGTGAGGTAGGCGTCCTAGTGAACGATGGGTATCCGGGAAGTCGGACAAACGCCAGGGGGTCAGTCGAAGCGCCCGCTGACTTCTGGATCCGTATTTCGTGAACGCAGACAGCCTACCTCTTGAACTCGGTTGCCAAAGAGCAGTTTTTCACCTCTTTTTGGCGGTACGTTCGAGCATACGCCAAAACAGCCATTTTGTCAATCCATGCATCGTGGAATATGTAAAACTAGACTACTTCTCCGCCGGGGACTACTCGCAGCGACAGTAGTACTAGTGTGAGTAGTACTGGGGGCGGCGACTTGAACTCCGTCGTTGCGGACGCCCTCCGTTGTCCGGTCGGGGAGAAAACGGTGAGTCCGGGGTCGAGGGGTTGGTGTGGCCGGAGCTATGTTCATGGCGCCGATGCCCTCGACCCTGGCCGCGAAACTGATGCGGGCGTCCTGATCGTGGTTGGTTGCCCAGAGAGCGGCGCTGGTGATGTCGATCCGGTTCAACGTTTTGATGCGGAACCGATCGGGCAGCCGGAAGTTCCGGGACCTGCGATACCGGTAAATTTTTTCGGATCAAACGCTCGATGTCCCGGATGTCGCGGCGCTGTTCAGGCGTGGCAAAGGAAATCGCGTGCCCCTTCCGGCCGGCCCGGGCAGTTCGTCCGATTCTATGCACGTAGTCTTCGGGGTTATCGGGAAGGTCAAAGTTGATAACGAGCTCAATGCCGGTCACGTCAATGCCGCGCGCGGCGATGTCGGTTGCGATGAGGATACGAACTCGTCCGCGCTTAAAGGCTTCGAGCGCGGTTCGGCGTTGGGCGAGGGTTCGGTTCGAGTGGAGCTCTGCGGCGCGGTGACCCATCGACTCAACGACGCGAGTCATTTTCTTCGCCCCGTGCTTCGTTCGCGAGAAAACGAGGATCGTACCCTTGTATTGGTCGAGGAGTTTTTCAAGAAGGCGAAGTTTATCGTTTTTCGCGACGAAAAAGACTTCATGAGTGACCTGGTCAGCGGTTGTTCCGGCGCGGGCGATTTCAACGCGGACCGGGAGCTTCATGTATCGGGAGGCCAGGCGAGCGATTGTATCGGGCATGGTGGCGGAAAAGAGCATCGTTTGACGCTCGCTCGGAACCCGCGTCAGAATTTTCGTAATTTGGGGAGCGAAGCCCATGTCGAGCATGCGGTCGGCTTCATCGAGAACGAGGGTGTTCACTGAGCTAAGGTCGACGGTCCGCTGTTCGAGGTGATCGATCAGGCGGCCTGGGGTTGCAATAATGACATGCGGTTTGCGGCGCAGTTGGCCGAGCTGTTTCGGCATGGATTCTCCGCCGATCAAGACCGCGGTTCGGAGGCCGAGCGGCTGGCCGATTCCGCGGAGCGCTTCTTCAATCTGCTGGGCGAGCTCGCGGGTCGGGGCAATCACTAAACCAAGGCCCTTTTGCGTTCCGAGTCGTTGGAGCATCGGGATTCCGAAGGCGAGCGTTTTTCCGGTTCCGGTTTGGGCAATGCCAACAAGGTCTTTTCCCTCAATCGCGATCGGAATCGTTTGCGCCTGGATTGGCGTTGGTTCAATAAAGCGCCGCTGGGTGAGAAGCGACAAAAGGTTCGGGCTAATCCCGAGCGAAGCGAACCCCGAAGGATTCTGGTGTTGAGTAGTCATACGATACGCTACGCCGGCAGCCAAGAAGCTTGGCAGTCTGCGCTTTCGCCGAAGGTGAGGGCCGACGAAGGGCCATGACCCGATCCTTCAGGCCATGGCAAGCGTATGACGCAGGGAAGTTCGAGTCCAGGATCCTAGAAACTAGGATCACGTGAATAGGAACCAACCCTAGCATGGAAG
>CAZWTD010000024.1:12606-14997 GCA_964637345.1 uncultured Gammaproteobacteria bacterium
CTGGAGCGGGTAGCGCCCGGATCAAGTCCGGGCTAAAGTCCGTCGCCACCCTACGGGTGGTCACCCGAAGGGTGAAACCCATGGCATGGCTTGTCCCGCAATGACGAATACTCCTTTACTCCTTTTCCTGTGAGCGGGTGACCGGAGTCGAACCGGCGTCTTCACCTTGGAAGGGTGACATAATAGCCGTTATACGACACCCGCTCACAAGAAATGAGTTTGAATAATGCGGGATCCCGCCTTCATTAAACTAGATAACGGTGGCGGGAGTAGGGTGACATCATAGCCGCTATACGACACCCGCAAGCTTATGCCTGATCAGGATTCCACAAGTAGCGATCTAAGTCAACCCAGAAGTTTCCGTCGCGGAAAACGACTTCAACGCCCTCGACCTCGAGGAGTTTGGCTTGGAGGTCTTTTGTCGCTCGAATATGCTCTATTGAGATTCGCCCCTCGGAGTTAATGACTCGCTGCCAAGGGACATTTGCTTTTGGTGCGACGCGGTTTAAAGCCCAGCCGACCATTCGCGCACCGCGCGGTGAACCAACGAGGGTGGCAATTTGTCCGTAGGTCGCAACTTTCCCGCGTGGTATCTGGCGGACTTTGGCGTAGACGCGAAAGTAGAAATTTTGGCCGCGGGGCATAGGAGTAGTGTGGCACGGGTTTTGCAGTTGATCAACCGCAGGGGCGGTGATAGCCTGAATGTAGCTGTACGGGGATGGCTCACTGACAAGGAGGGTGCGATGAAACGCTTAGCGATCATTGGCCTGGCGATTCTTCTGGCTCTGCTGATTACGGGCGGAGTCCAGGCGGCGCCGATCGAGCTCCAGTACGCTCAGGGGCAAGAGACGGATATGACAGCGCCACATCTCGAGATCACCGGAGCGAGCTACGATCTCGGCACCGGAGGATTCTGGGATGAATTTCCGACGACTCTCGAAGCGACGCGGGTGATGCGTTTGGTAGCGGAGTCGGACGTGTCGGACCTCGACCACGTTGAATTCGTAATCAGGCCCGATGGAGAGGAGATGTGGGGACTTATCGACGCTGACCTCTCTGTGAGCGAGAACGGGTTGATCTGGGAACTCGGCGCCTGGGATCTCCGCCTCTACGACTGTGGGTGGTATGAAGTTGCTGCGGTCGGGGTTGACCAGGCAGGAAACGTTGACCAGTGGCCGGGAATCATACGTGTCTATTCGCGTCACGACGTGGTTGCGCTGCCGGCGGTGCATGAGCCGCTTCGGCTTGTGACGGCCGCTCCGAGTGTGACAAGGGGCGAGACGACACTGTGTTTCGATGCGCCGAGCTCTCGGGCTGGGGCAATCGAGGTCTTCGACATCTCGGGTCGCCAGATTGGCGAGGTGGCTTTCCCGGCGGGAGTTGAACGAGTTCTCTGGACTGGACGAAGCGAGAGAGGGACGTCCTTACCAGCCGGGGTCTACTTCGCTCGACTCAAGGACAGTTCGTCGTCCTCGACTGCTCGTGTGGTGCTGACCCGATAGTGTTCCTTCAACGAGGCTTGCTCCGGCAAGCCTCGTTTTCTTTTCGTATGAAAAATGTGCTAATATGTCTGTACTTCTTCGAATCAAATGGAAAGTCCAAATCCAAATTCATCCACTCTCCCTCCAGTTCCGCCAAATCCACCGGAGCCTGTTTCTCCTACTCCTTCTCCATCTAGCCCTTCAAGTGGTCGAGTGACTTTTGATGAATTTAGCGCTTTCCTTGCTCCGAAGGGGAACGGCGGCGTACCTCCTTCGGTTCCCCCGGCCGGGAATCCCCCCGCTACGACTCAAGCAGCCGCGCCAGCTTCTCAAAAGGATATTCAGTCCCTGCTTCAATATGCCCCGCGCCCGCGTCGACGCTGGATTCTTCCGTTTGCAATTGCGCTAATCGTTATTCTCCTTGGCGGGACGGCCGTGATGGCGAAGTTCGACATGCTCCCATTCGCGATTCCGTATTTGACGCCAAAGGCGAATGGCGATCTCTTAACACGGATGCTTGAGCAGATTTCCGAGCTGAAGAGCGGCTCCTTCGCCGGCTCCTTAGCGCTTGAGGTTCAACCTCGGGAACCGGGCGCGGAACCGCTCGATTTCTCGGACATGGTTGACGAGTTGAAGAATATTAACGGTGCCTCAGTCCCATCGCAGAGCGATCTGAATGACGTGTTGAAGATTATCCCCGGTGATATCAGCTTTCAGCTCGAGACTTCGGGTTATTCCGAGCAAACTGAGGGTGAACAATTGGCGGATTTTGAAACGAGCATCTCCGGACGCTATAGTGCCGGTGGGACAACCTTTGAAGGCGAGATTAACCTTCGCAAGATTGCCGAGACGCTGTATGTCAACATTCCGCAGTTTCCTCTTTTTCTCGATGTCAGTTCAATCAAAGACA
>CAZWTD010000025.1:0-11525 GCA_964637345.1 uncultured Gammaproteobacteria bacterium
TGTTCGTCCGATCACGGTGGTGCGCTAAGGCCAACCGCAACATCACACAAAACCGTTCTTCTCCCCACACTCCACGAAGCCCTTAATTAGTCACAACTGATTGAGGGCTTCTTTCCTTTGCTGGACAATGATGGGAATCCTACGACCAATCGTTGAGATGCACGGCGGAAATATTTGGGTGACGAGCGAGAGTGAGGGGAAGGGGAGCGCCTTTGCATTTACGATTCCGGTGAAGTAGGACAAAGTTGTTTCAATGCAATGTTACCCCGAGCCCTGTCGAGGGGTCTTTTGTCTGTGTATAACCCCCCCTTGACGGCCTAAAGCAGAGGCGTATCATGATTGCAGAAGGTGGCGATCTTCCATAGAGAAGTCGTCGCCGTTTTGTATACAGAACTGGCGCGATCAGTCAGTGATTTTCCGCATTCCCAAATGGGCGGTTCGGGAGCGCGGAAAAGCCGGGCTCTGATAGCGGGAGAGAAGTCCTCTCCTCACACTCTCCAAACGCTCTTTGATAAGGAGAATAACGATGGATCGGCGACGATTCCTCGGGGCGTGCGGACGGGGAGCCTTCCTCTTCGCCGCCGCGGGCTGTTCGAAGATGCTTCCGACGGAAGCGGGGCAGAACGGTGACCAAATCGACATTGGCCCCATACCACTGGGATACCCCCAGTACTCGTTCTCCCTGCCGATGCGTTGGATTTGTCAATACGACCCTCCCGGAGATCGGGCAGGTACCAAGAACTGTGGACAGGCCTGTGGAGTGATGTTGGGCGGCTACTTCAACAACGGTTACGTCGAACCCTGGGTCATCACGGACGAGAACCACTATCTGGCAAACCGTTTCAACGATCCTCGTTACAACGATCCGAACGGATGGTATACGAATTTTACCGGACAGAACAGGCTCGGGACAATGCTCACCGAGTATCATGCCCTTCGGTACAGCGTCTACCACGGCAACGGTCCCGACGATGTTGTGATGGAGATGGTCCATGGCCGACCGGTTATCTGCGGGGTAATGATCAATCAGGGCCGACTTGTTGATCACGGGGGACAGGCTCACTGGGTTCTCGCGGTTGGCTGGGATGGGCGGATCTTCCTGCATGACCCCGGTACGAAGGGCGGTCGCTACATCCGCTACTCCCTCGGTGACTTCGAGCGTTCCTGGGCAACCCAGGGAAAGGTCTATGTTCCTGTGTGGAAGTGATAGAATAAGGGGAGGAGACAAGTTCTTCTCCCCCTCAACCCCAAGAGTAGTTCCCTCAATAATCAATGTATGGCATGAAGAAAATATACGTTATAGGATTCGTTTTAACGGTCGTCGCGGTAGCTACTTTTTTTGTGGTACAACCTGAGGCTGGCCAAAATAAAGTGTCAAACAAAAATTCAGCGACGACGACACTCAAGGGTATTCGTTTTGTACAAAGCCAAAGCGGACTACTACTTTATACCAGCGATCACTTTCACTATACGATGCTCGTTCCTGAGTCGTTTAGCCAATCGTTGGCTGAAAATGATGAGCGATATTATCCTGGCGTTTTAGAGACTATTGAGTTTCGAGAAATCAATACTACCACCAATCAGGATACAAATAGAGATACGCCCGACGGTTTTAATACGTCCGGACAGAATTCCTTAACCCTACTGACATATCCTAATTCACAAGGCATTACTGCCCAAGACACTGATGCCTTTCAAGAATGGTATGACACGTCCTTTAATGCGGAAGGCATAGAATCAGTCGATGAGGCGTTTCTTGGAGGAAAAAGCGTGCTCAATGTCGTTGTTGGAAATGGTATTGCGGGAGCGAAAGGGCGGAGCTATTTCATTTTTAGCAAAGAGTACATATTTGTGGTCTCATCGAACGATGTAGTGAAAAGCGTTATTGAGCAAATTGTCGGTTCGTTCACTCAGCTCGAGAGTTAGCATAGAAGATAGATTGTATATATGACAAAACGATCACCAGTCATTCGATTCTCGATTATCATCGTCGTAACGGTTGCGCTAGCCTTTTTCGTACGCGAGCTATTCTACTTCCGCGAAGTCAACATGATGATTCTTCTGGCCAAGGTCGAGCAAACTGAACTCATTCAGCGATCGTCAATAATCGTTCGTGGAACCGTAGAGAAGCGAGCTGGAACGATCCGGCACTGGAATGATCAAGGCGAGTTAGGAGTCGACACGCGTTGGAAAATTCAGGTCAGTGAAGTCCTGAAAGGGAATTCTACGGAAGAAATAACCGTCCGGTCGGACGGTGGCCGCTACCTCCTCACGCACATCAGCGTAGAACCGACCGTGCAATTCTCATCCGGCGAGTCGGTTTTGCTTTTTCTTGAACCGAACCCAGAGGGAGATTACCGCGTGGTGGGAAGTGTCCAGGGACACTTTACAATCAGCGGTGATCAGGCCGTTCAGCAGGAGACGGACGAAGCAAGACCTCTTGCTGAACTCGAAGCCTTAATTCGGACACAGTAGAGGATACTAAAACGCCGGATTCACATTCGGCGTTTTTAGTTCAGTAGACTATACTGAAGGATGCAACAAGTGGCAGGATGGAACACTTCATACTAGTTGTACTATTGACCTAAACGGTACAGTAGAGGCCTGGCCAACATAATGAATACTATTATGAATCTCAATCGAAGAATAATATTTATTGCGTCTGGAGTTGTGCTTCTTGTTACGGTGGTTCTTCTATCAATACTGTTTATTCTCCCTTTGTTGCGGCGGACGTCGGTTAAACTCACGGTAGAAGTACCAAAAACCGCAAGCGTTGGTGAGGTGATCCCGCTTACGCTCCACGTTCGAAATACTGGAGACCAATCGACCTTGCTCCGCCTTGCCGGGAAGCCCGAATACCAATTTGTCGTTACTCAGCTAGATGGGGCCGTTGTGCTTCAAACAACTCATGCAATTCAGGATATGTATGTCACAGAGGTGCTATTTCCTGGTGGCGAAAAAAAATATGAGATGAACTGGGATCAGAAAGATGATCAAGGACGTCAGGTGCCTCCTGGTCATTATCGCGTACGTGGTTTTCTTTTCTTCACTGATCCGGCGTATTCGTTGCAGACATCTTGGGAAAGCATTGAACTACAGTAACGAGGCAATACTTCCGGTCGAGTCTAGAGGCATTTACATTGGCAATAATACCCGCAACTTTTTGGGAAAATGTCGTAAAATTTTGGATAATTTGTAGGCAATGATGCATCTTCGCCGACTTGTTCTCTTCGTTACTGTTGCCGTTTTTATCATCGGAGAAGGAAAAGAATTTTTATGAACGGGTTCGAACGAATTTTACCTTCGAATTTAATCAGCTTCAACAGTATCTCTTAGAATAAACCAAGACATCTATGTTTGATCTCCACTTTCATTCAACGCATTCAGACGGGAAGCTGAGCGTGGCCGAACTGGCTTCGACTGTACAAATGAAGGCGTTCTCACATTGCTCGCTGACGGATCATAATACCGTAGAAGGCATTCGAGAGCTTGAAGAGCGCCTCGCCGGTACGCCGACAAAAGTTATTCGCGGAGTTGAGTTGACGGCGAAATACGACGAGGACGAAGTTCATCTTTTAGCGTATGATTTTGAACTTGAGGCAATGGAGGCGCTCCTGAAAGAACGGAACGACTTGGTTCGAGGTCAAAAAAAGGAAGAGATGGCGCTGGCGATCGAATGTACGATCCGAGAGGGTCTTGAAATAACACCAGATTTATTTGTCAACGAAAAGCAGCCGGTTACGCTCACTACTGCGCTTGATATCTGCGAGAAGCCTCATAATCAAGAGCTTTTCCTCCGTCGTCACGGGAAGACGCTTACACCGGAAGAGTTTTTTTATACTTACCAAGCCCCAGGGAAGAGTTGCGCTGTTGTGAGGGCTGGCGTTACGATTGAGTGGCTTGTTGATCGTTTGTCAGGGCTCGTCCGTGACCTCATTATCGCTCATCCCTTTGTTTCCGTGAGCGTTGTGGCGAAAGCTCTGAATGAGGAACGTATTAGAGAAATACTAACGAGGGGTATTCACGGAGTTGAAGTCTATCACAACGATACGAGCCAGGATCAGATAGCGTTTCTTGAGACGCTTGTAAGAGAGCGTACGCTGAAGTATTCAGCCGGATCCGATTTTCACGGAAAACTGAAGAATACGCCGCTGGGGCAGTATGCCCTTGATAAGCCGCTCCCGAGTTTCCGGCTGACGAATTTCGCATGCGAGTCCGTGTAGCCCCGAGCAAGGTAGTTGTTGTTCTTCATGAAAAGGAAAGGGGAGCACCTTTGCCTTCACTATTCCCGTGAGGTAAGGATGAGCGTTGCCGGCGAAGCCGGATCCGGCTCTGCCGGATATGATTCCGGTGAAATGACCCGAAGGGTCATCCCGAGTCTTGCGAGGGATCTCTCAACCGCGAAACACACGAGACTAAGCCCTCCATTTATTCTTGCAGAAGTTTTGTTTTTGCCTTCTCTAAGACCGATGCAGTAAAGGGCGTCCTTGAACTGTTCCATTTCTCTACGATGCGTGATACTACCTCCATATTATAAAACCCCGACTTCTCCTCGTGTCGCAGCTGTGCGCGGTACCACGCAATCCCTTGTGTTTTTTTAAGAAAAAGATTATTGAGGGAGCGAACGACGTACTCCTCGACATTTTCCCTTGTCGTCTGGCTTTTGTATCCAGCCCCTATGAGTAAAGGTTTTGTTGTCGGGGAAAAGGCAATTTGAATTTGTTTTTTGAGAAGAATGTGAAGTAACTCGTGTCGTATCGTATTCCAGGGGAATGGGCGATCTGGGTGCGGATGGACACGTAGTGTTTTCATTATTTTTCCATGCGCAGCTCGACCACCTCCGATTGGAAGTTTGGGATCGACAAAAACCTTTATACTCACGGTAAGAGGAAGATCTTCCCAGCGCAAGATTGTAATAGCCTCTCGTAGCGTTTTCTTAAGTCGAGATAGAAAAGCGCGTTGCGATATTCCCCGAGGTGCTTTTCCTGATATTGAAATCATATGGAAAGTGTAGCATATCGAAGGCCCCGCCGTTGAGTGTACGGCGGGGCTAGAAAGCGAGCGATGTTTAGGGAGCATCTTGGGCCGGAACCTCTGGGAGACCGAGCTGAAGGCGAAAGAGACCAAGGGTCATGGCCCGATTGGCGTGGCACCTCGGGCTTCTCCGGTGAGCGAAGTTTTCCCCGTCCACCCCGGCTTTGAGGTGACAACAATCCCCCTTACAGCTATTTCGAGCGAAGCAGTCCGTACATTCGGGAACCGAGTCAACGACAAGCTTCTCAAGGCGCCGATAGGCCGGTTCATCAATAACGAAACTGTTGGACTCTGGGTCGAAGGAACCGTAGTGAAACTGGCTTGACAGAGGGTCTTCTCTCGAGTTTACACGTGTACAGCCCGTAACGTTTCCCTCTGGATCCACTCCGAAGATTCGACCGTTGATGCCGCAGAAGCTGATGGAACAGGGGAGCGCCTTAATTGTTGCAGCGGAGTGGCGGACCTGAATACCGTTCTCTTTCGCAACTCGCATTGTTCGGACGAAGTGGGTTGCGAATTTCATTGGATCAGGCGCGATCGCGTCACTTGTAGCGCAGCGTCCGGTACGTTCGACAGGCTCAATGCCGATCAGGACGCCCGGCCATCGATGATGTAGGAAGAGAACTTGCTCCTGCATAGTCTCAACGCTGAGTGCCGTAACTGTCATTCGAAACCCTACTCCGATTTTCCCTGAGGCTAGGAGACGATCGATGTTTTTCTCGAGGCGCTGGAAAGATCCTTTGCCATTTGACGTCGGTCGTTGGCGGTCGTGAATCTCGGCTTGACCATCGATTGAAATTGAGATGTTACTGAAGTTCTCAATAACGTAGTCACAGACCCTCGGTGAGAAGGTTCCATTGCTTACGATGGCCAGCTTGCACGAAAGCCCAATCTCTACGCTTTTCTTCTTGCAGTATTCAACGATGTGGCGGACGAGTCGAAGAGAAAGCAGTGGTTCGCCTCCCCCAGTGAGAGTGACGCTGAATCTGGTCTCTCCGAGTTCTTGGCAGACTGCAGCAACTTGGTCGACTGCCCGGCGAGCAACTTCGGGTTGCATTTCGCGTCTTGTACACGTTCCAGCTTCTGAATAGCAATAGACGCACCGAAGGTTGCAGAAATTGTTCAGAATCAAGTCACAGCGACGAAATCGCTGCTCTGGTTTCCGAAAGACAGGGGCGGCGTGAGCCGGGACTTCCAGCTGATCCGGTATCTCGGTTTCCCGTGAAACGAGATAGATCTTGAGGAGTTCGGGGATATAGACGATCTTTTGTCCGCCTTCGACAGGAATTTGAAACACCCGTACGAGCGACATGGTTTCTCCTTGAAGATTGGCGGGTCAGCCCAGAGGGCCGACCCGCCTGGTGTGCGTTGTCTGGTCAGTCGCTCGAACAGATGTAGTCGTCGCAACACTGGTCGCAACAACCTTCACCGGCGAGCTTGAATTCCGGTCCCTTGAGGTCAGCAGACGCTGTACTGAGCGCTTCGAGAGACTCGAGCGTCAGGATGACCTCTTTTTCCGGGTTCACGTTTCCTCCTTTCTACCACAGCAAGTCCCGTCCCCCATAGATGAGACCTCATTCAAGGCCTCATTTTTGCGCATTGCTCCATGGGTTGAGAGGTTGTGAGGATTTGTCAAAGGTCTGAATCCACCCTGGACCATGTAGTCGAAAAAGTCAAAATGCAGCGCCGTCGCGCCGTCGCAAAAATATCATAACCTTTTCGAAAAGGTTTATTAAGCCCTAGGGTAACCCATGGTAAGCTCGCAGGTTCAAAATCATTTACCTCTACCGGAATTTTCGGTACAATACAATTTATGAAGGGGGCGAAGAAAAAAACGAAGCTCAGTGCACCACGCAAAAAAGTTCTCGTTGTTGAAGACGAGCCGATTCTTGCGTCGATGTACATGACGGTCTTAAAGCGGGTTCAAGCGGACATTTACGGAGCGAAGACGAAACAGGAAGGGGAGCGAATCGTCGCGCGCGTTTCCCCGGATCTCGTCCTCCTCGACCTCATGATTCCATCAACAACAGTTCAGGATACGAATACGGATTTTCATGATCCAGTTGGATTAAAGTTGCTCGCTGAACTTCGGAGGAATCCCGCGACAAAGCATACGAAGGTCATTATCCTCTCGAACCTCGACGCTGACGAACAGCGAAAACGGGCAATTGCGCTCGGGGCGATCGACTATCTCGTAAAGTCGAGTCTTCCGCCCAGTGTTGTTGTTGAGAAGGTGAAAGCCGTCCTTGGGGCAACCGAGTAATCGGCGTCTGAAATCCAGACTCAGGCTCGGCTTGACAAGCCGGCGCTTTTGGCATATCCTTGAGTGCTTTGAAAAGAGGGGATCAAAGCCCGCACCTTTCATCCCGCGCTCGCGAGAACACTGTTCATCAGTAACCTTCTACGGGAGGCTCTATGACAGTATCGTTCTCCCCCATGCAACTCGTCCTTTTCGGAGGATTTCTCGTCTGGTTGGCCCTGCAGTTCATCTCGCCGCCCCGACGCTCCCGCACCGGCTTCGCTCATGGTGCAATCGAAATCTCTTTCCTCCTTCTTGGACTGATCATGCTGCTCTGCGGCGCGGTCTGGTACATCAAGAATCCTGCCCCTCTCGGGTAGGATTCTTCTTTTTGTTCAAAATCGGCGAAGAATCATGATATACTATCCTGTATGGCCCAGCGCGCGCCGTACCTCATGACCGTTGACGAGCTTATCCGCAAACTTCGAACGACGAAGCGCGGATTAAGCGAGTCTGCGGTGCTTCGGCGTCGGGCGAGCGACGGCGCGAACATTTTGCCGTCTGCGCGGCGGCGCGGCTGGTGGTCGGTTCTTGGCCGGCAATTTTCCAGCCCACTCATTGTTATTCTCGTTGCGGCAGCTGCGGTGAGTTACGCGCTTGATGATCGCGTCGATGCTCATGTCATTTTGGCGGCAGTTGTCCTCAATGTCGTCGTCGGTTTCATCCAGGAATACCGGGCCGAGCGGACGATTGAAGCGCTCCACCGCGTAGTCCGTTACCAGGCGCTTGTTCTGCGTGACGGCGTCGAGCGGCTTGTCGCGTCTGAAGACCTCGTGGTCGGTGATCTCCTTCGCCTGCGAGCCGGCGACCGGATCGTTGCGGATGCTCGCGTCATGAGCGCTACGAACCTCCAGGTGAATGAGGCGGTCTTAACCGGCGAAGCGCTTCCGGTCGAGAAAATAGCGAAGCGCTTGAGCGGAGAAGAAACTCTCGCTGACCAGCGGAATATGGTCTTTAGCGGGACAACGGTTGTCGAAGGATCGGGTCTCGCCTTCGTAGTCGCGACCGGGGTCCGGACGGAGTTCGGCCGCATTATCACCGCGGTCCGAGAAGCTGAAGAACCTCCAACGCCGTGGCAGCAACGCTTAAATAACTTCGCCCGCTTCTTAACCCTCCTCATTGGTATAGTGGCGATTGCGCTATTTTGTCTGGGAATGCTGACCGGCCGGTCCTTTGTCGAAATGTTTGCCGTTTCAGTTGCCATCGCGGTCGCTGCGATTCCCGAAGGCCTGGCGATCGGCGTAACCGTTGTTCTTGTCGTCGGCATGCGGCGGATTTTGAAGCGTCAAGCCCTGACGCGCCAGCTCGTCGCCGTCGAAACGCTCGGATCTACGACGGTGTTATGCGTCGACAAAACCGGAACCGTGACTGAAGGCAATATGGCAGTCGCGCGCGTCGTGACGAATAATCATGACCTTGAGGCGAATCCCGACGCTCTTCACGCTCACGCGCAAGACGTTGCGCCTTCGGTAAGTACCCTGCGTTTGTTCCGGATTGGGCTTCTCTGCAACGACGCGCATATTGAGAATGAGGACGCGAGCTATGAGCACCGGCTTATTACCGGAAGTCCGACCGAGCGCGCTTTAGTTCTCGCGGCCCATGCGGTCGGCTTTACTCGAACCGCGCTCGAGAAGGAAGAGCCTCGGCTCGAAAGTCTGCCCTTCGATTCCAACCGGAAGTATATGTTGACCGTTCACCGCCTGAAGCAGGGCCATATGCTCTACTGTAAGGGCGCGCCCGAAGTAGTGATCGGCGCGTGCCGGGCGATCGACCGCGACGGGACCGCGCATCCGCTCGACGCGCGGCGGTCCGCCGAGCTGCTCCGTCGGGCGGAGCAGTTGAGCCGCGAAGGGCTCCGCGTCTTAGCCTTTGCCTATGCCCCAGTCCGCTCGGATGAACTACCCGAAGGACAGCTTCCGCCCCTGACCTTCGTTGGTTTTGTCGGCCTGAAAGATCCCTTGCGTCCTGAGTCGGCCCCTGCGATCGCCCGGCTCCAAGCGGCCGGTATCCGCGTAGCAATGATTACCGGCGACCATCGCTTGACCGCTGAGGCGATTGCTCGCGAGCTCGGCATTCTTAGTGGACGCAAGACAGTGGTTTCCGGCCGCGATCTAGCAACGATGACTGACGAAGAGCTCCAGCGTCGCGTAGCAGACATCGCCGTCTACGCGCGCGTGACCGCCCAGGATAAAATCCGCATTGTGAAAGCCTGGAAAGCGCGCGGCGAAGTTGTGGCTATGACCGGCGACGGAATTAACGACGCGGCTGCCTTGAAGGCCGCTGATATCGGGATCGCGCTCGGGTCCGGTACGGACGTGGCGAAAGAGGCCTCGCGCCTTATTCTTCTCGATGACAATGTGAAGACGATCGCCGCGGCGGTTGAAGAGGGGAGAATCATTTTTGAAAACGTCCGCAAAGTAACGCTCTACCTTCTCTCCGATAGTTTTGCCGCGGTCCTGCTTGTTGCCTTAAGTTTGATTGCCGGACTCCCGCTCGCGCTGTCCGCCGCGCAGATACTTTGGATCAACTTAATTGCCGACGGGCTCCCGAATATTGCGCTGACGGTCGAACCGAAAGAGCGTGATGTAATGCGCGAAGCCCCGCGGTCGCGAAAAGAGCCGCTCGTTGATACGTCGGGCCGCCGCTTCATTATGGCGGTGAGCCTGTTTATGGGCCTCTTCGCCTTTCTCATTTTCGCCTTTGTTGAGCGAGCAAGCGGCGACGTCGTTCTCGCCCAGTCGGTAACCTTCCTCGCGCTCGGAACGACGACGCTCATGTACACCTTTAGCTTACGCAATACCTTCGGGACGATTTTTGCGACAAATCCTTTCCGGAATCTGTGGCTTTGCGTGGCGGTGGCTGGCGGACTCGGTCTTCAGTGGATTGCGGTTTCCTGGGGCCCGCTCCAGCGATTTCTCGGAACAAGCTCGCGTGCGTGGGACTACTGGCCCCTTGTTCTGATCATGGTCATCCTTGTT
Source organism: uncultured Gammaproteobacteria bacterium (assembly GCA_964637345.1). Classification (GTDB taxonomy): domain Bacteria; phylum Patescibacteriota; class Patescibacteriia; order HK-STAS-PATE-3; family HK-STAS-PATE-3; genus CAZWTD01. The sequence goes on from CAZWTD010000025.1 coordinate 10,312, forward strand.
TTGACCTTCGTCGAAGCGACGAAGCTGCTTCTTCGGCCGAATCAGCGAAAGGTCCATTAAGATGCCCCGCGCTCTTCGTCTTCTCGCGCTCGTCTCGCTCATCATCTTGCTGGGGATTGAACTGTTGACGAGTTACGATACCGGGCCGCGCCAGCTCGCCCTCTCGCTCACGAATCTCGCCGCGATTGTCGTGATGCTGTGGCTCGGTCGGCTATTCGATCGCGCGTCTGCCGGGTTGTACGCCCTTCTTGCTGTGGCGGTTGCGCTTGGCGTCTGGTTTGATGCGCTCGGAAATTTTGTGCACTTCTACGGCCGTTTTCTCTGGTGGGATAAGCTTGCGCACGGTTTTGGGACCGCGGCCGTGAGCGTCGGGTTCGCGGCCCTGCTTGCGCGCCTAGAGTCCCGTGGCGCGCTCCATCTGAAGCCCGGACTGCATGTACTCTTCGCGGTTGCGCTCGGAATGCTCGCCGCGTCGGTTTATGAGGTGAGCGAGCTCATCGGCGATCAGCTTTTCCACCTCGAGCGGATTATCGACCTCTATGATACGGCCGACGACCTAATGTGGAATCTTATTGCGTCTATCCCGGCCGCTGCGCTGACGGTGTGGGTGGCCAGGAGGGGAAGTCCTTGACAGGCTAGGACAGGGGAGTATTCTGGAAACAGAAGGTGGCGATCCTTGTCCCGGACTTGATCCGGGATCTATATGGATGCGCCGCCGTTTTGTATCTTGAAACCGGCGCCAAACGCCGGTTATTTCCGCTCTGCCACACGGTGGCTCCTGGGAGCGCAGAAATACTGGGCTCTGAACGGGGGAGAAGTCATCTCCCCACACTCTCGTCAGCTCTTTACAAGGAGAGTATGCCATGTGGCGCCACATCGAGTACCTTTTCTTGGCAATCGCGCTGACCCTGTCGCCGGCCCTTCTCACGAGTTGTTCGGAGAAGTCGCCGACCGAAGGGGAATCAGCCCAGTTGCCTGGAGATCTCGAACATTCGGCGTACCCCCAGGGGTACCCGCAGTATTCGTTCTCACTTCCTGTGCCGTGGATCTGTCAGTACGATCCGCCCGGTGATATGTGGAATACGAAGAACTGCGGTCAGGCCTGTGGGGTGATGCTCGGCGGTTACTTCAACGGCGGTCAGGTTCAGCCTTGGGTCATCACGGCTGAGAATAGCTTCCTCGCGACCCGCTTCAACGATCCGCGCTACAACAAC
>CAZWTD010000026.1:0-2459 GCA_964637345.1 uncultured Gammaproteobacteria bacterium
CCCGAAATTGGCGTCGCGAGTACGAAGGCTTTCACGTCGCAAGTCCTCGCGCTCAATCTCATCGCGCTCTATCTTCGCCGTTTGCACGAACGGCCGGAGGAGGAGTGGGTTGACCGCTACTCTCGGGCTCTGCACGAGATGCCGAGTTATGTTGAGCGTGCCTTGAGTTGTGAAGCTGCGGTTCAAGCACTCGCAGCGAAGTATCGGTGGGCAACGAGCTTCTTCTACCTTGGTCGAGGAATCAACTACCCGGTCGCGCTCGAGGGGGCTCTGAAGCTCAAGGAGATCTCGTACATCCACGCCGAGGGCTATCCGAGCGCAGAGATGAAGCACGGGCCGATCGCCTTGATCGACCAGCGCTTTCCGACCATTGTGATCGTACCTCGGAACGATCTCCACTACGCGAAGATCCTCTCGAGCATCGCGGAGATTCGAGCCCGAGGCGGCCTGGTGATTGCGATTGCGACCGAGGGTGACGAACGGATCGCTGGACTCGTCGACGATGTCGTCTACGTTCCGCGCGTCCCGTACTACCTGACCCCGCTCATGTTCGTTGTTCCGCTTCAGCTCTTTGCCTACTTCATGGCCGTTCTCCTCGGCCGCAACGTCGACCGGCCCCGCAACCTCGCCAAGTCGGTCACCGTTGAGTAACATCGTCCTTTCCAACGACGCCCACTATCCTTCTGGATAGCCTCGGGCGTCGTTTTCGTTTCCAATAAAGAAGACCGTCCAAGTTCGCGAGGAACATGGACGGTCAGACGGGCGGCGCATAGCAGCTACGCGGCATGAGCCGTGTCTGGAATCGCGCCCAGGTCGATGCTGTGCCACTTCGCCATGGCGCGAAGGTAGGCCTCTTCGTTCCCGAAGTAGGGGCCCCTTGGATCATCGATGACCTCGCGGGGCGCGCGATCGTCTTCCTGGGCATTGGCGTGGATGATGTCGTAGATGGCGATCTTCTGCGCTGTCGTCAAAGGAGCGATGTCTAGCATGCGGCTTCCCTCCCTTCCGGTCGTTCGGACGAAACCGCATCGTCCGTTAACAAAAGCCTACTCGCTTGCGAAAAGGCGGTAAAGGGTGTTTGTGTCAGCGCTTCAGACACACTCGCCAAAGTGCTTCGACTCACGTAGGATAGAAGCATGCACCGCGTCTTCGCCGACCTCCATATCCACTCGCGCTTCTCCCGGGCGGTTTCGAAAGAGCTGACGATCCCCAACCTGGCTCTTTGGGGGGAGAAGAAGGGTATTACGTTAATTGGAACGGGCGACTTTACGCATCCAAAGTGGTTTACGGAACTTCGGCAGGAACTCGAACAAGTTGAAGGTGGGTTTTACGAAACAAAGCAGCAGCGCGGAATACAATTCGTCCCGACGGTAGAAATTGCCTGCATCTTTCGAAAGCAGGAACGAACGCGCCGACTTCACCTTGTTCTGCTTGCCCCGTCGCTCGATGCGGTTGAACGCTTCAATGCCGCTGTAACGAAGCGGGGCGGAAAGCTCGCCTCAGACGGCCGTCCGATTCTTGGAATGGACGCAAAACTCGTCTACGAAATCGCGCTTGAGATTTCACCCGACTTTGTGATGATCCCGGCACACGCCTGGACACCCTGGTTCGGCGTTTTCGGATCAGAGTCCGGTTTTGATCGGCTGGAAGACTGTTTTGAAGAGCTGACTCCGCGCATTCCCGCGATTGAGACTGGACTTTCTTCAGATCCTTCGATGAATTGGCGTTTGACGCAACTCGACAAGGTCCAAATTATTTCTTCGTCTGATGCGCACTCTCTCGCGAACCTCGGACGCGAGGCAACGGTGTTTACTCTTGAAACGAGAAGTTACGCTGACCTGATCGCGGCACTGCGCGGAGAGGATAAACGCGGACGCATTGTCGAGACGCTCGAGTTTTATCCCGAGGAAGGGAAATATCATTGGGATGGCCATCGAGCTTGTCAGGTTTCGATGGAGCCAGAGAAGACGAAACGACTGAAAGAGCTTTGTCCAGTTTGTCATCGCCGGCTGACGGTTGGGGTGATGCATCGGGTTGAGGTTCTCGCAGATCGTCCGGCCGGCGAGCGTCCAGCTGGGCGACCCGGCTACCGAAGTCTCGTCCCACTCCAGGAAGTTATTGCCGAAGCCTTTGGGGTCGGGAAAGGATCGAAGAAAGTGCAGGTTGAATACGAACGACTTGTCGCTACCCTAGGGGGAGAGTTTTCCATTCTCCTTGACGTGTCTTTAAGTGACCTTTCTGCAACAACCACTGAGTTGGTTGTCGAAGGAATTCGACGGGTTCGTGAGGGCCGAATCCACATTACGCCTGGTTTTGATGGAGTTTTCGGTGTTGTTAAGGTCTTTACCGACGAAGAGCGGCGGGCTGCTCTTCCAGTTCAAAAGACACTCCTCTAAGCTGGACGCTTGACTTCAGAGCGCGGAATCCGCAGTATCAACCAAGGAAGAACCGTGTGGAGG
>CAZWTD010000026.1:2559-7897 GCA_964637345.1 uncultured Gammaproteobacteria bacterium
CCTCCGCCACCACAAATAACCTGAAGGGAGATGACAAAAAGTTCTCTTGCCCTCGAGGTATTGGCCTCGCTCGGACATTTTCTCCTTTTGGAGATTTCGGTATACTAATGGTAATGCTTGCAACGTTTGCCAATGGATGTTTCTGGTGTACCGAAGCGGTCTTCCAGCGGCTTCGCGGAGTTTCACGTGTCGTTTCTGGATACTCGGGAGGGAAAACTCCCGATCCAGCGTACAGTGATGTTTCGAGCGGAACAACTGGACACGCCGAAGCTATCCAGCTTGAATTCGATCCGGAGGTAATCTCATACGAACGCCTTCTTGATGTATTTTTTGCAACCCATGATCCGACAACGCGGAATCGTCAGGGCAATGATGTGGGCGAGCAGTATCGTTCGATCATTTTCTACCACAGCGACGAGCAGCGCCGCGCGGCCGAGAAAGCGAAAGCTGATCTTGGCGAAGCGCATGTGTTTTCGAGCCCGATCGTAACCGAGATTCTTCCTGCTTCAGAATTTTATCCTGCGGAACGGGTACATCGGAATTATTACAACGAGAATATGAATCAGCCCTATTGTCAGTATGTTATTGATCCAAAGCTCAATACGCTTCGTGAACGCTTCGCCCCGTATCTCCGACCGGGCGCATGAAGCGGATCCAAACCATCCCGTATTTTCATCAGGAGAACGACTGGTTTTGCGGTCCGGCCGTCGTGCAAATGTTGCTGGCCGGAATTGGCATTCGGCGGACCCAACATCGACTCGCGCGCGAGATGAGAACGACGGAAGCGGATGGAACGAAACATGAGGAGCTAGAAGCCTGTGTGAAGCGTTTTTTTTCGTCGGTGCGAACGAAGCGTCGAAGCAATTTTGCCGCCATGCGTCTGGCTGTGCGCCAAGGAGATTGGGTAGTTGTGAATTATGTTGAACCCGTCGATAATCTCGGTCACTATGCAATTTTACGAGGTATTCACGATGGGATGGTGCAGCTCCAAGATCCTGAACATGGGCCACGCTATCGCGTACCCTCGTCTCTTTTCTCGCGGCGCTGGGTAAGCGGCGACGGGAAAGCCTTTCGATGGTTTCTTTGTGTGCGTCCTCACAAATATGACGAAGCAACTCAACCCAAACCTAAGCGCTGAGCAGTACGCTATCTGTTTTCGAAAAGGGACCGAGCCGCCGGGGAGCGGGAAATACCTTCATGAGAAACGGAGCGGGATGTACCGGTGTGCGAATTGCGGGAATGGGTTATTTGCCTCTGATACGAAGTTCGACTCAGGAACCGGCTGGCCAAGTTTTTGGGATAGCGTGAAGCCCGGAGCGGTGAAAATGATCAATGATGAGAGCCTGGGAATGCAGAGGGTTGAAGTGACGTGTGCGAATTGCGGAGCTCATCTCGGTCACGTCTTTGACGATGGTCCGGCCGAGAAAACAGGTAAGCGCTACTGTATAAATTCCCTCGCTCTTGCGTTTGAGTCTAACAATCCTCTTTCAGAATAGTATGAATGAACTACTCGACAACCGTATTTTATGGGCGGTCATTACTGCGACCATTATGGCGCAGGTGCTCAAGTTTGTTGTTTCCGGTTTGCTCCGAAAGCGCTGGGATTGGGCGAGGTTGCTTGGGGGTGGAGGAATGCCGTCCGGGCACGCGGCTGCCGTTACCGCTCTGGCATTTGGGGTTGGGCTTCACGGGGGTTTTAGCTCTCCAGTGTTTGCGGTTGCCGCAACGCTAGCCTACATCGTGATGTATGACGCGGCGAATGTTCGCCGTGCCGTTGGTCTTCATGCAGAGCGCTTGAACGCGATTGCCGAACATTCGCCGAGCCCCAGCGCAATCCCTGAACGATTGAAAACCATGCTCGGACATACCTATCTTGAAGTCTTCGCCGGCTTTGTCCTCGGTCTCCTTGTCTCCATCCTCATCGTTCAATAGAATGTGTAGCTCAATCTAGGTACTTGACGCAGGCTCCGTGGAGGAGTAGAGCGATTGTAGTTGTGTTCTTTTCAGAAAGCGAGGCTCTATGAAGCGCATAGTACTCGTCCAAGCTCGCGAGCCCGAGCTCGTGGACGCAGAGCAGGCCTTGTTCTTGAGGGCGACGGGACTTTCTCAATTTGCTCAAACCCTTAACCTGTTCGGACGAGGCCCGGAGGACAGTATTCCCACCCTTTCGGTGTTCGACGGGGTCATCATGGCGGGTTCAAGTCTTTCGGTGTCACAGCGCCCACCTTGCCTGCCGCTGGCAAAGCGTATTGTCCTTGGGTGCCTGACTGGCGAAGTTCCGTTCTTCGGCGTTTGCTTCGGCTTCCATGTTCTCGCGTATTCGTTCGGGGGAGGGGTTGAGCAAGCGCTTGCTGAGCGAGGCGGTGTAAGGGTTCGGAAGCGAGCAGAGGGCTTTCTTCGTGGACTTCCGTATGAGTGGAAGATCAACACCTACCACCAAGATGCGGTCACGCGGATTCCAACTGGGCATCTCCAGCTGGTTGCGGAAAGCGAGTTCGGAGTACCGCACGCGCTCGAGAGCAAGTTTAGTCGCTTCTATGGCGTTCAGGGTCACCCAGAACATACGCCCGACTCCTTCCGTGCTTTCTATGAGCATTATGTTCGTCAGGGTCGACTCGGCGGCGGCGGGGATACTGACCGGTCTTGGCTAAGCACACTCGTTGAACCGAACCCATGCGTGCCGGGCCTCCTGCGGGATTTCGTTGAGAGTTGTTAGTTCTTGAGGCGCCGATCATCCGTCGGCGCCTTTCGCTTTTCTTGACTTTTTCGCGAATTGTGCTAGCGTCAAAGCACAATTCAATAGTCTGAGGCGAAGAACCGATTTCTGTACATGGTCGCTTGGGGATCGGGGAGCCAGTAGCGAAACCGGCATCTCCCCTCCCAACCTCGCCTAAAGACTGGGTTCTTTACACAATTGCATCAACGGTGAAATCCCCCCTGCTGACCCCGCAGGATAACGAGGACTTCAATGACTTCCAGCGAGAGCTTCTCTCACCTTCGGCCGGACGCCGGCCGACTAAGTGCCTTGGAGGTTCTCATGAAGAAGCTCGTGGTCTACCTGCTTCTCGTTGTGGCATGCTTCATTCCCGTGTCGATCACGGTGCTCCCTGCCACGACGCCTGTCCAGATCGATCGCGTTCCGGTCGCGCTCACGATCACTGAAGCATCAGCGAGGGACTGGAACTGTGGGTGGTGGGAGATCGAGTGGTTCATCCGCATGTGCGAGCAGATGGAACAAGCGTGGGACTGCTACGTCCACCACGACTGCGGCGACGATGATCCGCTCTAGTCTGGTTTTCGTCCTCATGTGCCTGGTTGGCCCGGCTTGGGCTGGACCCTGCGACAATCTGAGTCTCATCAACGACGGCCGCACCTTCAACTGGTGCGCGGAAACCCCCGACTGCTGGGTCGTGATCAGAAACGAAGACCCGGCGGATACCGGGGGCAAAATGGCTGAAGTGTTTCAGTTGTTGTCCGGCAAGGGGTGCGGACTCCTCGTTAAGAGGATTCAAGAGACTTCTTCTACGACCCGCTGGTACGTTACCTACGTCGTGCCGAAGGTTTCGGAGACAGATCTCTTACTGGATCTTCGCCCAGCGTTGCACCTCGCTGACGGTACGATGGTTGAAGCGAGCGACTGGCTCACCTCGGAAGAGGTTGACGGGAAGCCTGCGAAGCTCGAATGTGCGACCCGCGATCTTCTTCCTGGCTGGCTCTACGCTGCGGTTGCGAAAACGTCAAAGAAGGGTAACTTTTGGACGATCATGGGTTTCCCTCGCAGCTATCGCCAGGACGCCGTTGAACACGAGTGGCAGCCGAGCGACGTCGTCGGTTTCCAGGTAGTCCCAGCCGACGTTTCGTCGAGTCGTCCGTAGCTGTTCATTCGCTTCTTTCCCGCCCCGCGCCAATTCAATGGTGCGGGGCTCTTCGTTATGTGTTTCTATTCGACAAAAGTACAAAAAATCATCATACTGAAGTCAAGAAATTCGATTTTCCACGATGCTTTTTCGCCTACTTCAACAATCCCAGAGTCACTCTTCGTCTGAAGCTGGGTTCTCTCGTCCGATTCGACGTTTTTCATGGACGTGGATTGCTGTTGCAGCGTTCATAGCAATGCTCAGCCTCGTTCAGGTCGGGCCGTTTTCGCTTCCCTGGAGGCCGTATGTCTTTGAACTTCGGCCGACACTGCGCGCGGTTCCGGTCCAGCCGATTGTCCCGGATGCTGAATTGCCTCAGATCCGCATTGATTCAGTTGGTCCGCATGGTTCAAGACGAAGCGTAGAGGTCGTTTCAATTGCGCTTGTGAATGGGCGCAAAGAAGTACAGGAAACGGGATTTACGAGTGTATCTGACGGTAAAAGCCAAGTACTTACCTTACTTCGGCCTGAATCCTACGAGCCTGGAAAGCAGGTCGTCAATATCGAGGCGCTCGTCAATGGCAATCCGACAAAGCTCCAGACCAGCTTTCGTTGGGGCGTTGTTGCAGTGAACGTACGACGCTCTGAGAATGTTCCGGGAAGACTGCAGGAAATCCACCTCGCAGTTCTCGATGATCTTGGACGGACCGAGTGTAATACGGATATCCAAGTCCGTATTACCGATCCGGCAGGGGTGAAGACAGCCTTCCGTTCTAGCCAACGTACTGTAGTTCGAAACCCGGCCTGCCGCGACCGGAGCGTAACGAACGAACCGGATTACCGCGTGTATTATTCCGGCAAGATCGCTGGGAGTTATCGTGTGGATGTCGTCGTTAGAACGAAAGATGGCGTGCGTCGAACGACGGATACCTTTCGCCTGAGTGCAGAATCACAGGTTGTTATTGAGCGCAATGCCTTCCCAACACGAATATATCCGCCCGCTGAATACCCAGTCGAATTTACCGTTGAATCGAATGCGGCCCTGAAGGGGGTAATTCGTGAGCAAGTCCCATCCTCGTTTGAAATACGGTCGGTTTCGGACAACGGGCTTGTCCATTTTGTTGGGGGAAAACAGTTTATTGAATGGACGGTCGATGCGTCGGGAAAATCTCGTACACAATTAGGGTATGTTTTTAAAGCGCCAAATCTTTCCCCGCTCCTTTACCGACTTGGACCAGTCGAATTGATAAGTGTTGACGGGGTCCTTCAGGTGAGCGAAGCGCGCGCTTGGCAGATCGCGGCTGATGCAACGAAAACCTGGGACGGGGGCGGGTCAACCGCGGCCTGGTCAGAGTGTGCGAACTGGGACAGCGACGCCTGCCCGGCAAATACCGGAGATAGCATCGTTTTCGACGGGACGAGTAATGATAACTCGGACTGGGATACGAGTTCGTCTGTAACCTCGGTTGCGTCGATCAGCG
>CAZWTD010000026.1:7997-10014 GCA_964637345.1 uncultured Gammaproteobacteria bacterium
AACGACGGTTTTGACACATTATCCATTGCTACGGGTCGGACATTGACTCATACAGGAGGAACTTTAACGATCGGAGGAGTGATTAGCGGGGCAGGAACTCTTGTGATCACCGATACTTCTCCTGGACCAGGGACCGGGGGCACCTTGAGCTCAAGGGTGCAGTTCGATGCCACGAATGCCGATATCGCGTCGACAACGTTTGACGCGCGGACCTATGCGGGCGAGGTTGAGCTCTACTCTAACAGCTCCTCTAATCGCAATGTGACCTTTGCAACGGGGACGTATAATTTTTCTTCAAACCTGTATTTGAATGCGAATGCCGCGGGCAACCTGACGCTTACGGGCGCGACAAATGATCCAACTGTAAATATTATCGGTGACCTTGATTACACCGGATCCGGCGGCGGGAGTGAAGCGATCGCGACTGGAGGGAGCGTTGCCAATACTTGGACCATTTCCGGCAACGCCACGTTTACTGACGGAACCGTTACGGTCGAGACCGGCAATACCTGGAAGATGGACGGGGTGGGGAAAACGCTTACCCCGGCTGGACAGACGCTCTACAACGTGAACATCGACCCGGGTTCAACCGGAACAATTACGGTATCGACTTCAGATCTGACCATTTCGAATGCGTTAACCGTAGCATCCAACGATACGCTGAGCATAGATACTAGTCGAACGGTTACCTTGAGCCTTACAAGCGGTACCTCGCTCACGTTGAACGGGACAATATCAGGTTCAGGGACGCTGATCTACGCTTCCAGCACGAACTTTCCGACCAGTGGAACAATGTCTTCCGGTTTGCGTTTTGATGCGACTGGAGCGAATAAGACCATTCCGGCACGAACGTATGGAGGCGACGTCGAATTCTACAACAACAGCACGACCGCGCGGACGATTACGTTGGGAACCGGCGCCTCGCAAACACTTACCTTTTCTGGAGCGTATTATCTTACTGCCGCAAACACGGCAAACATAACAACGACCGGAGCGACCAATAACCCAACGATAAACATCGGTGGAGATCTCGACTACCTTGGTTCAGGTTCGGGTTCCGAGGTGATTACGACCGGCTCGGGCACCTGGACTATCTCTGGCAACGTCACTTTCGCCGGGGGAACCTTTACGGCCAGTACGGGGAATACCATAGTTTTGAACGGGACCGGCGGAAAAACGCTTGCCGGAGGAAATAACTACGTCAATCTAACAATTGACCCGTCGTCTGCCGATACGATTACGCTTCCCTCAGGAAGTATCGTCGCATCTGGAACCTTAACGGTCGCATCGAACGACACATTTACGGTTACCAGTGCCGCTTCGACCGTTACCTTAAGTCGAACCTCGGGCACCGCATTAACGCTTAATGGAACTATCAACGGCTCAGGCCGTCTTACGTATAACACTTCTGCGACTTTTCCCTCGACCGGGACTATTTCCTGTATTGTGCGTTTGAGTTTAAATAGCGCGGCGCTTGTTATTCCGCCTAGGAATTTCGGAGGAGATTTAGAAGTTTTTAATGGATCAACAACATCACGCGCCGTTACTCTCAGCGCAACGGGAACCCTTGCTATTTCGGGGCAACTTATCATGACCGCTTCTAGTTCGGGGAGCGCGACGCTGAACGTTACTGGTCCGGCGCCGGATGTTGATGTGACCGTGGGGAGCAATCTTGATTTTACGGGAAGCGGAGGAGGGACGGAAATTATTACCGCTGGCACCGGAACCTGGACCGTGAGCGGAAGTGTTGACTTTACCAACGGGCAATTTAATACGTCCGCAGGAAACACCTTAGTGATGAATGGAAGTTCAAAAACACTGACTTCAGCCGGAGTAACGCTCGTTAATTTGACCCTGTCGGGATCAATTACACTCGCCAGCGCCACGCATATTGTCAGCGGGAATCTTAGTATGGCCGGCGGGACAATTACTCCGGGAACTTCGCAGATTAATATGACCGGAACCTCAAATACGATTACTGGGGGAGGTAATACGCTCTATAACCTCAATATTGATC
>CAZWTD010000027.1:0-9560 GCA_964637345.1 uncultured Gammaproteobacteria bacterium
GGTCGCTAAACCCCGCTACAAAAGCATCACCACCAAGCGTAATTGCCGAAAGTAACGTGGGTGGAAAAAGCACGGCGAAAATAAAACGCCAGTGTATTTCTGTTGTTGGGTAAGGAAATTCTAAAACGAAAAGATAGCAAAGAGGAAAAATGAACGCAGCAAACACGAAGGTCAAACGACCGACAAAGTCAAAAAATGGCGTTGAAGCAAATCCGCTAATACCATTCGTGAGCACCCACCCGCTCACGCTTAAGGTAAAAAGACCAAAAAACGTAATACTTCGAGATTTTTCGTATCGGGTAAATAAATATATCGCGAATACTAACTCGAGAAGACCAACAAGTAGAAGAAAATAGAGCCCGAAATGACTTGCTGTCATTTTCTAAACATCAAATAACTTGTCGTAAGTAACCAAACAGACGAAAACATCGATCCAACAAAGCCGAGTCTCGTCGGCGAGGTTAGCGGCATTACAATATCGAAGATTGTTGATATTACTAGTGAAGCGAAAAGTCCAACAAGGAATATCTTTATCATCCACCGGTAATACCCCGAGGACGATCGGTATGATCGAACTAAATTGAGAATGCCCCATCCCCAATACACCGCAAAGCAAAGAAGCAGGAGCCAAAAAAAATCTCCTGTTTGGGTCGTGTAGCCGTGTCCAAACTGAACGATCGACTGTCTATCAATAAAGACATCAGTCAAGACAAGGCCCGGCACAAAAACGCACATAGGCCATACGACGTAGGGCAGAAGCTCCCGGAGCGTCTTTTTCGGATGCGGAAAGGAAAAACTAAAGGGGAGAAAAAAGACCGCGGTCAAAATTCCTCCGGTCCAGGCGAGTGTTTCAAACACGCTATTGTTTTCAAACCAGGCCGTATACCCGAATCCATTGGCTCCGACATACAGGCCGACCGCCAAAGCAAATAATCCGTAGTAGGTCGCGGACTGGCTGCGCTCATAGCGAAACAACAGCGTCAACCCCACAAGGAGATCAATAATCGCAATCAATAATAAAGTAATTCCAATAACCATCACGTTGCCCTCTGTAGTGACCTTTCCTTCTCCCCTGCCCCAACCACCAAATTAGCGATTATCAAAAAATCTTTCATGTCATGCACAAAAAAGCGCCCGGGGAACGGACGCGAAGGACAAGAGCGGTGAAAACGGACGGTCAGGGAGGCTTCGGCTCATCCTGACGGCCGTAAAAGCGAGCAATAACGATTTGTCTATTTTCCTCGGGTTCAGTTCCACGCGTGGGCGGAATAACTGATAATCCCCTCCTCGATGATTCTGACATAAGTCGTGAGGTTTGGCAAGTCTACCTAAATACTACACAAAAGAACCTAGGGTTACGGGCGTGATAAGAAGAAGGCCATCCGATTTACGGATGGCCTTCTGAAACGCCAACTTGGTTGCCTGTTGCGAACGCTATGACTCGGTCCACGGCCTCCTCAATACTGCCATGGGACAAGCGCAGCTGGTTGTCAGGCATGATTCGAAAACGACCAAGGAGAGCTTCGTACAAAGCGCGTTCAGCAAGAGCCTCCTTATGAAAATGCTCCGGGGTGTTCTCATAGTGCTCAGCTTCAGGCCGATGCCGAATTCGAGAAAGTGCTACCTCAGGATCGACTTCAAGTAGAACGAAGCCACAATCAACCTCAGCAACAAGTCGTTGCACCACAAACCACTCTAGATTTGGGACAAAGCCTTCGGCCTGCTCGACCGGACGAGCCGCGGCTGCGGACGGAATGGCGTAATGACAATCGACAAGCAGAACTCCGCTGGACCGGACCATGTCGAGTATTCGAACTGAAACTCGCTCAAGATACTCATCGTACCGCTCTTCAACCACGGACCACGGAACGCCGTCTTCGTGAGCCAGCTGAAGAATGATTCTCCGTTGCTTGATCGCAGGCCAACCAAGACGCTCGGTGATTCGCCGACAGACCGTGCTTTTGCCGGCACCGTGGATACCTCCAATGCACACAATTCGCGAATGCACGCTTCCCTCCTGTGTTTCGTTGTGAATGAACTCTACCGATGTAAAACCTGCTACGGTCTTAAGCTCGTTCGTCGTTCTTAATTGTTTTTTGCCAAATACTCTTTATTGCGACAAAATAGTTATTTTCAATATTCCAAAATCGCCGCGCCCGACGTCGTCCATTTCGAATGATTCTTTGCTTTGATGATTCAGGCAGTTGTAGTATCTTAGTAATTTCCTTAATCGCGCCCTTTGGAGAGACAGAAACAAGAAAGGCATCATGGCCATTCTGAAGCAGCCCGGAAAAACACGGGAGGTTGCTATTAATGACGGAAAGTTTACTGTGACCGAGAATTTCCGCCTCAAACGGAATAAGCGGACAAAAATCCCGAGTTGGTAAATGCAAAAGAGCTTTCGAATAGGGATATTGGATGAGATATTTCGGCAGATCGAACTCATATCCAAAAAAAACAGTGACGCGAGATTCGTGTCCCTGAAGCAAGCGGCGCAAACGTTCCTGGACTTGGTCGACAATGCTTTCATTGCTGAACCGAGAGGCAATCAATACTCCATGGAATCGTCCGTCCTTGGTAAGCGCAATCATCGCCCGCAACGACGTTTCTAGCCCCTTGTACTCATCAGCGCGGGCATAGGAGACGACTAACGGTTTTCGAATTGGGACGCCGCGCTTCCTAAGATACCGCTCGACCTGCGCCGGGCTTCGCTGACCAATATTCCGCAGTTCGGGTAGACGAAACCCATTCGGAAATGAGAGTATTTTGTTTTTCGATACCGCGAACGAACGGATCAAGAGCTGTTGGACAAAGGGTGAAAGAGATCCAATATATGCATTAGGTTGTTGGGAGAGATGTACTAGGGCTTCCCGCTCCCAGGCTATCCGGGTTTTCATGTTGACATAGGCTTGCCGGTGGACAAGCGCGAGGCTGTGGGGTATCCAGACGAAAGTCACGCCCTTTTCCCTGACGTGTAGGTGAGAAAAAATCGTATCGTTCGCGATTACGATTGTGTGTTCATCCGTCGAACGAATCAAGGCTGAAATTCTTTTGCTCACCCGACGGTTATACTTCTTCCAGGAAGCGAAGTTGAAGTATTCTGAATTCTTTTCCAATGGCAACAAAGACAACGTCCCGTCGAGCGACGAGCAGACTCGCTTTGTACGCTTAAGCAAATCATTGCGAATGCCAACCGACCTAGGGACCGGTGCCAAAGAAACAACGGAGAAGCGAAGCTCAACACCAAGCTGACGAAAACGCCTGGAAATAGCTGGGATTGAAGCGATCAAATGCATCGCGACGACCCCAACGCCGCAGCGTAATGAGGCAATTCCGTCATCAACGACATAAATGACATGGAGGGATTTCATCCGCTTATAAGACGACGAAAAACATCCGTTGCAATTTCTACGGTCGGTCGGCGGCAATCATAACGCAGAGTATGCTTCCGGCGTCTGGGTTCGGAAAAAAACTTCTCATAAAAGTCGAGACAATGCTGAACGCCCTGTACATCGCTCCACGCGTCGCTCAGTTTTCGTTCACGCGGTCGTCGGGAGAAGCTTGTCTCTACATTCCCCTGAAGATACACGTACCACGTTGGCTCAAACAACGCCTCCGCTTTCAGTGCTCTTCTAATCCATTTGAGCTTTTCAGAATACTGCAGTGGGGTCCCGCTTTGTTCCCGACAATAGTCCCAGGCGAGCAAGGATGGATAACCCCGATCAATGACGACGCACCCCGAACCCGACTTCGCCCGGGCATAACGTTCAAGGGTCTCGAGAAAAATCGCTTGTTGGTCACCTGAATTCTTCGACGGCACCCCTAACGATTCGTTCACCTTCGTTGCTCCAAAAAAATCCCGAAGATAGTTCGCCAGACTTGTCTTTCCGCTAGCCGGAATCCCCTCAAGAACGAGGGTCGATTTTTGCATACTAGAATCCTTCTTCCCGATCTTTCTTAAGCACAAATTGCCGAATGACTGATGCGGTTCCGTTATTTTCTTCGCTCCTTTCCTGTTCCAAGACCAGGGTGAGTCCCAGGCGATCAACCAATTCACGATGAACGTATTCGGGGTTCCATACACGCAGCACCTTTCTACCGGCGAGGAATAGATTCGAACTAAGAGATTGGCCGTGTAATCTCTGGACGTCCTCATCGCTCCGCCCTTCCAGAAAAAAAATACCCCCTATAGCCATCTTCTTCCGAACTTGATTTAAAAGAAAAAATGTTTTTGTATCGGAAAGATTCAAGGTTTTTTGCGCATAAAACAATGCAATATTGTGCGGTAGGTCATCGTCAATAATATTTTCAACGGTTCGTGGAGTAACTACCGACCGGTTTTTTCGGTCAATCACGCCCGGATTGTTTTCCCAGTGAGCCGGAGGAATAACAACTACGCTCCTTTCTTTCAATAACTTCGGCAGGCTTGCCTGTGGTGGATTTCCAACGAACACAACAGTCGTTCCTGGCGCGCTGCCTTGAACGACATTCTGAACAATTGACGTCTCACCGGCTCTTTCCATAGAAGCCAAATCACATTCATCATAGGACATAAGAGGTTCTTGCCCGCTCAATGTAGTGGAAGCATGCTCTTGTATAACATCATGGTGAACCAAAAGAAAATTCCGCTCCTCGTGATGACGCATCGTCCGAACGGCAGTACTGAAATCTACCCAAACGTAATTCTCTTCATGCTGATATGAATACCCGCTTCCATCCATGCAATAATATGAAATGCGTTTCAACGAACTGCGTCCATCAGGCTCAGTTCCCTGGCGATCGACATTTCCCACAAACGATAAAACACGTGAATTTTTTAAACCCACTTCTTCTGTTAATTCTCGGATCGCTGCCTGCTCTGCTGTCTCGCCGGGCTGAAGATGCCCCTTCGGTAATGCTAACTTGTTGTCTTTCGTAGTTATACAAAGCAGAAAAAGGCCGTTATATTTTTTTTTTGAGACAATTCCCCCGGCTGAGTAGATACGTGGCATGATTGTATTATTACGATTGTGCTTGCTGAAATTCCTTCCGCAACTGAACAAGAAATTTTCGAAGAAATGCAGTTCGTTGACGGGCAAGCCGTCTACCGATCGTTGTGTGCATGCTTGATTCGACAACGAGCATTCGTGAAAAGAAAAAATCTATACCAAATAGGCGCTGATTTGGTTTGCGATTTTGGCTAAATGGGTCTCGATGGTGATAAAAAGGAATTCGAAGCAGCCCGGTAGTCGCAAAAGCTCGCATAATACCTAAGGCCCCAATCGCATCTAAACCATCCGCATCTTGAAGAATCTTTCCTTCGAGGAACTGGGAGCGTATGCCATTCTTAAATGAACATTCGGTAATCGCGGCGCACACGTATTCGAGTTTATTCCTTGGGTAGCCAGGAACGGATAAGAGCACATTCCGAGCGAATTCCGCGCTCATCGCGCTGTCCGTACGAGAACGCGGATTATGCTTCGGCGAAACGACAGCGTCATGAAAAAGTGCGGCCGGAAGAAGAATTTCAGGATCCGCGCCTTCGCTTAAGCCGATCTTTTCAGCCAAAAGAGCAACCCGCTCTGTATGCAAAAAATCATGCGAAATATCAAGGTAACGGCTTCGCGACCTAGCGATTCGAAACAGCTTTAAACGGAAGCTCTCTTTAGTCATACTCTAGCCGAATGACTCATGCACTACTAATAAAACGGCGACCCCGAAAATTCGGGTTGATCGCCACCAAATTGCCTCAAGTATATTCTTACTCGACAATCTGTCAAGTACAATTCGGAATTGTCCTAACACGCAAGAAACCGAAAGAAAAATATTTCGCAACAAGTCGTGAGGTTTGGCAAGTCTACTTACCTATAACGCGAAGGAGCCTGAAATCACGAAGATTCAGGCTCCTGAGAGCTCATTCCGCGAAGTAGCTGTCACGACTTGATAATGGTCACCGTTTCGAGGTCGGAGAGATTCCCGGCGTTATCGATCGCCTGGGCGCCCAGAACATGGACACCGGCGGGGAGGGAGCTGCAGTTCCAGACCAAACTGAAGTACCCGTAGTCGTTTGTGAGCCCAAAGCTCATCGTGGTTGCTTCGCCGTTGAGGAAGAATAGAACGTCTTTCGGAGATCCGTGGTAGCCGTAGTCGGAATCCCAGGATCGAACTTTGAGGTTGATCCTCCCTCCTCCGTCTGGCTGAAGCGTTGCCCCAGTTTGCGGAAAAACCCACAGCACGGACGGATCGACGTTATCGAAGGTCACAACCGACCAGTCGCCCGTGGTCAGGCCGGAACTGTTTTCGACGATTGTGCTAAGCGTGTGATTCCCGTCCGGATAGGTCGTAGTGTCGATATTTCGGACGTAGTAGAAACCGTCCGCTTCGGGTGCAGTCAAATCGCCTAGACGCCCACCATCGATGAAGAACAGAACGTGCCCCATCCCCTCCGGATCTACCGCATAAACCTTGAGCGTAATCATGCCGCTCAAGAAACTCCCCGCGCGCGGCTCTATGAGAGCGGCGCTAGGCGGAGTCCCGTCCAAGAAGATCCCCGTTCTTACGGTCCCGCAGGGTGTGGGCTCCCGGGTAGCCGTGCTGTATCCCCCAGCCGACGACTCGACTTGGAAATAGTACACAGTTTCGGGCTCAAGCCAACGGATTTCGATGTAATGCGACGTCTTCAGCGCCCCTGTCTCTTCAACAACCTCAGTGGGCGGATCCGTTGTTCCATAGAAAACCCGCCCTATTGATCGGACGTCGGTTTTCCACAGTATTGTCATACCAGGCGTACCATCCTGGTACGAGGTCGCGGTGATATCCGATTGAGTAATCCTGGGGAGTTCAGTGTTCCCTGGATTCGTCGGAGCTCCCCCATTGTCTCCGCCTCCGCAACCGAGGCAAAGACTGAAGAACACAACAAAAGCAAAAAACTGGCGATTCATAGCGCCTCCTCTACTTTCGCGGAGTTGTCAGGGTGCGATCCGGACTACCCGAGCCGCACAATATCTAGCGTACTTTCCTTCTTCAGGGCGAGTACTGCCCAACATGTTTACTATACTCGTGCGGTTTACGAGGTCAAGTAAAGGAAGAAGCCCTCAATCAACCGATGTTGATCAAGGGCTTCGTGGGGCCCGACGCTGCGGTCGGGGTGGAGTGTGAGGAGAAACTCGGAGGGAAAACCCCTTTGAGGGCGGTTTTCCCACGCCGTCGTCATAGCTTTGGCTCGTCGTCTCCCCCTCTTCTAGATCCACCCGATGATGTCGAGCCGCGTGACTCCGTCGGGAAAACGAACTTCTCTTGTTTTCCCAGACGCTTGGTCATACCAATACTGCTTAAGATCTTGATCAAAAAGAAAACCGGACGAGTCTCCGAGCCAAATGAGAAAACGCATTTCGTCCGAAGTACTCCCCTCGGTAATCACTTGAGCGGACGATGCTGCAGTCGACTGAACTGACAATCGCACGGTTTCAGGATCCACAGTGCCATGAGCAAGTGAAGCAAGGGCCTCACCGTCCGGTGAAAGGCGGGCGTCGCCCGCGAAACCTAAACGGACGAGTTCCGTGAATGACTTGGCCGCTACAGTAAACTTCGCCACCCGATCATCGGTACCGGCATCATTCATACCATAGAGGATGTACAGCGTACTTCCGTCGGACGAAGATCCGAGATACGAGGTTTTGTGATAGCTTGGGTATTCGTGAAAAGCGACGACACTTTCCAACTGACGATCACTCACGCGCCAGAGGTGATCTTCAAAAGTCGAATCATCTCCGCTACTTACTAGCCCGATTGAAGCCCCGATAAACACAAACCGAATACTGCTTGTTTTCTTCACGCCGCTTAACTCATCAAAAGTGCCAAGTGATTCATCTACTCCACTTGGAATAGAGTATCGCCGTAACGTAAACAAAGAAGCGTCGAACTGTGAGGTATAGTCAGAATAGTCTACCTGGTCCTCGATGTAATAGACTGATTGACCCTCCTCATCCCAAAGCCCTGAACTGATCTTACCCGAGGCAATCTTCTTGAACTCCGAAGTTTCTGGATTGAAGAGCAGAAGATCACTCGGAGAGCCGTCTGGCCCAAATCCCACGAACACGATCCGATTATCACCAGATCGAATCTCCTGGGCCCGAAGGCTCTGGTGATCGCGATCGGAAACGAGGAGTTGTTCTTGACCTTGGTTGTAGGTCCAGATTTCAGTCATCTGCATTCCGTCTTCGCGATTCCGCTCTCGAGTAAACAATAATTGGTGATCCTTCTTCACGTCCTGAAGTAGGATTAGTTTTGAACCTTGATCCCCGTCCGATTGTTTTTGGTTTCGTCTGATTGTCAGTATTCCCCCAACGATGGCGACAATACCGATCAATGTAAGCGCGATTACTTGCTGGGTCCGGTTCATAACGATTGAGTTAAAGAATTTCTTACTATTAGACTAAGGAAGTTGCAGGGGAAGGACAAGCCTCCCCCTGCGCTTGTTCGTTTCGATGGTCAACGGCCACCGAGCGCAATCAGATCGATCGCGTAGTAGTTATCGAGATCGTTGACCCCGCTTCCGCTCCTCGAAATAACGTGCCGGCCGATCATCTCGTCGCCGATGAAATTGCTGTCAACGATGTCCACTGACGTCACGGGTGTTCCGTAGCCCCCCGCCATCAGCTTTACCACAATGGCGGTATGGCAGCCCGGAGAATCACTATCGAAGGTTCTGATAACGTCACCAATCCGAGATTCGGACGCAGGCTTCGTGAATTGACGCCGTCCTGGCCCGCGGTTGTAATCCGCCAAACACGCAGCGTAGGAGTGAAGTTGATGCTGCCACACACCACTACGGTAGAGGATGAGGTTCGCGAAGTGCGGACACTGCCCTCCCCGACCGTAACTCTGGTAGAAGCCATACCCTGTTGGATTCGTGTAGTAGCTAGGCTTCGGGGGGTCCCAAAGGGAACAATTCCCACCGTACCAGCCTTTCAAAACAGCGTACGCGTTGAGATCGTCGGCTAGATAGTTCCAGTCGCCGGCTGCATTCCCACCAACCTGCCGGTCGACGTCCCAATCCCATCCCATCACCGCGAGGAGGCATTCGGCGACAACGGCCTCGCGCGGGTCAGGCAGAAGTCGAGTCGGTTGAGGTTGGATCTCGCTCGACTCCCCGGAAGACATACTCGTCGGCGACTCCTCAGAGCAACCGATCAGGAGGGGCGGGGTCATCGTCAGTGCGATGGCCAGAAACAAGTACCAGACCTTGCGCCACATGGCGTTTCTCCTTTGTAAAGAGCAGCCTGGAGTGTGGGGAGAGAATATCTCACCCCGTAGAGCCGATCATTCCGCGCTCCCGAACCGCCCCTTGGGGAGAGTGGAAAAACTATGGTGCTGCCCGTTTTGTATACAAAACGGGCGACGACTTCACTCTGGAAGATCGCCACCTTCTGAAACCATCATATACCCTTCAAACGTGCTGTCAAGTAAAAGAAGCCCTCGATCAACCGGGGTTAATCAAGGGCTTCGTGGAGTGTGGGGAGAAGAGCGGTTTTGTGTGATGTTGCGGTTGGCCTTAGCGCACCACCGTGATCGGACGAACA
>CAZWTD010000028.1:0-9337 GCA_964637345.1 uncultured Gammaproteobacteria bacterium
GATGACGGAATTCCGTGTCCGGACGCCCCTGTGGTTAACGACCTGAACGCCGTTATGGCTGTTGATGCTCCGGACGGCGGAGCGAACTACTCAGTCTTTGTTGCGAGTGGAAATCGGATCTACCAGGCCCAAGGGACGAGCTCGAGCGACCAACTTGTTTTTGGCTCGTCGACCCCGGTCAGCGGAACGGTACTTGATCTGTTTGCCCTAGACTCGACGCATCTCTGGGCGGTAACTGATGCTGGAAACATCTATTTCAATGGAAGTTATCAATCTAATACCTGGTCGAACGCGGCTCCGCTTGGCGGCAACGTGAGCAGCACAAACCACCTAACGGGAATTTCCGCAGCCAGCCCGGACCATATCTGGGCTTCAGCGTATGCTGATTCAGGCAAGGGTAGGATTTATTATAACGATGGATCCGGGTGGGTGCTTCAGTATGAAACGGCGGACACGATTACGCTGACTGACGTGAGCGCGGTTTATAACGAAACATTAGGTGTCTATAATGCGTTTACGGTCGGTTCAGTTGATCCAGACTCGAGCAATGGCGCGATGTTTCAATATAATGGTTCGATTTGGGAGCGGCAGGACTCCAACGACGGGAAGAAGAATCTCAACTCTGTTTCGGCAGCAAGTTTGACCCAGGTTCGGGCGGTTGGGGACGATTCGACGATTGTCGTCAGTTCGCCGGGAAATATTTTCGGCTGGCTTTGGCTTGGAACGAGCACAACGAATAATTCGCAAGATGCGATCGGCTGGGGAAGCGGGAGCTGCGCGAACCAAAATTACTGCGATTCAGCTGGGTTTACCTATGGCGTGAACGTTCGAAAGACCGGAGTCAACGCCGGCGCGCTCAACGGCTATGTCTGGCTCGGGAACGCGGATGCCGATGGCTATTTCCCGGGCGACTGCAGCGCCGGGCTCTGTTCTTCAAATCCGTCGGTGAGCTGTACAGACGATACGGAGTGTTCCTGCTCCCGGAATAGCGCCGCCTGCGTTTCAACCGGCTGGTTGTCGTTTAATAAAAAAGAGCCGGATGGCGTGACTGAAGAGGCTGGTACACCGAGCGTAGCACCATTTAACGATGTTAGCTTGTCCTACATTGCGAAATTTGATGCAGCAACCGGAAAGGTCGAGGGTTGGGCGCGAATCATGTCGCTGAAGAGCGATGCAGCGAATGGCGGCTGGGTGAAACTGCGCGGAAATCCCTTAACACCTCCTGCCGGAGTTACGGATCCGCCGGCGCGCGATTGTCGAAACTGCGGTACGTTTTGCACGATAAGCAAGCGGAAGTGCGATCTCACTTCGCCATGTGAAGCTAGCGAGGGAAGCTGCGATCTTAACGTTTGTAAGCTCTGTAACGCTCTTGATGACGGGAGCGAACTTGGGAAGTCGGTTTCCTGTAACACATGCTCGAATGTCAGCAATGCATCGTGCACTCGCCGATGCGCTACAAACCATTCTATTTCATGTGCGACGGATTCGGAGTGTCCAGGCAGTACCGAATGCCTCGAAGAATTTTTCTGCGATACCTGCGCGACCTGCGATGCCTACGGGGTGGCGATTAATGATGCAACCGGACGGATTACCGGCTACGGCTGGAGCGGAAATGGAACGACGACCGGAGAATTAGGTTGGATAGATTTCAGCCGGGCGAACTATTACAGCCAGGCCTGGCTCCAGACGCAATACGGCGACATCTACGCCCGGGCGAATATTGGGAGCGCAAATACCCCCTCCGCGCCCCAAGATAAGTGCAACGCAACCTACGTTATTAGCGCAGCAGGGACCATTACGAATTTCTGTACGCTTCAGGCGCGCGGGACGGATTTGCCCGGTGATCCGGAGTTGCCTGGTGACCGGCCTTACTTCCAGCAGAACTACGACGATATTTTCTTCCCAGATGAAGCGAATAGCTATACGAACCTGCTCGGTCGGCTTGATGTTGACGGGGTGACCGAGATTCTTCCGGCGACTGGGAAAAATAAGTACGGCGACGAGGTTCAGGAGTTTACGCCTGGCGCCGGAGAAGCCGCTACCTTGACTGATCTTGGGCTCTGTAGTTCAGACGGCGTGATTCTTCAGCGCAAGGTATATCATGTTCTTGGTAACCTGAATATTGCCCCGTGCGACACGGGCGGTACCGTACTCTCGGATTGGAAAATGAATAACGGACATCTGGCGAATGAATTAGGTGCCGGACTGCTCGTTGTTGAAGGTGATTTGACGGTTGATATCAACATGTCCTATGAGAACGGGAGCTTTTCCGATATCACAAAACTCGCCTCGCTGGGCGTCATTGTGAAGGAAAATATGACGGTAACAGGAAATGTTGATCGCATTGTCGGCTCCTATCTCGTTTTTGGAGAAGGGGCCGATGTTGGCTCAACGCCGAAGAACACGATTGAGATTAAGAATTCGCTCGACGAGCGTCCCTTTACGGCCCAAGGGCTCTTTATTGCCCGATCCTTTAAATTTGCCCGCACCTTCCGCGGAACCCTCTTAAATCCGCAACCAGCCGAGCAGATCATTTACGATGGCCGCGTGATTGCAAACCCTCCGCCAGGTTTCCGAGACTTCGCGAAGGCGCTTCCGTTGATTCGCGAGACAGTTCCCGGAGCGTAGTTGCGGTAGTGAAAGAAAAGTGCTATAATTGTTCAACTGGAATTTGAGTGAGGTGAAGGCGGCTCTTTTCGACTCGAAGCAATTCTAATGAAAACACTGTAGGGGGATGGCTGGATCAAACGGAAAACTGAATTATGTCGGTATCGACCTTGGAACCTCGAGTCTGAAACTCGTTGAGTTTCGGAATGAAGGCGGTCGTCCTAGGCTCTTAACCTATGGCTTTATTGAGCAGCCGACTGATATTGTGAAAAGCGATTCCCAAGCTTCGCTTGAGCAGATCGTTGTCACCTTGAAGTCCGTTATTAAGAAGGCCCGCGTCTCAAGCCGCCGGGTCGTTTCGGCATTACCGAGTTTTGCGGTTTTTAACTCCATTTTGAGCCTGCCGGCCATGCCGAAGAAGGATTTGTATTCGGCGGTCCGATGGGAAGCGAAGAAAATCGTTCCGATGTCGCTCGATGAAATGGTGCTTGATTGGCGCGTTCTGCACGCGGAGGAGGGTTCCGAGCCGACCGAGAAGCCGGCGCCGAATGTTCAGGCAACCGGCCCAAAAACCATGAAGGTGTTAATTACGGCCGCGCCAAAAACGCTCGTGAAGCGCTACATTGATATCTTCAAACTCGCTGACCTCGATATTGTGAGCCTTGAAACGGAGTCTTTTGCGCTTGTTCGTTCCTTACTCGGCCGTGATCAGTCGGCTGTGATGATTGTTGACATCGGTGCCGTTGCCACGGAGATTAGCGTTATTCTTAACGGCATCCCGTTTCTCAACCGGAGCATCGACGTTGGCGGAGATACGATCACCAAGTCGATTGCGAACGGACTAACCATCGATGCCGAACGTGCCGAGCAAATTAAGCGCGATTTTGGCCTTGCCGCGACCTCGGGTTCAAGCCAGATTCCCCGGGTGATTGAGTTTGTGATGACGAATATCGTGAATGAGATCCGGTATATTCTCTCTCTGTACCAGGCGCAGGGCGAAAAACCAATTGAGAAGATCATTCTCTCTGGCGGGTCGGCTTTTCTCCCGCAACTTCCCGGCTATCTTGAGCAGGCGGTGCAGCTAAAGACGATGATCGGCGATCCTTGGTCGAACGTTATTTACCCGGTTGATTTAAAGCCGGTCCTCGACGAGATCGGTCCGCGTTTTTCCGTTGCGGTTGGACTCGCGATGCGTGAAATTGTCCCCTAAGTATGGATATCAATCTTCTCGACGATACAAAGCAGGACGAAGCGAAGAAGAAGTCGGCTGCTCCGGCCCCTGAACCGGAACTGACGAGTCCATCGCGGCTTCCGAAAGCTTCCGAAGAGCCGAAAACCGCTTCTCGTTTTTCTTCATGGTTGAAGAGTCTTCGGGGGGCTGAATCGGTACCAGGCGCGAAAAAGCCTCGGCTCGAAACTGCAAACCCCGATTTAAACATCCCGGATATTTCCCTTCCAAAAACCGCCCCGGCGCCGGCCGCTGAGGACATCTTTGAACAACTGGACGCGCCAAAGAAGAAGCTCGAGACGATTCCTCCAACGAATTTTTCTCCTCAACCGAAAGAGCGCGCGGAAGCCGTTGTTGTGCCGGAAAAACCGGTAGCCCAGGCAAAGCCAGCCGTCGTCCCGCCCCTCCCTGAACCAGCGCCGAAGGCGAAGGTTGAAAAGAAACGCTTTTCGCTAGCGCCGAAAAAAGAGAAGAAAGAGGAAGTTGATCGCGGTTCGCTCGTTAACCTTATTCCAACCGAGTTTCGCCAGACGATTGATCCGCGCTCGAAGCTTATGAGCCTCGGGATTACGCTTATTTCCTGTTTAGTCATTCTCGCTGCCAGCTTTGCGTTTCTGACCTATTATCGAACCTCAATCCTCGAGAAGATTCAGAAGCTTCGGTCCGATCGTTCTGTTGTTGAAACGGACATCAGCGAGCTCCGTCCGCGTCAGCGCGAAGCCGTTGAAATGAATCGGCGACTCACAATAGCTGCTGATTTGCTTGACCAGCATATTTATTGGACGAAGTTTTTTGAGAAGCTTGAAAAATACACGATTGATGACGTGTATTACACAGGCGCAATGACCGGCAGCCTGGAAGGACAGATGACGCTCACCGCAGTTGGTTCATCGTTCGCTTCGCCGGCCCGTCAACTCCTTGTCCTTCAACAGGCGAGCGATTTTGTGACTGATGTAACCATTACCTCTGCCTCATCCGCCCAATCGAGCTCAGCCTCGCTTCCTCCGGGAAGTGTTGCCGAAGCAGAGGTGTCCTTCAGCGTAACGATTACCCTCGTTCCAGACATCTTCTCGTATACCGCCGACACGTTCCCGCCTGACCGCCAGGATACAACCGAAATTCCCGGCACGCCGTCGCTTGATCCGCTCAATCCCTTCGGACTTCCGAGCGGAACAAACACAAACACCTCCGTCGGCAACACTAATGTGAACGGATCTCTATGAGGATATTCGGAACCTCACTTACCCGATGGCTGCTTGAGCATTTCCGCTACGTATTGATTGCGGTGGCGGTTGTTGTGCTCGCTCTGGGCTATACCCTGATTATCGGCCCGGAGGTTCGGACGGTTCGACAGTATGGGGCGGTTGATCTAGCTGATGAGACGAAAAATCTCGAGGAGCGGGAGAACTACTTGGAGCGCCTGAATAGCATGTTGACGAAATACAGCCAGCTCAATACCGAGCGCCTTGCTACGCTGAAAACCATCTTGCCGACGGATGCGAATTTTCCTGACCTCTTTGTCATCCTGGAAGATCTCGCAACCAAGAGCGGGTTAACCCTTGTTTCGGTAGCTATTTCTCCGACAGTTGAGGTGAGCGGGGCCGAGGGGGGGGCGGCGGCCCCAACGGCTAAGCTCGATCCGAATGTGAAAACGCTTGATATTTCCGTAACTGTCGGCAATGGTCAGAATTACAGCCAATTTAAAACGCTCTTGACCGCGATTGAGGATTCACTTCGGATTTTCAATATCCAATCCCTAACCTTCACGCTCCCGAATGAAGCCAAGCCGGGTGAAGCGGTGAGCGGCGCAACGTGGACGCTTAATCTCCGAACCTATTATCTCGTGAATTCGGAAGCTTCGTCTTCCTAACCTATGGCTCTTGTTCAAAAACAACGCTCGGAACGAACCATTCTTCTCCTCGGAGTTTTTGGAGCTATTGTCGTCGCCGGAGTCCTTCTCTACTTTTTTTGGATCGCGCCGCCGACGTCAACGACGAATTCGTCGACGGTTGATACGACGAAGCGCGATACGCCAGTCATCACTGATTTTGACGATGAGGTGTTTGCGGATCCCCGGTACCGGTCGTTAAAGGAATACGGCGACCTTCCAGTGAATATTGGAAATGTCGGTCGGGAAAACCCCTTTATTCAGCCGTCGACATGAACCAAGTGAAAAGCGCAGGGACACCGGCCCAAACGACCAACGAAGGCGGACTTTCTCAAGGTCTGCTCGACGTTTTATTGACGGATCGGGTTATCACAAAGGCGAAACTTGACGAGATTATTGAAAAGGCGAAGAAGGACCGCCAGCCGCTAGAGACGGCTCTCGTCGCCTCGCGGGCGATTCGCGAAGAAGACCTCGTGAAAGCAAAAGCGAAGCTCTACAACATTCCCTACATTGACTTGTTCGGGCGCATTGTTCGAGCTGACATCTTAAATCTCATTCCTCAGGAACTTGCACAAAACTACGAGATGGTCGCTTTTCGGAAAGAGGGGGATGAGGTAAGCATCGCGATGGCCGATCCTTCGGACTTTAAGGCGCTCGAGGCTATCGAATTTATTGCCCGAAAGAATCGTTTTCGCATTTCCTACCAAATCGCTTCTCGGTCGGGGATTACCTATATCCTGCGCCAATATGAAAACCTTTCTTCGGAGGTAGAAGAAGCGCTAAAAGACGCTGAAGCTGATGTAAAATCATCTGCCGCGGCCCTTGATATGAGCGAAGAGGGGATGGAGGAGGTTATTCGTCAGGCCCCAGTTTCGAAAATGGTCTCGGTCATCATGCGCCATGCGGTCGAGGGAAAAGCTTCGGACGTTCATGTTGAGCCAGTCGGGAATGAAACGCGGATCCGGTACCGTATCGACGGCGTACTCCATACCTCGCTCGTGCTTCCGAAACACGTCCATTCCTCGATCGTCGCCCGGATTAAAGTACTTTCGAATTTGAAAATCGATGAAACGCGAATTCCGCAGGACGGCCGTTTCCGTATGGTGATCGAGAACCGCGACGTTGATTATCGTGTCTCAACGCTTCCCCTCGTCAACAACGAAAAGGTCGTGATGCGTATTCTCGATACGAGCGCGAGTATTACGAACCTCGACGACCTCGGCTACGAAGGCCGAAATAACCAGATTATCAAGGAGAATATCGAGAAGTCCCACGGTATGCTCCTTATCACCGGTCCGACCGGGTCCGGAAAATCGACGACCTTGTATGCGCTCATGAGCCTTTTGAACAACGAGTCCGTAAACATTATTTCTCTTGAAGACCCGGTTGAGTATTACATGCAGGGCGTGAACCAATCGCAGGTTAACCCTGAAGTCGGCCTCACCTTCGCGGCTGGACTTCGATCCATTCTCCGGCAAGACCCGAACGTCATTATGGTCGGTGAAATCCGCGACACGGAAACCGCTGAACTTGCGGTACACGCAAGCTTAACCGGTCACATTGTGTTATCCACCCTCCACACGAACGACGCCTTCGGTGCTGTTCCCCGGTTGATTGATATGAAGATCGAACCTTTCCTTATCGCCTCCTCCTTGAACGCCGTTGTGGCCCAACGGCTCGTCCGTCGAATCTGTCAGAACTGTGTTGAGCCGTCCGAGCTTCCGGAGCGCCTTGTTGCGGAGGTGCAGACTGAGCTGAACACTATCCCGAAGGAAATGCTCCCGCCGGACATCGATCCGAAAGCCGGACTGAAGTTCTTCCACGGCCGCGGGTGCGTTCGTTGTGAAAATACCGGGTATAAGGGCCGGATCGCGATCGTCGAAGTGCTCGCGATTAACGAGGCCATGAAAGATATTGTCACATCAGGCGAGAATGTTCTAGAAAAATCCCGGGTTGAGTCGAAGCGTCAAGGGATGCTTTCGATGAAGCAGGACGGGATTATGAAAGTCCTTCGGGGAATTACGACCGTCGAAGAAGTCTGGGACGCGACCCGCGATTAATTTTACTTTTCTTCACTACGCTAGGAGGTCACTATGGCCACCGCTCGATCAGCAAAATCCGACGAGATTCGAAAACCCCGGGTGCTCATCGTTGAGGACGATACGTTTCTGTCGGGAATGTATGTGACAAAGCTCACGATGGAGCATCTTGACGTCAGCCTCGCGAGCGACGGGCGCGAAGGATTGAAGGCCGCAAAAACGCTCCACCCGGATATTATTTTGCTTGATTTAATGCTTCCGAAGATGTCCGGATTTGAGGTTCTCTCCGAGATACGGAAAGACCCTGCCCTGAAAATGACCCCAGTACTCTTACTCACCAATCTTGGCGAGAAGAATGATGTCCGTCGCGGCCTTGAGCTTGGCGCAACCGACTACCTCATTAAAGCGCATTTTCTCCCGTCTGAAGTTGTTGTGAAGATGAAACGGTATTTGAATCTCCCAACGGATGCCATCAGCTGATACCATTGCTATTAAGAAAGTTCTCGCCACGGCGGCGGAATACGGCGCGTCGGATCTCCACCTTGCGCCCGGTAACCCGCCGATTCTTCGGATCGACGGAAAACTCGTTCCGCTCGAAGGCGAAGAAATGATCACGCCTGATTTTCTTCAAGCACTCGTTGAGATGATGCTGACGCCGGAACAGCAGCAGCTTCTCGAAAAAGAACGCGAGCTGATTACCGCCGCGAGTCTTGAAAACCGTGCGCGATATAAGGTGAGTTTTTTTCATGAAAAGGGTATGCTCGCCGCGTCGATTCGCGTCATCTCGCCCCAGATTCGGACGATTCGCGAGCTCGGCCTCCCGCCGATCGTCCAGCAGTTCGCCGCAGCGACGAAAGGGCTCGTCATTGTCGTTGGCCCCTTCGGTTCAGGCCGGACCGCGACCGTCGCCGCGCTCATGGATGATATCAACCGGAATCGGACGGCTCATGTCGTGACGATTGAGCAGCCGATTGAACACCTCTACGTGAACGACAAGAGTATTATTGAGCAGCGCGAAGTCGGCCGCGATACGAATTCCTTTGAACAAGCGCTCGTGACCGCTTCCCGAGAAGATGTTGATGTTGTGATGGTGTCGGAAATGGACGACCCGAAGGTCATTCGCTCCGTCCTCGCGGTTGCGGAGTCGAATCGCCTCGTTCTCTCGACGATGAATACTGACTCGGTTGTGAAAACGATTGAGAAGATCGTCGAAGCTTTCCCGCCCGACGAGGAGGCCCAAGCCCGCCGGATGCTCGCCGAGACCCTCCAAGGCGTCATCAGTCAGCGTCTTCTTCCTCGAATCGGCGGCGGGCGCATTATCGTCGCGGAAGTGATGGCGCCCTCCGACTCGATTCGCGCCGTTATACGCGATGGACAGCTCTTCCAGCTGACAACGATCCTCCAGACCTCGCGGGAAGAGGGAATGGTCTCGCTCGACCGCTCGCTTGCCGAGCTTGTCCGGACCGGGGAAATCCAGATGGATGATGCGATGGCGCACGCCGTGGACCGAAGAAATCTCTCATTGATGTTGAGGAGCTAGAAGCTAATGTCCAATGACCAAATACTCATGACCAA
>CAZWTD010000029.1:0-8938 GCA_964637345.1 uncultured Gammaproteobacteria bacterium
AATTTAAAACCTAATGAAGTCATTGCCTCAGTTACCGGACGCTTTTGGGCGATGG
The DNA here is from genome assembly GCA_964637345.1 of uncultured Gammaproteobacteria bacterium. Lineage (GTDB taxonomy): Bacteria > Patescibacteriota > Patescibacteriia > HK-STAS-PATE-3 > HK-STAS-PATE-3 > CAZWTD01. Next base: position 56 of record CAZWTD010000029.1, read on the forward strand.
ATCGAAAAAAGGAGTGGACGCGAACGCTCCAAACGTATAAAGCGCTTGTCTACGGCCGTGCGCACCACGCGAGTTCGGGTATCGATGCAATTTCCCAGGCCTATGCGAAAGGACGTACCGACGAGTTCATTGAGCCAACCGTCATCGTAAAAAATCGAAAACCGGTGACAACAATTGGAGACGGGGATTCAGTTATCTATTTCAACCTTCGGTCCGATCGGGCGCGCCAACTTACCAAGGTATTTGTGCAAAGACACCCGACAGAATTCCGCCGCCCGAAAACGCTCCGCGAGCTCTCCTTTGTCGCTATGACCGATTTTGGTCCGGATCTCGATGATATTGTGACCGCCTACCCGAGCCCGAATCTCGCGGGAACCCTCCCGATGGCGCTTCACGAAGTTCGTCAGCTCTATATCGCTGAAAGCGAAAAATTTGCCCATGTCACTTTCTTCATCAACGGCGGTTATTCTGATCCCGTTGCCGGAGAAAATCGGATTATGGTACCCTCGCCCAAGGTATCGAATTACGATGAAAAGCCCGAGATGTCGAGCGACGAGATTACGCGAGTTGTTCTCGAGAACCTGAAAGCGAATGTGTATGACTTTGTTGGCGTAAATTATGCGAGCCCGGATATGATCGCGCACACCGGGAATCTCAAAGCGACAATCAAGGCGGTTGAGAATGTTGACGCGAATCTCGGGCGGCTCGTTGAATTCATCCGGGCGCGAAAAGGCGTCCTGTTCATCACCGGTGATCATGGGAACGCCGAGGGCCTCCTTGACCCGGAAACCGGAACGCCGGATACTGAACACTCGACCACGCCAGTTCCGTTTATCGTCGTCGGCCCGGGGTTCCCGAAATCTCGTCGACTTCGATCGAAAGGCGTTCTGGGGCAGGTCGCTCCGACGATTCTCCAAACCTTGAAGATTCCTGCGCCCCCCGAAATGACTCTTCCCTCACTATGGCAACGACAAGCTACCGCCCGGTTGTCCTAACAATTTTTGACGGCTGGGGAGTGGCGCCGCCCTCGCGGGGCAACGCCATTTCACTCGCAAAAACCCCTGTCTACGAGAAACTCCTTTCCGAGTATCCCTCGCTGTTGCTTCAGGCTTCTGGAGAAAGCGTCGGTTCCTCGTGGGGCGAGCTCGGAAATTCCGAGGTTGGCCACCTCAATATTGGCGCCGGGCGGATTGTGTATCAGGATCTTCCCCGGATTACGAAGGCAATTGCGGATGGGACCTTTTTTGATAATCCTGTCTTGAAACGGGCGGTTGCGCAGGCGAAGAAGCAAAACTCTCGTTTTCATATTATGGGCTTGATGAGCTCCGGCGGTATTCATAGTTTTAATGAGCACGCGTACGCGCTCCTTGAGCTCGCCCAGAAGTCCGGTTTGTCTCATGTGTTCGTTCACGCGTTCTTAGACGGTCGCGACACCCCCCATAACAGCGCCGAACGATTTTTATCGAAACTTCAGGCGAAGCTCGATCAGCTTGGCGTTGGGAAGATCGCGACGCTCGCCGGGCGCTTTTGGGCGATGGACCGCGATAACCACTGGGATCGTGTTGAAAAAGCCTACCGGGCAATTGTTGAGGGGAAGTCGGAGAAAACTTCGACCGATCCAATGAGCGCCATTCGCGAATCCTATGCGCAGGGAGTCTATGACGAGGAATTTGTACCAACCGTGATAACCGATCAATCGGGCGTACCACTCGCGACGGTTGGTGACCATGATGTTGTTGTGTTCTTCAATTTCCGTTCGGATCGTGCGCGGCAAATGACAAAAGCCTTTGTCCTCCCGGGCTTTGAGAAGTTTTCGCGGACCTACTTGAATGACGTCTTCTTTGTCGCAATGACTGAATACGAAAAAGATCTTCCCGTTGAAATCGCTTTTCCGCCTGAGCGCGTAGATATGCCGCTCGCGCGCGTGATTGCCGATCATCAGCTTCACCAGCTGCATATCGCCGAAACAGAAAAGTATGCGCATGTAACGTTTTTTCTCAACGGCGGAAAAGAGGAGGCGTTTCCGAACGAAGATCGCGGACTCATTCCGTCGCCGTCAGTCGCAACCTACGACCAAAAGCCGTCGATGAGCGCCCGGGAGATTACAGATCGAGCTTGTACTGAACTGAAAACCGCGAAATATGATTTCATCGTGATTAACTACGCGAACGCAGATATGGTCGGGCATACCGGAAAACTCCAGCCGACGATCGAGGCGGTTGAGGTGCTTGATGAATGTCTTGGAAAATTGGTTGATATGGTGCGCGAAGTGAACGGCGTTCTCCTTCTCACCGCCGACCACGGGAACGCCGAAGATAAAGTGAATCTTCAGACCGGCTTCATTCAAAAGGAGCATACGACAAATCCCGTTCCCGTTGTTCTCGTTGGCGAGCCCTTTCGCCGAAGTGAAAATCCCACTTCCTTAGCGCGTGATTTGTCGATGGAAACGCCGCGCGGACTTCTGTCTGATGTCGCTCCAACTGTTCTTGAATTGATGGGAATTCCACAACCGCCCGAAATGACTGGAAAAAGTCTTCTCTCTTCATTACGAAAGGTATGAGAACAATCAAGGTTCCGATTGAAGTCTCCGGTCGTCATGTCCACTTGAGCGACGCTGACGCGCAGACGCTCTTTGGAGCGCCGCTCGCTGTCGGTCGCATGATTTCGCAGCCGAAGCAATTTGTTGCAAAAGAAACAGTTGTTCTTGAAACTTCAGCAGCGGCGTTTACCCGCGTAGCGATTGTCGGCCCAACCCGATCCGCAACGCAGGTCGAGCTTTCCGCGACCGACGCTCGAACCTTGAAAATTGAAGCTCCGCTTGCGCTCTCCGGCGAATCGACTGAGCTCAAGGAGCCAATCACCCTAGCAGGTCCGGCCGGCCGAATTGAAATCAAGAAGAATGTCATTATTGCGAAACGGCATCTCCATATCAGCCCAGAAGAAGCGGCGTCCCTAGGGCTGCAGCACCACCAGGTTGTTGCGGTCCGGACCACAGGACCGCGCGCGGTAAGCTTTGAGCAAGTTATTGTCGTCTCACGCCCGGGGGTTGATGAGATGTCCTTCATGCTTGATACTGATGAGGCCAATGCCGCTGGCGTCCGAACTGGCGATCACGCCGAACTTCTTCTTCCATGAGACAGACGATTCTCACACTCAATCCTGGCAGCTCGAGTCTGAAATTTGCGCTTTTTGACGCAGAGACTCGGCCGCTCCTGCGCGGTTCCTTCGAGAAAATTCGAGGAACCCATTCAGCGAAGCTGCATGAGATGAAGCGACGTTTGAAGGGCGCGCAACCCTCCCTCGTTGGTGTGAGAATTGTTCATGGCGGATCCTTTCGAGAAGCGGTAGCGTATACTCCTGCTGTTGAGCAAAGGCTCAAGAGCCTTGTTCCGCTTGCTCCGCTTCATCAAGGAGCCGGATTAAACCTATTGCGGTCCATTCGTCAGCTCTACCCGAGAGCCCGGCGAGCGGTTGCGTTCGATACCGCTTTTTTTGTCGACCTGCCGGCTGAGGCTAAACAGTATGCCATTCCTTCGAGCGTCGCTCGCCGCTACGGGATTCGCCGTTTTGGCTTTCATGGCTTGTCTCACGAGTGGGCAATGGAACAAGCCGCGCTTCGTTTAGGAAAACCAGTCGAGCAACTGAAGCTCATCACGCTCCACCTCGGCTCCGGAGCGAGCGCAGCAGCAATCGACCGCGGTCATCCCATCGAGACCTCAATGGGGCTTACGCCCATGGAGGGACTTGTGATGGCGACCCGGAGCGGTGATCTTGATCCAGGGATTGTCTTTCACCTGGCTCGCGCTGGCTGGCCCATTCAACGAATCGAAAGCGTAGTGAATTCTGCGTCCGGTTGGAAGGGGATCGCCGGAACCTCAGATTTCCGTGAGTTGTTAGTTGCGGCTGGCCTACGAAAACCTGACGCAGGCAGGAAAACAATCCCTGCTTCGCGTCGTCAGGCGGCGGGCCTTGCTCTCGATATGAGCGTTCACCGCATCGTGAAATATATTGGAGCGTATCATGCGCTCCTCGGCGGTGCCGACGCGATTGTCTGTACTGGATCGATTGGCGCGGGGAGCGCGCCGTTGCGACGGATTCTGAACGATTGGCTCCGGCCGCTTGGACTTCCCGAGGCGCTCGCGATTCCAACTGACGAGGAAGCGTTAATCGCTCGGTCGGTTCTCCGCTTCCTTCCGTAAAGCCTCGCTATGCCTCTCTCCGGCTCGGCCTACGCCGAACTCGCCTTCTTGTTCATCGCGTCGTTTCTCATCCCGACCTTTAATTTTGTTTCTCCGCTTCGGCCGATTATTATCATTCTCGGTCTTTCGACGCACCTTCCGCCCTTGACCGTAGGGCTTGTTGCTTCGGTCGGAACAACGCTTGGCGCGCTCCCGTTGTATTTCGTTGGAAGAAAGCTCCAGAGCCTCGATCGCGTGAAGAAGTGGCTGACGAAGCATCCAAAAATTGATCGCTTCATGCAAAGGATCAGCCATCGTCCCTTCCTTGTTCTCCTCTGTCTTCTCTGGTTTCCTTTTCCCGACGAGCTCGTCGGGCTCTACGGCGGATTTGAACGCTACAACGTCTGGAAGTTTCTCCTCGCGAATTTTATTGGGCGCGTCGTCTGGTACATTCCGCTCGCGCTTTTTGGGTCGGATATCGTCGACTATTTCTGGGCAGTCTGGCACTGGCTTGGTCGTGCGTTTTCCTAAGAAAAGCACCCTTCCAGTCGGAAGGGTGCAAGAGCCATGGGTCAGTTAATACCCATCGCCCGGGCCCTGGCAATCTCTACCTGAGTAACAGGGCGGACGTGCTGTGTGTGCAAACTGCACGCGAGCGACCAATACCCTCAGTCATTCCTATATTGCCAGATCCCGTAGCAACCTCGGTATGGGCATCTGTCCCCGTGTTTGATTGTCGATACATCGATGGTCTTCTTCTGCGGCCGTTCGCTTTCCAAGCTACTCCTCCTTCTTTCACAGGACCGGGTTTTTTGTACAGCGCCGTTGCTAGGCTAGTCTTAATCGTCTTTTCCTTTTCGTCAAGAAGACACCCCTCCGGCCGGAGAGCAGGAGGGGTTATGGGCTAAAGACAGGGTCCGACGTAGACTACGGCGCAGAGCCCCGAGGCGAGGCAGCCGGCGGGGTTGCCGATCGCACAGGCGAAGAGCGATATTCCGCAGCTTAGGTTGATCCATGTCGGCAGGCCGTTCGCTCGTTCTTGAACGCAATCGAAGAATGCATCCCAGTCAGAAGCGCTGGCGGCGAGCTTTGACGTGTGAACGCGAGTTATTGTCCGAAGCATCTGCTCGTCATAGCCGAGTTCAAGGCGGTGTTGACCGTCCGGAGACTCGAGCTTGAGCGTCGCGTGGCCGATGCTCGGGACAACTCGGAGGCTGAAGCCTCGGTAGCGATTCGGGCCGTCTGACAGGAAGCCGAGGACGGTATTGTCCTTGGCCGGAACGAGAAGAATCGTTCCGCCGTTGGGCAGCTCACGCTCCTCGAGCTCCGAAAGTCTCGGTTCAAGACCGCGGCTTTCGAAGCGCTGGTAGTCCGTGGACGACTCGAGAGTCGAGTCCTCCTTCCCTGGGCCGAGCGTAAGGTCCGAACATCCTGAAAGGAGCAAAAGAGCGAAGAGTCCAATCCACCGCATATGCTTCCTCCTCCCGTGGTTTGGTGGTGTTGGCGAATAGAAGTTTTCATAGAAAGCGCGTACCGTCAAGTGAGGCGCTTGGACAAGGACAGATTGGTAGCGTAGAATAGCCCTACAACTGTTGATTGCTGACCTCCCGTTATGCCAGAGTCCGCCTCGCTCGGAATTCGCCGGCGCTGGACCCTTCTTCCGGATCTTCCGTCGGAACTTCAAGCGGCCTTCCCTGAACACGATCCGATTCTCCTCCGCCTCCTCGTCAATCGCGGTTTTCGAACCCAAGAATCGATTGATGAATTCCTTGAGCCTGACTACGGCTCAGATCTTCACGACCCTTTCCTCTTTCGTCAGATGGAAAGGTCCGTTGACCGAATACTGAAAGCGATCAAAGACGGAGAGCGCATTGTTGTCTACGGTGATTACGATGCAGATGGAGTGTGTGGCGCTGCTCTTCTTGTGATGACCTTAGAAAAGCTTGGCGCCCGGCCCGGGATTTATATTCCGTATCGTCAAACCGAAGGGTATGGATTGAATGTTCCGGCGATTGAGTCTTTGCACGCGGACGGGTACACGCTTCTCATTACGAATGATTGTGGAATAACCGGAGTGGCCGAAGTGCAGCGTGCCGCTGAACTCGGAATGGACGTCATCATCTCGGATCATCATCATGAACCGCCAGTGCTTCCAGCCGCATATGCGATCCTCAATCCGAAAGTTGCCGGTGAAACGTACCCTTTTACCGATCTCTGCGGTGCGGCGGTATCCTTTAAACTCGCCCATGCGCTCCTACTCAAGAGTGAGTACGGCGCGAGCGTACAACAAAGCATTCCGATCGGCTGGGAGAAGTGGCTGCTGGATGTAGTTGCTATCGCCACTATTGCTGACATGATGCCGCTTCGAGGAGAGAATCGAACGCTGGTGAGCTACGGTCTGCGTGTTCTTCGGAAAGCTCAGCGTCGCGGGTTGCGCGCATTGTTTGAGGTGATGCGTCAAGAGTCGTCGAAGGCCGATGCGGAAACAATTGGATTTCAAATCGGTCCGCGTTTGAACGCGGCGGGCCGACTTGATCACGCCAACGCCGCCTATCGTCTGCTCGTGACGAATGATGATGCCGAAGCGCGAACCATCGCGCTTGACCTTGAGGCAAAGAATCGCGAGCGGCAGCAGATGACAGAAACTATTGTGCAAGAAGCGCTTGAGCAGATTGGCGAGCCGGGGGATCGCGCCGTACTCGCAGCCTACAACCCCGAGTGGCCGATCGGCGTTCTTGGTCTCGCGGCGGGAAAGCTCACGAACCGTTTCAACCGGCCAACCCTTATCATGGGCCAGTCGAACGGGGAAGTGCTCGGATCCGGCCGGTCCATCTCCGCCTTCAATATCATCGAAGCCCTAGAATCAGTGCGCGATCGATTTTTAAGCAAGGCCGGCGGGCATTCCCAGGCTTGCGGGTTTACCTTGAAGTCGCCGGAAGAGCGTGAGGCTTTTGTGGAGGCTCTGGACGCCCAGGCCGCAGCGGCTTTTCAAGGGCCGCCCCCGCTTCCCGAGCTGCCGATTGATGCCGACCTTGAGCTTCATGAGGTGAACTGGAATCTTTTGAAAACCGTTGAAACGCTTGCCCCCTACGGCCAAACGCACATGCGTCCCATTTTTATGGTTCGCGATGTGACCATTCGCGAGGTTCAGGCAGTCGGTCGGGACAATCGGCACTTGCGCTTGACCGTTGAGGCAAAGGACGGCACCATACAGAGGGTGATCGGCTTCTCCTTTGGAGCGGAAGCCGCGCGCCTCGCGGTAGGCCAAAAGATCTCGATCGCCTTTGACGTGGCTGCCGACGAATGGAACGGGGAACGCCGTCTCCAACTAAAACTCCACGATCTCGACTATGGGGAAAAAGATCACAGTACGAACTGATGGTGGCGCCCGGGGAAATCCCGGACCGGCTGGACTTGGCGCCGTTCTAGAAGAAGAGGGGCGCGTTGTCGAGCGGATCAAGCGTTTTCTTGGGCATGCGACAAACAACGTCGCCGAGTATTCGGCGTTGATTGCCGCGCTCGAAGGCGCGAAGCGTCACGGCGCCGAGGAGGTGTTGTGCTTGATGGACAGTAAACTGATCGTCGAGCAGATGAAGGGGAATTATAAGGTGAAGAATCCCGAGCTCGGGAAGCTTTTTCTGAAAGCCTATAACCTCGTTCAAGCTTTTCGCCGCGTTGAATTTCGTCACGTTCCCCGCGAGGAAAATACCGCCGCCGACGCGCTCGTGAATGAGGCGATTGACGAAGGGATTGCCCGGTAACCTTGTACAATTACAGACCTTTTTTGGTTCGTATAATAACGAGTTATATGACACACCCTTTTCATTTTTTCACAGAAAAACACAATAGATGATGCAATACACTGAATTCGAAAAGTGGAAATCTTACATTAGTAGCCAGTTCGATAAAATATTAACTTTTTCGGTTTTTTGCGTTCTTTTATTCCTTATCGTGTTTATACCAGTCCACGTTGCTTTTAAAAACGACTTTGATTATGAATGGTTAACCTTTGGTGTTGTTTATTCCCTACTTTTTATCTACTGGCTTTGGTTCAGATATAGGTATCCAAAAAACGATAAACGAACTGGGCTTGTTATTGCTATTTACGCCAAAGATAAGGATGAATTGGCGCTGAAAAAATTTTTTGTAAATGAGCTAAAACGGAATATTTATGAAGCTGAGCTTGGATCAACTTTCAACGTTATTGTATTAAAAAATCATCTTGCACAGTACGTTAATGATCGTGAGGCCGTGGACAAACTACATGAGAAGGTTAATGGTCGTATCTATTACTATGGCGATATACAAGAAGCTCGAGACGGCGAGAACGTACGAGATTTTATTAATATCTCAGGGTATGTAAAGCACCAACCTATCCCAATACAAACGAGCAATGAACTTGGATTTGATTTTGCAAAGTTACTTCCCAAGGAGATTGATTTTGAATCCTTTTTTGGCCTCAGAGGCACAAAAGCAACGGCCAGAGTTGTTTTTCTAACAACGAAATATATTACCGGGGTCGCTTCGTTTCTGTCTGGTAATCCTTTCTTAGCGTATAAACTGCACGGATTCCTTAAAGATGAGATCAAACAATATGAAAATATTGATACTGAGCTGAAAAAGGCAAAATCACTCACTGAGTTTGACTTTACACATATAAGTAAAATCAAATCCAAGCTCTATCCAATTCTCTCGAATGAACTAT
>CAZWTD010000030.1:0-7764 GCA_964637345.1 uncultured Gammaproteobacteria bacterium
CGATCTCGTCAACCGCCCGGTCAGCCGCCGCCGCCGGATCCTCCGCCTCGGTCAAGGCGCGACCCATGACGACGTAGTCCGCACCGCTCCGAATCGCGCCGCCCGGCGTTGCGATGTGCACCTGATCGTGCGTCTCCCCGTCAGCAAACCTGATTCCGGCGCAGAGAATCTGCAAGGCGGGAGTGAAGTTGTGCCGAACCTCGGCCGCAAAGGGACCTGGCACGATGACCCCGTCGAGACCTGCTTCCCGCGCCATCGAACACATGGCGAGCACACGTTCTTGAAGCCACTGGGTCTCGAAAGCCTGCCAGTCCGGGTCCTTGGACAGATCTGGGGCCAGCTTCATCCTGACGAAGTCGCTGTACTTCTGGGTTGTCAGAATGGTCACGCCGAAGAGCAGTGGCCTCGGATAGCCCGAACTCTTTCCTCCAGCCGCAGCCCAGACAGCATCCCGAGCTTCGCGCGACCTGACGAGCATGTCCATCCCACCCCAGCAGTGGACGTTGAGAATACGGACAAGCTCGGACCGCTTGAAGCCGAGGATCGCCGAAACCGCCCCGCCGACCGTGTTCGGGATGTCGCAGAACTTCCCATCGAAGAACACACCGGCCTCCATCCCGCCGATGAGCTGGACAACCTGCGGACCGCCAGCAGCCGCGTGAAGCTCGAGTCCGAGCTTCAATGCCCCGACGTGGCCCGCGAGACTCGCCGCAATTCGCTGCGCTGCGACCAAGTCGCTCGTGTCAATCGCCGCGATGAGACGCTCCCGCGCTTCGCTGCGCAAGGCCTCAAGCCTCGCAGCATCCATATCATTCATCTCGTCCTCCGAACTGAGCCTACCCAAATTGTCAGGGAGCCTTTCTCCCCTCCAGAAATCGACCTTAGGCTAGCACTTTGCCCTCTTAGGGTCAAAGCAAAACAGGCGGGGTCACCCCCGCCTGCCGAGCAGTAAAGATTAGACTTGAGGCGTCGTTGGCGCGACTGGCAAGTTCATCTTCTTCATTCCCTGCCACCCGAGCCAACTTACGATCAAAAGCGCAAGGTAGATGAAGCCCCCGTAGACGCAGGCCGGGAGCGTTGTCGGGCGCGGAGTTCGGAACCAGAGCTCGAGAACGGACAAGGTTCCGGAAAACAGCGTTCCAGCCAAGCCCACGAGCAAAGCAGCGGTCATGACCTTCTTTCGATCTGATTTGAGCCAGCCCGCAATTCCGAGAATCGTCATTACGGTAAACATGATGAATCCGAAATAGCAGGAGGGCTGACCAAAAATCAAAATGGGGTTGCCACCGCCGTCGCAGGTAAGAATGGCATTCGTACACCCTTCCGGCATGAAGAGCTTGTAGTACGACAGGTATCCGGAAAACAACATTCCCAAAAGACCGAAGAGCGTAATGAGCTTAAAGGCGGTTGCTGCTTTCATATGCTTACTTCTTTCCTTTCTTCTTCACGACATAACGAATAAGAGTTTTCATCACTTTCGCATCAGGCCGCGTAAGATACACTTCTTCGTGCGGGCCGGCGAGCGCGTAGCCCTTCTCTTTCACAAAGGCATGAAGCTTTTCAATTGTCGGCTTTTCCGCCGAGTAGGGACCGAGGTGAAGAATCTGCGCAATGGTCGCGGCTGGCCGTTTCGCAAGCTTAATCTTGATCTTCGGGTTTTTTTGGAGAAGGTCAGCTTGCTTCACAAACGAGGACACCTCGAGATTCCAAATCCCGGTCCATTTCGATTTCGGTTTCGTATGCGCATCAGGCCAGAAGGCGGACAGGCAGCCGATCTCCATCACCTTCTTCTTCGGCTTAAAGACCTTGAACTTCGTCCCGTAAGCAGTCCCATACAACGCATTAATTTCAGCTTCAGCAACCTTGTTCGGGTCGCCGATTGAAATGACCGTCAGAACGCTTGTCGCGGGATACTTCGCAATCTCCGGTGTGTTTGGGCGCATAGATTGAGCTTTGTTGAGACAAAAACCGCCTTCAAGTATACGCCGACTTTTTCTCGACGTCGAGTCGGCTTCGATAGCCTTTCATCAATAAAGCATTTAACACGACACTCACCGAGGAAAAGGCCATTGCCGCGGCCGCGATCATCGGGTTTAAAAGCCAGCCCGTGAAGGGAAAGAGAACGCCGGCCGCAACCGGAATCCCCACGATGTTATACACAAACGCCCAGAAGAGATTTTGCTTAATTTTTTTCACAGTGTACTGACTTAGATCGATCGCGGTCGCAACGTCTCGCACGTCGCTTTTCATCAAGATAACGTCGCCGGTTTCCATTGCAACGTCCGTGCCCGAGCCCATGGCAATTCCCAAGTCGGCCTGGGCGAGCGCAGGCGCATCATTGATTCCGTCGCCAACCATCGCGACCTTCGTCCCATTCACCTGAAGTTTTTTTACTTCCTCGGCTTTCCCTTCAGGCAGGATTTCAGCTAGTACGTGAGTAATGCCGAGTTGATTGGCAATCGCCTCGCCCACGCGCCGGTTGTCGCCGGTAATCATAACCGGCTCTTTGCCCAGTTTGCGGAGGACGTCAATCGCCGCCTTAGCCCCGGGTTTCACCGTATCCGCAATCGCAATCGCGCCGACCAGTCCCTCGCCCCGGAGGACGAAGACGACCGTCTTCCCCTCGCCTTCAAGCTGTTCGCAAACGGCCGCCCGGTCAGCCGGAACAACAATCCCCTGTTCATCAAGCAAACGCCGCGTTCCAATCCCGACGCGAACTCCATCGAGTATTGCGAGAACGCCTTTTCCCGGTTCAGCGCGGAAATCATGAACATCGCGAAGCTGGAGCCCATTCGCTTCAGCCCGCCGGACAATAGCCGCGGCTAAGGGATGCTCGCTTCTCCGTTCAATCGAGGCAGCTAAAACAAGTAGGTCATTCTCACTGCCGGAAAACGGCACAAGGTCCGTGACCTCGGGTTCGCCTTTCGTCAGTGTTCCGGTTTTATCAAACACGATGACCGAAACTTTTCGTGCCATTTCGAGCGCTTTCCCGCTCTTCATGAGAATACCGCGCTTGGCCGCGAGACCGGTTCCCATCATGACCGCAGTCGGAGTCGCGAGTCCAAGCGCACAAGGGCAGGCGATAATAAGGACGGCCACAAACACCATCAATGCAAAAGGAAAGTTCTGTCCCGCGAGAAGCCAAAGGGCGAAGGACAGGAGCGCGATTCCGAGCACAATCGGAACAAAAATCCCGGCCACGCGGTCAGCGAGCCGCTGAATCGGCGCTTTTGATCCCATTGCCTGTTCAACGACGGTAATAATTTGCGCCAGGACGGTTTGCTGGCCGACGCGAGTTGCGCGGAAGGTCAGCGCGCCAGTTTTATTCATCGTCGCCCCGATAACTTCATCCCCGACCTTCTTTTCAACCGGAAGGCTTTCCCCGGTGATCATCTGCTCATCAATCGCTGAATAGCCTTCGACAACGCTCCCGTCGACGGGAATCTTCTCGCCGGGCTTTACGCGAATCAGGTCGCCGACCTGAACCTTGTCGATTGGCAAGCGAAGTTCCTGGCCGTCGCGAAGAACAAGCGCCTCGCGCGCCTGAAGTCCCATAAGGGTCCGCATCGCTTCGCTCGTTTTTCCTTTCGTGATAGCTTCCAAATACTTTCCGAGCAAAATGAAGATGAGAATAACGACGGCGCTTTCGAAGTACACATCACCCATCACTCGCTCGGGCTTTATCCAGCTCGCGATCAGTTCACCAAGACTATAGACATACGCCGAAGCGGTCCCGATGAAAATGAGCGAGTCCATATTCGGCCGTCGATGAAAAAGACTCTTCGCTCCGGACGACCAGAGAAACCAGGCCACGGCGATTACGCCGCTCGCGAGCGCGAGTTCAATCATAGGTAGGTCGCGCTCCAACCCGGCTGGAAAGCTGATGCTGAATGCGTCGGCCATCGCGAAGAACACGACAGGGAGCCCAAGCCCGAACGCCGTCCAAAAACGCCGCTTCATCAGCCAACGTTCGTGCGCGGTCGCGCTGGCATGGTGATCATGCTCGTTGTCGGGTTGAGACATTCCCGAATGCCCCTTGTGCTCCAGCTCAGCCCGGTAGCCAAGTTTTTTTACGCTGGCTTGCAGGTGCTCAATGGGAGCTTCTGCCTCGTCATGCTCAACATAAGCTTTCTCGTTCGCGTAATTGACGTTGACCTCGCTAACTCCCGGGGTCTTTTTCAAGGCCTCTTCGATGTTGACCGCGCAAGAAGCGCAGTGCATTCCGATAAGTTGCAGTGTAGTCTTCATACGCGAAGCGTCATTTCGAATTCCGACAGCGCTCGGGATGAGAAATCTCCAAAACTCTAATAAGTATTTACGATTCAACGACCTCAATCACTCCTGAGAACATTCCCATCGTGCAGGTGAAGCGGAAGTTTCCGACTTTCGTCGGCGTAAACTCTTTCGCCTCCTCCTGGCCTGGGGTCAAGTAGATCGTCTCGGGGAAAAAATTCCGCGCCGTAATAGCGTTCGCGCAGCCGCCGCCTTCGCCGCTGATCTCCCAGCGGACCGGGACATTCACACGAACGCGAAAACGCTCGGGGGTATAGCCCTGGCTCGAGACCGTCATTCGGAGAATTTGCTTTCCGTCAACGAGCGGAGCGAGTCCTTCTTGTGCCTCGGCTGGCTGCGAAGAAAAGCTCGGGAGTCCGGGCCACCCGAGAATCGTAAATTGCGCGTTGATGTTCAGGAGCGCGAACAACAAGACAAGGGCCCCGGCGGCTGTTGAGAAGAGCGCTGACCAGCGCCGCTGCTCGGTCAGCTTCACGCTCGCGACGCCAATCCCGAAGAGAACTGGCAGCGTTCCGAGCGCGAAAAAGCCCATAATGAGCGCGCCCTGGAAAAAGCTCCCGGACAAAAGCGCGAGACTTTGCGCAGTTAAGGTAAAGCCGCAGGGCAGGAAAAAGGTCAGCGCGCCCATGAGCCAGGGCATCTGCTTTCCCTGAAACGCTGTTTCGTCGGCCATTCGTCGCGTGAGAAACTTCGGGAGCCGGATCTGAAAGCCTTTAAGTCCGGGAACGCCGAGCATCTGGAGCGCGAGAAGGATCATGACAGCGGACACGAGGAGCGTGAGCGCCGTCGTCAGGTCGGCCGAGGGACGGAACCAGCCGCCGAGCCCGCCGAGAAGCCCGCCGAGTACGGTATAGGAAAGAAGGCGGCCGAGATTGAACTGCCAGTGGGGCTCAAGCCGTTCCCAGGTGCTGGCGTTTTGGCCGTAGAGCCGTAACCACTGCTTCGACATCGCGAGGACAATTCCGCCGACGAGCGCAGCGCAGGTCGAAAAACCGGCGAGAAGCCCGAAGAGGAAAAAGGCCGGCAGGCTCGTTGAGGCCGATACGGAAAAGCTTGAGCTTAGTCCGGACCGGAAGAGCAGCCAGGCGCCGAGGAGAACACCGGCGATAATGAAGACGCTTTTCCAAAAACCCGGCCCCTCGGCCGAACCCTCACCATCCGCGCCGCGCTCAACCGCGTAGCCGTGCTTCTGAATTGCCCGGTTGAGATCATGCAGCTTCGGCTCCGCTCCCTCGTATTCAACGACCGCACAGCCCCGCTGGGTCGAGGCGTTTACCTTCTGGACGCCCGGGACTTTCGCAAAGGCATTCTCAATCAGCACCTCGCAAGCGGCGCAGTGCATTCCTTTGATAGAGTATTGTTGTTTCGGCATGGCCTTCGTGTTATTTACTCGCCAGCTTGGTTACCTTGAGAATCTCTTCAACCATTTCGGCTTTTCGTTTCTGATTCTTCGAGCCGACCGCGTCGGAAAAGCAAGTATGGAGATGACCCTCCATTAAGGTCTGGTGCGCTGACTTCAACATTCCGATGACTGCCATATTCTGCTGCATGACATCGATGCAGTAGGTATCGGCCTCGAGCATCTTCGTCATTTTCGCGAGAAGGCTCTGGGCTTTCTTAAAGTTCACGAGCGCGGCTGAGTGGTGCTGATGATGCATAGTGTTCTCCGGTTATCCACACCCATACCTGGGGTGGGGGTACACCCATCGTACCATAAATAAATAAAAACAAACACTTCTCCCCCATGTCGTCGTCGGGCCCGACCCGACAATCCAGAACCTAAAACTCCCCGCTCTATTTGAGGTCAGTCAAATACGTCCGAATAAAGCGGTCGACCGCGCTCACTACCTCATCCTTCAACTTCGGGTTGCTCGCCGCGACCCAAACAGCAAAATTATATAACTCCTTCGTGTCGACCTTGAGCCACTTCTTGTGCTTGTACAGCAAGACGAAAAGGCTCGTCATGGCGATCCGCTTGTTTCCGTTCTGGAACGGATGATTCTTGACCATCAGGTAGAATAGAACCGCGGCCCGGCGAGTTAGTGTTGTATACAACGACTTCCGTTCATAGCGCTGAAATGGCGTAACTAAACAACTCTCGAGCTTCCCGGGGAAGCGCGTCTGAAAATCCGGAATCGGCTCATTGAACCCGAGCGCCTCCTTCGCTATTCGGTGCGCGAGGTACTCGACTTCTTCGATCGTCAGCGTGATCGCCTGCCTAGGCATTCCCAAGGAGTCTTAAGGTCTCGCCGTACTCACGAACAGTTTTCGCGACCGCCTGATCGATTGCGCGTTTCTCCCCCTCCGCTAACCGGGGCTTCATAAGGCGCTCCATCTCGCTCTTTGGAATTGCATAATTCCGTCCGATTTTCTCGGCCTTAATCTTCCCAGTTTGGACTTTCTTCAATACCGCAACGCGGCTAATTCCAAGCTCCTTGGCCGCCTCGATTGTTGAATAATACTGCTTCATTGCTTCTATGATAACTAAACTCTAATCTACTCTAATAAGTTATCATATGATAACCAAATCGTCAAGGTCACTTGAATGATTCCCTTTCCCCTACCTAATCCCCCATGGCCTGGTTTCTTATCATGCCCCCCTCTGTCATCATCGCCCCCCTCTGTCATTGTCGGGCTTGGCCCGACAATCCAGAAAAAAACAAACACCTCAATCTCAAACGCCTAAAACCCCTTCCCGGCCTTCGTCCTCCGCTTCATCTCCTGATACGCGACCTTCACCAGCTTCTTCAGGACCGGGAGCTTCACGTCCGAGAGCCGCTTCAAATACAAACATCCCTTGCTCTCCGTATGCGGCCCGAGCTCTTTCAAGAGCGCCGCCGGAAGATTCCCCGGGTACACGTAAAGCGTAAGACTCTGCTTCCTTGGCGAAAACCCGACGAGCGGCCAATCGCCCTTCTGGCTGCTCCGCTCGGATTCGTAATGATACTGGCCGAAGCCGACAATCGCCGTCCCCCACATCGCCGCCTTCTCCCCGGTCGCTTCGGTAAAAATCCGCAAAAGCTCAAGCCCGTCCTTTACTTTCGCCTCGTCCGGGACGGATTTCAGAAACGCTGGAACGCTCGCGGTCGTTTTCTTCGTTTTCAGTTCGGCCATAGGAAAAAATAAAGGATAGTAAAACAGTATAGCATATTGCTCATCTCATCTAAGCGTGTAGATATGTGTTCTTCTTACTCTATTCGCAGACTAGCTTAACCGGTTCATCGTCCGCTAGGTCGCAGTTCTTTTCGCAGACGCCGAAACGGGTCACCTCTTTCGTAAACAAATTTATTTCTATGCGCTCAGCAGTTGAGCATCCATTATCGCCGCTTCCGCAAGAAAGGCTGATTTTCCCGGACTCCAGGGAAGGCTCTGAATTTATCCAGCAGCCGGAAAGTGCGGAATTCCAAACGATTGTCTCGTAAGGGACGAAAGTTTCAGCTGGGATAGATAACTCGCGTCCGTTTAAGGAAA
>CAZWTD010000031.1:0-5534 GCA_964637345.1 uncultured Gammaproteobacteria bacterium
CACCAGGACCTTTCCCGAGCCGGGACCGGAACCTTTCACGGCGGCTTGGCTGACCAGGCGCCGAATACCGTGCGCGGCCATACCGCAACCCACCTCCTCCAACAGGCGCTCCGTCAGGTCCTCGGCGACCACGTTGCCCAGAAGGGGAGCAACATCACGTCCGAGCGTGTCCGATTTGACTTTACCCACCCTGACAAGATGACTCCGGAGCAGATCGCTGAGGCGGAGAAAATCGTTAATGCGCAAATTGCCGCCGACCTTCCAGTCTATAAAAAGCTGATGACCGTTGACGAGGCGACCGCGGCCGGTGCGATTGGTCTTTTCGAGGAGAAGTACGGCGACAAAGTGTCCGTGTACTTCGTCGGGTCAGAGGATCCAGCAAAGGCCTTTTCAAAGGAGTTTTGCGGCGGTCCCCACGTTACGCATACGGGCCTGATCGGTTCCTTTACGATTACGAAAGAGGAATCATCGAGCGCCGGCATTCGTCGGATTAAAGCGCTCGTCGGCTCATCGCTTGATCAAGGGCTTCGGGACCAGCCAGTCGAATCCCTGTAAGCGGTTTTCCAATTTGTACTCGAGTGCCTGACGCGTTCGGGTGTTTTGTTGTTGTATTTCTCTTGACGATTCATCTTGAGTTGCTAGAATTCTGGTTGAAGAGAGCCGTCGCGTAGTACACGCGACGGCGCAAGAAAAGGACTTTGACAGACCGGGAACGAGAGAAGCCGAGCTCAGCCATTTCTTTCGCGACGGCGCTGGTGGCGCGACGGCGCAGCACGCTGTGGACAAGTTCACGTCAAAGTATTTTTTTGCGCATAGGATGAAGCTTGGTGGCACAAGAGAGGCAGTATGGACGTGAATCGAGTGACGCTCATCGGCAATCTCGTTCGAGATCCCGAAGCGAAGACGATGCCGTCAGGTCAGGTCATTAGCACCTTCGATCTGGCGACAACCTATTCGTGGACGGACCTGAAGACGAAAGCGCGGAAAGAGTCGACCGAATTTCATGATCTCGTGGCCTGGGGCAAACTGGCCGAGATCATTCATCGGTACGTGAAAAAGGGCAGCAAGGTCTACGTTGAAGGCCGGCTTCGAAAGCGGAGCTGGACCGACCGGGCCGGAAAAGCCCATACCGCGTCTGAAATCGTCGCCGAGCAGCTCATTATGCTCGGACACCGGTCAAAGGCGAAAGACCCGACCGAGCTCCCGAAAGAGGAGCCGAGTGTCGAAGAGCTTCAGTCCTAGTCGAACCTTTCCAACTGTTCCGAGAAGAGTGAACCCTAGGTTCACGCTTCTCGCTCGCCCGGCGCGAGCTGCCATTCGATGGTCCTTAGAATTTTGATCGCCACCAAAATTTGTCTGCCATTGAGTCGGCGCGGGTCGGGTGGGCGAGAGGCACGGAAAATGTCCGGTCTCGAACGGGGGAGAAAACTTCTCCCTACACTCCACGATGCTCTTTGAGAAAGGAAGTAGCAATGAAGGCGATTGTCCAGGCAAGTTTTGCTGTTCTCGCGCTTCTCGTATTCGGCGGGTGCTCAGAGCGCATTCCAACGTCGAGCGGGCATTCGGCCGAGGCGGATGCGAATAGGGCCCAGGTCGAGGTGCGCTATGTTGGAACCGAGACGATCGACGACGTTCGGGCGAGCATTGTCGAACTCGCGGCTCTGGGTATCGTTCTTTCCGCTGAGGAACAGGAACAGATGTTGTCGGAATACCTCGAGTACCAGGGCCGAGCATTGAAGCTGGTTCCCCTCGGGCAATGGTACTCGGCGTACGGGTCCCACACGGTCGCTGACGATTTGTGGCTCGAGTACAAATGGTGGGCCGGCTCGGCGCAAGGCTACCATATGGAAACGCCGATCTGGGGGATCTACTGGCTCATTCAGGTGTGCTACGGCGGTCACCTGACGAATTGGTCATGGATGGAGGGAGGACATCAGCGTGTAACCTGCGTTGTCGGCTCCTGTCTCCATGTGCCCTACGGTGATGGCTTTCTTCGCTACTATCTGCGTGTTCGCACTCACTGACCTAAGGCGGCTGCCACCCTCGACGGAACGAGGAGGCAGCCGCTACTCTTACCCTATGAAAAGTATTTCACGATTGAAACTAGTTCTTTTCCTTGGATTGTATGTAGTGATTGGTATTGCCTTGGCAGTCACTACCGTTGACCATCAAGTAACTCCGGTTGACTGGGGGAGGCTCTTCCGAGAATTTCCTGAGTCAATCGGGGAGATTCTTGCTTTGATCGCGGTTCGCGGCATTATCCCAGTTCTCTTTTGGCCGTTTCGATTTCTTCTTTAGCCAAAAGGTTTTCCTCATAATAAGAACGGGGAGAGAACCGTAGTCCTCTCCCCACACTCCGCGTCCACCCTAGCGCGTACGGGGATTTTTGTCAATCGGTCGACTAGTCGAAGCTCGAAAAAAATGGTATACTGAGAAAGAACTTTGTTGCTATGAAGCTACGTTCCTACCGTTCAGCTCCCATTCGAAATAAAACCGTCTTGTATCGGGCTGCCTACGATATCACCTTGGCGCCCCGCGGAAACGGCTGGATCGTTCCGGATGATACGCGGATTCGAGAAACTCTCCCAACCCTGCGCTGGTTGCTTTCGCGCTGCGAGAAGGTCGTTATTCTTTCCTGGCTCGGTCGTCCGAAGAAGGCGAATGATCCGAAATACCGGATGGACCCGATCGCTCGTCGCCTTAGCACGCTCTTGCGCCGGCCAGTCCTTAAGCTCGACGATTGCATTGGTCCTTCTGTAGATCGGGCCATCGCAGCGGCAAAGCCGGGGAGCGTCATTTTGCTCGAGAATGTCCGTTTCCATCCAGAGGAGGATAAAAACAATCGAGCTTTTGCGAAGGCTTTAACGAAAAATGCTGACCTTATTGTGAATGATGCCTTTGCGCAATGCCATCGCAAGGTGGCTTCAATCGTCGGCATTACGGAGTACCTCGATGCCTATGCGGGGCCTTTGCTTGAGCGGGAAGTCGGAGCCTTGGGTCGCGTTCTCGAACGTCCACGGAGGCCCTTCGTCGCAATTATGGGCGGCGGAAAACTTTCAACGAAAGCCGGGTTGATTAAGGTTTTACTTCGACGGGTTGATGCGCTCCTTCTCGGCGGCGCGCTCGCAAACGCGATTTTTTCCATCAAAGGTATTCAGATTGGTCGGTCTTTGAACGAACCGGGCGTTGCTGAGGCCATTAAAGGGCTCTCGTTGACGAATCGGAAACTCAAACTCCCAATCGACGTTGTAGTTTCACGCGATGCGAAAGGAAAGCGCGGCTGTTATCGCCGCCCGGTCGGAAATGTGCGCCCGGACGAATTCATTCTTGATATTGGTCCGGACACAGTCTCCCTTTTCAACGCGGTTCTCAAGAAAGCGAGTTTGGTTGTCTGGAACGGCCCTCTTGGCTATACCGAAAACGCAAAGTTTGCCTACGGGACGCGCGAGGTCGGGAAAGCCTTGGTTCGCGGTCGCGCAGAGTCGATTGTTGGAGGCGGGGACACGCTAGCTGCGCTCCATCAAGCAAAACTACTAAACCGGGTCAGCTACGCGTCGACGGCCGGCGGCGCGATGCTCGAATTCCTTGAGCGCGGAACGCTCCCAGGCCTTGAAACTCTTCGATCCCGTTAATTACTCATCGCTATGGCAAAGCTCTCGATTGCAAATGTTTCAGCTCTCGAAATTCTCGATTCGCGCGGAAACCCTACAGTCATGGCTCGGGTTCTCCTTCAGGACGGCCGTGAGGCGCGTGCTGCAGTTCCATCCGGCGCTTCGACCGGACAGCACGAAGCAGTAGAGCTGCGCGACGGAGAAATGAGTCGCTATCGGGGGAAGGGGGTTCGTCGGGCGGTTGAAAATATCAAAACGACGATCAACGTTGGTTTGCGAGGAATGGGTATTGAGGACATTCGCGCGCTTGACGATCGAATGCGCGACCTTGACGGAACCGAGCATAAATCCAACCTCGGGGCGAATGCGCTGTTAGCGGTTTCGCTTGCTGCCACGCGTCTGGCGGCAAAGGTTTCGGGAATGCCGCTCTACGATTTCATCCGTGATCACTCCGGATTTTCGGTACAACAGAGGCGTCTCCCGACTCCCATGATGAATATTATGAACGGGGGAAAGCATAGCGATGCTGGATTTTCGATCCAGGAATTTCTCATCATTCCCCGTGCAACGAGTTTTCACGAACGCGTCCGAATCGGCAGCGAAATTTTTCAGAAACTCGGCGACATCCTTCATGCGCAGGGTTTTTCAACGCTTGTGGGCGACGAGGGAGGATACGGACCGAAGCTGAAGAAGAACGTGGATGCATTTTCCGCGATCATTGAGGCAATTCAAAACACGAATTACCACCTCGGCGAGGATGTTGGTCTTGGTATAGATGCCGCAGCGTCGAATTTCTACGAAGCCAACGGGCCGCAGTATCGGCTTATGCCCGAGAATCAACGCTATTCCACCGAAGCGATGATTAAGCTCTACGCCGATTGGGTTTCGAAATACCGGGTTACATCGATTGAAGACGGGTTGCGAGAAGATGATTGGGAAGGCTGGAAGCAGCTGACAAACAAGCTTGGGGCTTCTGCGAAAATCGTTGGTGACGATTTATTCGCAACGAATGTCGGGCGGCTTCGCGAGGGTGTACAAAAAAAGGCGGGGAACGCAATCATTATCAAACCAAACCAAATCGGAACTGTGTCAGAAACTGTTGACTGTATCAAAGAAGCCCAGAAGCATTCCTACTCAGTCATTGTTTCTCATCGTTCCGGCGAAACGATCGACGATTTTATTGCGGATCTTGCCGTTGGGGTTGGGGCAGACTTTATTAAAACCGGTTCGCTCTGTCGTGGCGAACGACTGGCAAAGTACAACCGATTATTGGAAATAGAAATGGAGCTCGGCGAATGGAAGCAGCCCGACCGACGCTAAGCGTAACGGCGAGACTCTCGCCAGCCCAGCCAAAGCTGCGCGGGTCATACCCGGCTGTCCTTGTGGTTATCGATGGATTTGGCTATGCACCGGCTGGGCCAGGAAATGCGATTACCCTCGCGAAGACGCCGGTCCTTAACCGTTTGCTGCGCACTTGTCCCTGGACAACACTCGAAGCCTCCGGGTCATCGGTTGGTCTTCCGCCCGGCCAGGAAGGCAATTCTGAAGCTGGGCACATCAACATCGGCGCTGGTCGAGTTGTTGAGCAGGATGCCGTTGTGATTTCAAAGCAGATTAATGACGGGCGGTTTTTCAAGAATCCGGCTTTTCTCCATTCCCTGCGCCATGCGCGTCGGCGGAAAACGAATATACACCTCATGGGCCTTCTCTCCAACGGTCAAAGCGCCCATAGCCACCCGGACCATCTTCTAGCCCTCCTCGCGTTCTTTCGTGAACAAAAGTTTTCGAATATCTTCTTACATCTGTTTACCGACGGTCGGGACTCGCCTCCACGGAGCGCACTTGGAATGCTCGAGCGGCTACAAGCAAATTTAAAACCTAATGAAGTCATTGCCTCAGTTACCGGACGCTTTTGGGCGATGG
>CAZWTD010000032.1:0-3215 GCA_964637345.1 uncultured Gammaproteobacteria bacterium
CGTGTGGGGGAAGGCCTTGATGTCAATACTCGGATGAGCAGAGGCTAGCTTACGACAGACCGCAAATCCTGTCAAGGGCTATCGACCTGGACAGAACCCTTATTAACTCGGCTTCTCCATCATCGAATCCCAGTCCCACGCCAGCTCATTGAGAAGTGGAATCCGAGCAATTCCCCGGTCGATTGCGCCGAGGAGCCGGAGCATCGCCGGATCAGGATTCATCGTTCGCCGAAAGACGCGCGACAGGACTACGATGACATTTGCATAAAACTTTTTCGTGTAGTCGACCGGAGTAATGCGCACCTTCGTAAAACCGGCGCCGAGAAAAAGCTTCTTCAAGCGTCGTCGAGAAAAGCCCATCGTCTCATCGTCGGCCTTCGACTTCGGCTCGCCCGGATTCCGCCGTCGGATGATCGCCCGAAGACCGACAATGAGCGGCCAAAAGGCATAGAAAAACCAGCTGGCCGGTTCGCGAAGAACAAGAACACAGCCGCCGGGCTTTGTGACGCGGGCGAGCTCGCGCATACCGGCCTCTGGGTTGGGAAGGTGATGGAGGCTCGCGACCATGAACACGCCATCGAAGCTCGCGTCACGGAAGGGAAGATTTTCGGCATCTGCGACGACGAAGAGATTCCGTTCAGCAACTCCAGCCTTCACGGCAAAATCCCGAGCCCGTTGAACAGAACCGGGAGCGATATCGGTTTCTACGACCGTGTAGCCTTGCTTCATGAGCTCAAGCGCAAAGCGGCCGTCGCCGCCGCCAACCTCAAGATAGCGCTTCCCGTCTTTTCCGCGCTCAACGATTGGCCCGAAGAGCGACATCTCGGAAAACCCGCCCATAAGAATCCGCTCTTCGGCAAAATGGGCAGCGCGGTGGGTGTAGGTTTCGCTATCGATTTTTTTCACATCCGAAAGTTCGGCTGGGAGGCAATGATAGACTCCGTCCTTTGGCTGCATTGATTCACGTAGGACTTCGCTGGCAATAGATTCGTTCATCGAAGGCGAAACAACAACTCGGCTAGTCTGCCTGAAAAATCACGGCTTGGCAAGCTCCTACTCAGTACTCAGGCGGTGATGACGATAGAAGTGGAGGCCCTGAAAGGCCGCGACGAGAATGATCACCCCGAGCACAAGAATAATGAGATGCATCGATACGAGCTCGGCAACCGCGCCGATGACGAGGACTGGGATGATGCCAAGGAAATTGATAACCGTGTAGAGCGCACCAAACACCCTCCCCCGCTCTTCATCCGGCGTGAGCTCGTGGAGTGCGGTTTGAGCTGGAATGATTATGAATGGATCGGCGAACCCGGAGAGGAAGGCGAGGGCGGCGACAACGAATTTCATGAGCAGCCCGGCTTCAACTGCAGTCGCGCCGGCGCCCAGACTTGTTTCCGCTCCCGGCCAAAGCGCGATCAGGAACAGCGCGACCCCGTCAAGGATCATTCCGATGTTAATAAGACAATGCTTCGGAATCTTGTGCTTCAATCGGTTTACAATCAAGACCCCGGCAACCGCTCCGAGCCCTGTCGGAAGAATGAGGAAGTAGCTAATCTGTTCAATCGTCAGACGAAAGACATCTTGCGCGAAGGACGGAACGAGTGAGACGAATCCCCGCTCAATCGAAAAAACAATTCCAATCTGGAGAATGACGAACAGAACGACCTTGTGCCTTCGAATAAAGGATAGCCCCTTTTTCAAACGATCCCAGAAAAGACGGAGATCCCGGAAAGGATTCGCCTCCGGCCGATCGATCTTCTTGAGGTGGTCAACGAGGGAAGGAAGCCGACTCACGAGGAAGGCCGCGATGAGATACAACACGATAGCGAGGAGAAAAGTTCCTCGATCACCAAAACGACCGAGCATCGGACCGGCTAAGGTGTAGCCAATTAAGAAGGTAGCGTAGCCGGTGAACGAGTAAAAACTGTTGGCGGTAAAAAGTTGCTCCTTCTCGACGAGCGACGGGATTGAGGCGACTTCAGCCGGACTGAAAAACTGGGCGACTACCGCAATAAAAAACGCGATAATGATGAGAGCTGTCGGGTGATGCGCAAAGGCAATAACGACGAGAACGAGAAGGACGCGCAGCAGGTTCGACGTGACGAGAATCGTTCGGCGGTTGAAGCTATCTGCGATGACGCCGGCGTACGCGGACAAGAGGATTGGTGGAATCGCGACGACGGCAATAAAAACACTGACAATGAAGGGCGAATGCGTTAGCTCGTTGAGGATAATGACAAGGCTAAAATTCAAAAAATTCTCCGAGATCTTCGCGGAGACTTGAGCCAGCCAGAGTTTTAAAAAATTCCGGTTCCGAAGAATACTCTCATAACGATGGAAAAAGGGCAGCCTCATGCGCTTGGGTGCTTCCGATAGTGCGCCTTTCGCCAGGCAGTAATCGCTCGATGGTCGCCGCTAAGGAGTTCCTTCGGGACTCGCTTGCCTTTATAAACCTCGGGACGGGTGTAGTGGGGGTATTCAGCTTGGGCGAGATCGTGCGAAAAAGTTTCATCTTTCGATGATTCGTCATCGCCAAGCACGCCCGGTATGAGCCGCGTCACCGCATCGACGATCACTAGCGCGGGCAATTCTCCTCCGGTCAACACATAGGGACCGATTGAGAGCTGACGGTTGACGAGTCCGCGGACCCGTTCGTCAAAACCTTCGTAGCGTCCGGAAACGAGGATGATTTGATCAAGACTCATCAATTCACGGGCGATCTTCTGCGTGAAAAACTCGCCTTGCGGACTAAGGAGAATGATCTGCTTTTTCTTCGATTTCGGAGGAAGCGATCGGCCGACTATATCGCGCAAGGCTCGATCAATCGGCTCAACCTTCATGACCATACCCGGACCACCCCCGTAGGGACGATCGTCCGTCGTATGGTGCTTATCGGTCGTCCAATCTCGAAGATTATGGACCCGAAGATCGAGGAGGTGTTTTGCCTGAGCCCGTTTGAGAATACTCTCTCGGCCGTACGCGGCAACCAGCTCGGGAAAAATCGTGAGAACATCGATGCGCATAGTGCTATTGTATCGTGAAGACCTGAACTGCACCACCCCAACCATTCGAGGCACGCCATGACAGTTTTTTTAACCACAAACAGAAAACCCCGGATAACGGGGCCTTCTGTTAGAAATTTTCCTTAGAGCTTGAGATCGTCCACTGCGGTCGGGTCGTCGGGCGTTGCGATGGCATCGGAAGACTCGGCGGCC
>CAZWTD010000032.1:3315-5458 GCA_964637345.1 uncultured Gammaproteobacteria bacterium
GCGGCCTGTCGGGCCATCCGGTCGCTCTTCCGAAACCCTTCGGGCTCGAAAATCTTCAGGTTGACGCGAGCGTGATTCTTCGCCCCGACAACGCGAAGCAGCGTACGGATCGATTTCGCGGTCTGTCCGGATCGGCCGATCACTTGGCCGAGATCCTGAGGATTCACCTTAAGCGTAATCAACACGCCCATCTCATCGACGGATCGGTCGGTTGATACATCCTCTGGACGATCAACGATTGCTTTGACTACGTACTCGACAAATTCTTGGTCGCTCTGCTTATCCATGAGCTTCGTCTCTGTGTGTTACTAGGGAGCGGACTTCCCAGCTGTCGACCTTTGTTCTTCGTACACGGCCGTGAAGCCGTTACGCAGGCTGGCGAACGGAATCAGCGTACCGAAAAAAGCCCTCGAGTGTCAATGAGGTCTTTTCACTACGACGATTCTGCTAGGCCGCTGGGGCTTCCGGAGCAGCAGGCGCAGCTTCTGGGGCCTTGCTTTCTCCCGCTTCTGCCTTGGCTTTCACGCTTCCCCGAGCAATCTTCTTCCCGTCGATAAGCTTTGCGTCAACGAGGAGATTGTGGACAGTCGAGGAGGCAGACGCACCTTTACTGAGCCAATGCTTAATCCGTTCTGTCTTCAATTCAACAGTCGCCGGCTTCGTGTGAGGATTTACATGACCAAGCAGTTCAAGAAAGGTCCCGACAGTATCTCGGGCTTTCTCAGACACAATGATCCGAAAAGTTGGCTTTTTCTTCTTCCCTGAGCGGGTGAGTCGGATGGTTAACATACTGGCCTATCCTACCGAATAAGCCAGGAATGTCAAGGGCATTGCATCAGACAGGAGTATCACAGGCCAGATCTTCGCCATTTCTTGGAGCTTCTCCCTTCCTTTGATACACTATATGGGTTTCGGGCGCCGGAGAAGCGCCGATCGTCTGAATTCTTCACCCAGCCTCTTAAGCCACTCATGTACCTCCAGAAGCTCGAGATCCAAGGCTTTAAGTCCTTCGCCGCTAAATCCAGCCTCGTTTTCACCCGCGGTATTGCCGCGATCGTCGGACCGAACGGTTCAGGGAAGTCGAATGTCGCTGATGCGGTCCGCTGGGTGCTCGGAGAACAAAGCATGAAAGTCCTCCGCGGAAAACGCTCGGAGGATGTTATTTTTTCCGGGTCCGACAAAAAGGGGAAGCTCGGGATGGCCGAGGTTTCCATTACCCTCAACAACGATGACCGAAAAATGCCGGTCGATTTTTCTGAGGTTGTGATTACGCGCCGCGTGTACCGGAACGGCGAAGGAGAATACTTCTTAAACCGCCAGCCGGCCCGCCTCCAGGACATCATCCTTCTCCTCGCCCGCTCAAATTTCGGCCAGAAGGCCTATTCGGTCATCGGCCAGGGCATGATCGACCATATTCTCGTCGCCTCGCCCCAGGAACGCAAAGAATTTTTCGATGAAGCAGCCGGAGTCCGGCAATTCCAGATTAAACGGGACCAGGCGCTTAATAAACTGACCGCGACCCGAGAAAACCTCGAGCAAGCGGAAATGCTCATGCAAGAAGTTGAGCCGCGCCTTCGCTCGCTCACTCGGCAGGTCCGGAGGCTTGAACGGCGGCAAGAGGTCGAGACAGAACTGCGCGCCTTGCAGGAACGGTACTATGGCCAAGTTTGGGCTGACCTTTCCTCGAAGCATGCCGCTGAACAAGGACAGTACGATCAACTCGCGAAAACCCAGGCCAAGGCTGCCGCCGAACTCGAAAAGATCCAGCGTGAACTCGAAACGCTCGAACGCGAAAAGGGCCAGGACCAGGCCTTTCATGACCTCCAGCGCGAGTACACGAGCCTTCTCGACGAGAAGAACGCCCTCATGAAGGAACAGGTTGTCCTCAAGGGCCGCCAAGAACTTGAGGCGACCCAGCAGGGCCAGCTCAATGTCGTCTGGCTCGAAAACCGCGCTGCCGAGCTTGACCGCGGCATCCGTGATGCTGAACACGAACTTACTGATCTCAAGGAGCGCGTTGAAAAAGACGGAGCCGCGCTCGCCCACCGCTCGAAGGAGCAGGCGAAGGTCCTGGCTGAATTTACCGCAATAGAACAAGCGCTCATCAAAGCGACGACAAAACTCGAACATGCTTCTCGACTCG
>CAZWTD010000033.1:0-4110 GCA_964637345.1 uncultured Gammaproteobacteria bacterium
CCCTCGGTTGGCCTCGCAGTTATTGTCCGGAGAGCCGGGAAGGTACTTGTTGGGTTACGGTACGGAGCGCACGGCGCGGAGACGTGGAGTTTTCCCGGCGGACACCTTGAGTGGAATGAATCCCTTGAGAATTGTGGTCGACGGGAAATTCGGGAAGAGACTGGACTTGAAGTAGGGGCGATGTTTTTCGCCGCGTTGACGAACGATCAATTTCGAGACGAGAAGAAGCATTACGTAACGATATTTCTTGTAGCTGATTCGATGTCAGGGGAACCGGTCGTCAACGAACCCGAGAAGTGCCGCGAGTGGCGTTGGGTTGATTGGTCCGAGCTTCCCCGACCGCGCTTTCATCCAATCGAGGAACTTCTTCGCCAAGAATTTCATCCGGAGACGAGCCCGCTTCGGCCAATCTCCGAGTACTCCTAGACGATGTCTGACGCTGAACTCATTGATATCGTTGATGCGAACGACGGGGTGGTCGGCCAGGCGACTCGTGACGAGATTAATGAGCGCCGACTACGCCACCGTATCGTGCATGTCCTCCTCTATCAGCCTGACGGTCGCCTTGTGCTTCAACAGCGCAGCGCAAGAAAATCCTACCTCCCGCTCGTTTGGACGACTTCGGCCGGCGGGTATGTTCAAGCCGGAGAATCGTATCTTGAAGGAGCGATGCGCGAACTTGAAGAAGAGTTAGGTCTTCGCGTTCCGTTGGCCTTTGTTCGTTGGTATATGTACACTGTCCCCGAAGCGCCCGGCTTCGTAAAGCATACCGCCGTCTTTCACGCAGAATCCCCAGAGGCGCCGAAGCCGCATCCAGATGAAGTCGAGCGCATTCAAGCGTTTTCTCAAGCTGAGCTCTCTCGCCTCCTCGAAGATGCGGACGTTCATGCCGAACTTCGGGAAGCGCTTATCGCAACGTCTCCATTTATCACACATCAATGACCCTCCGACCTTTTTTTCTCTTCGGCCAACGCCGTCCTCTCGTTCGCGACCTTGAGGCCGAACATTTTCTCGAGTTATTTCTCGTTGCAGCCGTAGCGTCAGTTCTTGGTATTCGCGCCTATCTTGAACTGACGAATTATCCTCAGATCGGAGGTAATGGTTTACATATCGCTCACGTGCTCTGGGGCGGTTTGTTGATGCTCGTCGCGCTGAGTATTCTTCTCGGGTATAGCAACCGACCCGTGAAGCGCGTAGCTGCGATTGTGGGCGGTATCGGCTTCGGCGCCTTCATCGATGAGCTTGGGAAATTTATTACGAGCGACAACAATTACTTCTTCGAGCCGACGGTTGCGTTCATGTACCTTTTGTTCATTCTCCTCTATCTCGTCAACCGGGTGCTTCATCGCGATCGGACCCCGACGCGGGAGGAGGCGATGACCAACGCGCTTGAACTCATGAAGGAGTCGGTTGAGCGTGATCTTGATCCGAACGAACAAGCCCGCGCGTTAGCGCTCCTCGCGCCATATCGCTCGACTGACCAGGAGGCGGAGTCGTTGAGTACCTTTATTGAGCGGATGGTTACCGTTCCGCCCCCGCATCCCGGTTTTGTTCGGAATTGGCGAATTCGACTACGCCGTTTGTACCAATTCGCCGTACGTCAAAGCTGGTTTCGAACGGTGTTTATCACGATTTTTTTAGCACAGTCGGCCGCAACGCTAGCTATCGTCGTGTCTCGACTCTTCGCGACCTGGCGACCGGAGCTGCCCCTCGAACTGAGTTTTTCCGATTGGGGCGAATTAGCAGGATCTGCAGTTTCTGCAACGCTTATTCTCATTGGAGCAACGCAGCTGATGCGCTCCCGTCGGGAAACCTATGAGTACTGTATTCGCGGCATGCTTGTTTCTATTTTTATTACACGAGTTTTCCTCTTTGCGAATGAGCAGGTGTCGGCTGTTGTTGGTTTGGGCTTTGATATTTTGATTCTCGGCCTCCTCCGAACCTTAGTAGAATTTGAAGATCAGGCCGTATCTGAAAACAGCGGCCAAGAAAAGAGGGGGCAGCTCGACGAGCGTCCCCCTGAAGTCTAGGCGCCGGAGCGCCCGGAAAGACAGATCTAGCGGAGAGCGCCAGCGCTCTATGCCAGATCGATCCTCGAAACCCTGGGCACGCAGAATGGATGTATTACTCGTGGATCTTCTCGTAGAACGGGCAGTGCCCGGAGGCGTGAATTGTCTCGAGTTGTGATCCCTGCGTTCCAGGTAATGAGCGATGCGCTCGGCGCTTTCGAAAAGAAAATGCCGTTCACAAGAAGAAATTGTACTAGCTTTGTGCGCGCTGTCAAGAGAAAAACTACGAAATCGCCGCTCGATGGGTAAGTCCTTGTTCTTTCCGTGCTCTTTCGCTATACTCGAACACTATGGGATTTATTCTTCAAGCGCTCCGGCCGTACCGAAAGACGCTGGTCCTTGCGCTCGCTCTCGCAACGGTTAATCAAGTATTTTCTTTGCTTGATCCGCAGTTGTTTCGGATTATCGTTGATCGGTACGCGAGCCATCCGGACCAGTTCGCCACGAGTGACTTTTTGTCCGGCGTAGGTTGGCTTATCGCGGGCCTGGTTGGCGTTGCGTTGATTTCCCGGATCGCCAAGAATTTTCAGGATTACTTCGTGAACGTTGTGAGTCAGCGCGTTGGGACCGGCTTATATGCACGGAGCGTTGCCCACACCTTCGCGCTTCCCTATGCAGTGTTTGAAGACCAGCGCTCAGGAGAGATTTTGCGGAAAATGGAGAAAGCAAAAACCGATATTCAGGCGATCATTAGTAGTTTTGTGAACACCGTATTCTTGTCTCTCGTCGGAATTCTTTTTGTGATTGTGTACGCGTATATCGTTCATTGGTCGGTTGGTTTGACGCTGACCTTGGCCGTGCCTGCGCTCGGCGTCGTGACGGCGATCATTAGTCGGCGCATCAAAGCTGCCCAAAAGGCAATTGTTCGCGAGTCGGCTGATCTGGCCGGGTCGACGACTGAAACGATTCGCAACGTCGAGTTGGTAAAAAGTCTCGGACTTGAAGAGCAGGAAATTTCCCGACTGAATGCGTCGAATGAACGGATACTGAAACTCGAGCTGAAGAAGGTTCGGATGATTCGAACGCTGAGTTTTATCCAGGGCACGCTCATTAACGCGCTTCGGTCCGGCCTGATGTTTTTAATGCTCTGGTTGGTTTTTCATCAGCAGATTAGTCTCGGTGAATTCCTCGGATTGTTTATCTACTCATTTTTCATTTTTTCTCCCCTCGCTGATCTCGGGACGGTTTTTGCGCAGTATCAAGAAGCCCGAGCCTCGAGCGAGGAGCTCCAGCGCATTTTGTCGACGCCAATTGCTCCGCAGCCAAAGGATCCGAAGTCTCTCGGACCTCTCACCTCAATTCAATTCGACAAGGTGTCCTTTCAGTACGCGAGCGGAACCGAAGCCTCAGTCCACGAGGCCTTGCTCGAGCTGAAGGCTGGAGAAACAGTAGCCTTAGTCGGTCCGTCCGGGTCGGGAAAAACGACGCTGGTGAAGCTTCTTCTTTGTCTCTACCCGCCGAGCGCCGGACAGATTCGTTTCAACGGGATTGATATCGCCTCGATCGACCAGGCGCGCTTCCGAGAACGAATCGGACTCGTTGCTCAAGAGACGCAACTCTTCGCCGGGACGATTCGCGACAATCTGCTCTTTGTGCGTCCAACAGCTACCGAAACGGACTGCCTGAAAGTGTTGCATCAAGCCGCGGCTGATTCGCTTCTCGAGCGCGGTGGACGCGGCCTTGATTCGAAGATCGGCGAGGGCGGCCTAAAGCTCTCCGGCGGGGAGCGTCAGCGCTTAGCGATTGCCCGGGCCCTGCTTCGTGATCCCGAGCTCCTCATTTTCGACGAAGCAACGAGCAGCCTCGATTCGTTGACGGAACAGGACATCACCGCAACGATCAAACAGATTGCTACCGAACGTCCGAATCTCATGACGATTTTGGTAGCGCACCGACTCTCAACAATTGCCCACGCCGATCGAATTGTTGTTCTTGAGCGGGGTCGGATTGTTGAGACAGGCCGGCACGCTGATCTCATCGAACGAAGCGGCGGACTCTACGCGGCGCTTTGGCGCGAGCAAAGCCAGGGCCGCTAGGCGAA
>CAZWTD010000034.1:0-2610 GCA_964637345.1 uncultured Gammaproteobacteria bacterium
ACAAGTACAAATTCGACCACGACAACGACGCTTCGCGTGACGACCACGACCTCGATGATGACAATGACGGACTCGAGGATAGTGAGGACGATCACGACTTCGACCACGACAATGACGGGTCGGATGACAAAGAAGACGTCGATGATGACAATGATGGGTCGGATGACTCGGATGATGATCACCCCTACGACCACGACAACGACGGATCAGATGATCACGAAGACTCTGACGACGATGACGACGGCGTCGACGACGAAGACGATGATCATGACTACGATCATGACAACGACGGGTCGGACGATGACGACGATTCAAACGACGACGACGAAAACGAATCATAAGGATTTCTTCGCCGACGAAAATCACAACAAGCACCGCCGAGTTCCGGCGGTGCTTTTGCTTTTCGGACACGCGCTCACTCGTCCTCTCGATTCGCTTGACCAGGGACGCGCCTTTCTCTATCGTTCACCTATCCTCCGCTATCCACCCGAAACGCCTAAGGAGGTCACTATGGTTCTTTCTGCTGACGGGCCCCTTGCTCATGAGGTTGTGCCTGATGCGAGAACTTGCCCCGCATTCCGCGCAACCCCGCTCGGACACTTCTGCTACGAGGCCCTCGCTGCTGACAAGGCGCCGTGCGACTGCGCCCGACGAAACCGAACGCCGTCCGGCATTTTCTGCCAAAGCGAAATGTCGACGGCCGAGATTGTTCGTCGCGTTGTCAGGACCGCCTGAACCGAACCCCCCCTCCGGGCGAATGCTTGGAGGGGGAGCTATTCATTGCAATACACAAGTCGCTCGCTAATCGTATATTTCTTTTCCAAGTCCGAGTTTAACAGTCCGAACAATGACCGCGATAGCGATGCCGACCAAGCCAAGAACGATCAGCCAAGGAAAAACCGAATTAAGCCACCCCCAACCGCCAAAGAGATTATTGAAATCAAAAGGGGAAACCTGAAGCATTCGAACACCGACAATAAAACTGACGACATGCGTTACGAGCTTACCAAAATAGTAAATAATGCGACTGTCGACGAGGAGAAAAACACTATGCACAATCAACTCGACAATGATAGATAGACGGACAATCTGCTCAACCTGACTCCATTCGTCGGTAATAAAACGCCAGCCCCAGGTATCGAAGTTCCCAATTACCCAAAGGAAAAAGACTCCAAAGAAAATGCCGAATAGGTAACCGACCCGGCGAGCGAACGGAGACCTCTTTTTGCTTTTCTTCTGGGCTGACTGCCCGGTGAGATTTCGTTCGATTTCCTTCCCGACTTCTCTCCCAATCTCATGACCGATCGCGCCTCCAATTTCCTCGCCAACACTCGATTTTTCCTTCTGTGTATATTCCATAGCGTCAGGTGTAGAAAAATCAGTTGTTAGTGGTGCCCTCAGCAGGAATCGAACCTACATTACAAGATCCGGAATCTTGTGTCCTATCCGTTGAACGATGAGGGCAAGAAGTGGCGACAACAGTGTAAACGAGGCGAAGACGTTTGAAAAGGCCTAGCCCAGCCGGTCGAGGAGATGGCCTAATTCGCGTCGGCTATTCGCGTGTGACGGCTGTAAACGCGACCGAAGATCGGGATACTGCCTCAACATATCATGAAGCTCTCTGGCCCAGAGATTATTTCCGGCCTGCTCCAGGGAAGTTGACGCCTCAACGAGCGCGTTAGCGGAAAGACGGTTCGTTTCAGCCGGAACTCTCCCGCGGATCGCTTCGCTTTCTTCGTAATAGGCATCAGCTCGAGCTAGAACCGCTTCCGCCTCGCGAAGCTTTTCCGCGATCTCAGGAGGAAGTTGCATTTCAGCTGCCGGGAACCCCGCTTCTGGATTAGGCATATGGGTTTATTGCGTTACGGTTTTTCTAACGAAAACGTCGTAAGATGCTTTGGGTGAGGCGGTAGCTCCGGTAGAGCCCGGGCCGGAGCGCGAGATCAAAAGTTCCCGCGTAACGGACAACGCGGCCGCCGAAGCCGGCTTTAAAACGAGTAATCCCGGCCCAGGGATGTTTCGGATCATCTGACGGCGCAATCCCGCGGAAGTCATAGAGCGCGTAGCCGTCGGCCTTCGCCTGCTCAATCGCCTTCCATTGCAGAAGGTGGGGAGCCATGACATTCCGCGCCTCATCGGCTGAAGCGCCGTGATTATAGGTCGCAGTGTCACCGTAGCGAATAAGGAGCATCGCTGCGAGCGGTCGACCCTCAAATATCGCGAGCAAGATCCGCATCATCTTCGCCGGCGCAAGCGAGCGAAACATCCCTCGAAAATACGCGTCGGGAAAGGGGCTAATGTTATCCCGCGTCGCGGTCGCGCGCTGAAGGTCAAGGAAAATATCGAGCCCAGTCTCGCTCGTCTCCTCGCGAACAACAACACCCTTCCGTTCCGCAAGGCCGATATTGTAGCGCGTCTTCGGATGAAGCCCGGCGCGAAGCTCATCGAGCGACTGCTTCAGGTCGAGAACGCGAGTTACGGAAGGCTGAAGATCGCCGACGCGGTTATAGCCGAGATCGAAGCAAGGAAGGTCGGATGGAAGAAGCTCAGCCGGCGGCTCGATCCGGAGCGCCAGGACGCGATGCTTTCCCCCAAGCTCGAGTAAAGAAC
>CAZWTD010000035.1:0-2519 GCA_964637345.1 uncultured Gammaproteobacteria bacterium
TATATCCCTTGATGATGAGCGAGCCGATTTCGCGCTGCTCCTTATTAAGGCGGCGAAACATTCGCTCGGTGTCGTGAGAGAAGTCGGCAGATGAATACGGGCATAAGCGGCGGCCGCCCAAAGAGCGTTCATCTGAAACGGTATCGGCCAGAGTGCCGGATTCGCCTTCGTCGTCTGTGATTTCTTGGTCGAGCGAAACAGTTGCCTTTCCGCCGCCACGCTTCAGCGCATTTCGCGCTTCCATGAGGTTGATGATCGCCTTGTCCAGAATGAAGCTGAGAAACTTCTGAATTGATGCCCCTGAATAATGATTGGGGTCAAACCGATCTCTCTTTCCAATAATGATGATCAGCATCTCCTGCTCCACGTCTTGGGCGTCCTCCTTGGTCAGCCGGTACTTCCGTCTCGCGTCGTCACTCTTTTTTTTTCGCCATCCTCAGTTCCATTTCCGTCAGTTGTTTCTCGGTCATGCTGTCCTCCTGTGGTTTTTTTCCGCGCGGACAAAAAAATAGGGGGCTGTCAGCAGCCTCGAGTGAACTCGAGACGCCAACAGCCCCCGTTTTTCGGTCGGCTATCGGTTAGTTATGTGTGTGAAAAATTATCGGCGGTTCATTTGATCTCCGTCGTCCATCCTCCCTCGTCAATACAAATGCGGACTGGCTCCCCGTATTCGATCTTAATGACCGGAATCGACTGCACCCCAGCCCTCCGGCACGTAGACATAACGGTCTGCCAGGCGTTTGAAATAGGGAGCGCTTCGCTAAATGGGGTGATGGCGGCGGGCGGCTTGGTGAGGACGCTTTTCACGAATCGGCTGATTCGCGTGATATTGCCTTGCTGAACTTGGCAGTCGATGAGATCGCCAAACCAGAGTTCGTGGCAGCGTCGGATTAGTTTCTTCCAAGGAGCGGGAAGGTGAATGATGGAGGGGACTTTTTGATTCATCGGTTAGGACCTCTCTCGGATAATGAAAAGGTCCTCGAAGCGAAACGGAGGAAGACCCCTCATGCTTATAGATTCGTTCAGACTCTTGAGCATCTTCTCCCGGAGTTTGGGGGACGGGTTCCGCTCGCCGCTCAAGATCTGCGACATATAGGCGCTGCTCACGCTGATCCGCCGGGCAAAGGCGTTCTGCGAGAGATTCCGCCGAGCGAGCAACTTCTTCAAAGTTAAAGTTTTAAGTTTCACCATCATGTGCAAAGTCCTGCAAATTCGATATTATCTTTTGCTAGTATCGGACTATATCACAAGATGTATTTTTAGTAAAGCATCTGCTTTAACAATTCACTTGCAAAAGATAGCTGATAGTCGTAGACTACCGTCGATTAAACGACACCTAACCTAAAGGGAGCGCTATTAATGGAAGATAAGAAGGACGACCGCCCTGAGCCGGTTGATTTCGGGGAAGTCATCAAGAAGATCCGGACGGATCAGAAGCTGACGCTTAAGGCCGCCGCTGAAAAAACGGGGATCGCCGAGGCGTATCTTTGGCAGCTGGAAAACGGAAAGCGGGAATCCCCTCGCCCCGAAACGATTAACAAACTGGCCGACGGCTACGGCATCCCCGTTCAACATTTGCTTGCCTGCGCCGGTTATTTACCCTCCACAGAAGAAATGAAAGAGGATGTTAAAAAGATGGAAAAGACCCATCTTTTTCGCGACTATCAGAAATTATCAGACGGAGGAAAAAAGGAACTGGAGAGCTTTCTTCAGTACCTGAAAGACAAGGACTCCAAAAAGTGAGTCCTCATTTCAACGACTACCTCGGGTCGGATCCCCTCGTCTACGTGCGGCACTTGATGAAGCCGTTCAATTTCAAAAAGACGCCGATCCCGATCGAAGAGATACCGGCGTCGTTGAAATTGACCGTTGAGGAAATCGAGCCGCCGGAGGAATTGGCCACACCCACCTTGCACAACCAGCTGATCACAACTCCGAGTTGGCTGGAGCGGGACGAGCGGCGGATTCGGCTTTATAAGCACGCCCCTCGAAAACGAAAACGCCTCAGTCTTTGCCACGAGATCAGTCACTACATCATCCCTTATCATGTCGGCGTCAATCCGTTCTGTCCCGATTCTGACGATCCCGCCAACCGCAAGCACACCGAGCAAGAGGCGTTTCACGGCGCGGCCGCGCAGATCTTTTATCTGCGACTGTTCATGCCGGACCTGCTCAGCTTTGATTGCCCTAGCCTGGCCGCGATTGAAAGTTTGGCCGACAGTTACGACGCGTCACAAGAAGCGACCGCGAATTGGTACGCAAAAGTTCATCCCGGGCGCTGCGCAATTGTTGTGGTGGGAATGCCGGAAGTGGCGGTGAACGGGAAAAATGGAAATGGATCTGACTCGAATGGCGTTTTGCTGGCGGGCATCAAGCCATCGAAGAAGTCCGGGCCGATCTGGCACCCGCAGAACGGAAGCGTTTACATAAATGGTCTCCCCCATACTCTTCAGGTGAACTACGCAATTTCATCGAAGCGTTTTCCAAATTGGATTCCGTCCTTTCGTCGCATTCCAGAC
>CAZWTD010000036.1:0-2479 GCA_964637345.1 uncultured Gammaproteobacteria bacterium
GTGCCCTCCTTGGTTTTTTGTCTTTGTGTCGTGCCGACTCTAGCGGAAAGTCACGCCAAGGTCAAGGGAAGCGCTTAGCGTTTCGGAAAGCGAGAGGCATGACGCGTGAGGGCAGAATGACCTTCTTGTCTGTATTCAGTTCAACAAGAAGTGAGACTGGTATTGAATAGTTGACGGCGCGAGCACAAGTTTCCAAAAGGTCGGGGTTTTGATTAAACCCAGTCCGGCGTTTCGATATGGTGTTTTGTCGCTGTGCTTACTGACAGGCGTCCCCAAGAGGACAGAATCCGCCGCTTTGTTGCAGTGGCGCCCTTTCCTCGAAGCGCTGGAGTGAATGAACCCAGCTCGGCGCAGCACGCAGGGCGGCTGCTTGAATTGTTCGATCGAGATTAAAGGCCATTAGTCCAGCAATGATGAGAATAATAGCCCCGAAGATGATCTGAATATTTCGACTATAGACTGTGAAAAAACGGAGCCGTTGGTAGGCTTTTTGCCCGAGCGCGGCAATCAAGCCCATCGGAATAGCTGCGCCGATTCCATACGCGACGGTAATCATCGCGGCTTCTCCGGATAGGGTTCCGGCAGCAGCGACCGTGATGACGCTGGCGAGAATCGGTCCGGCGCAGGGTGTCCAGACCGCTCCAAGCGAAAGTCCGAGAAGGAGTCCGCCGCCGAATCCGTTCGCTTCAGTCGGTGCTGATCGCCGAGCGAGCCGCCGGCCGATCCAAGCCTCGAATTGATCGAGCCAGCCTGGAATGAGCATCAGGATGCCCAGCGCAACCAGGAGGGCAACTCCGAAGTTTCGGGCTGAGTTCGGAGAAAAGCCGGCCGTGCTGACGAGCCATGAAAGCGTCAGCGTAACAATTGAAAAAGAGAGGATAACCCCGGCAATAATTCCCCAAGGACGACTCCGGCCGTGAATTGCTCCGCCGGATAACAGAATCGGTAGGACCGGAAGGATGCAGGGCGCGAGAGCAGTAGCCAGACCAGCCAGGAAAGCAAAGCTAATGAGAACGATCATGGGCTACGAAGAGATTTGTTGAAGAATGTTTTCAGCGCCACCCCCAGACCATTGACGGAGCTCGTTCCCCTCTGCATCAACTTGGACAAAGGTATGTTGGTAAACAACCCCATATTTCTTTTTTAAGTTTGTCTCTTGATCAAAGTCAGTCTTAAGAATAGTCAGGTCAGCCGGCAGCGTTGAAAGTTTTTCAATAATGTCCATATCAGCCTCCCGGCAGAAAGGGCACCACTGAGCATGAAAAAAGAGGACAGTTCGGCCCTTTGCTTCTTGAACCGCATCGGCCGAGTAGGAAAGATATTGTGCCATTCCAGACGCCGCATTCGTGTTTTGGCTGCTTTCTTGCTGGACAGTCGGGGTGTCTAGGACTTCATTTGTGTTATCTGGCGTAATAATTTGGCTGTTTGCTTGTTCTTGGGTTAACCCAGGTTGATTTTGGGAGGAAAAGAGCCCAATAGAAGCAAGGGCAGCTAAGGCAAGAACCACGAAGACGATGAGAAGTTTTTTCATAGTCCTGAATACTAGCATACCCCCTTACCCTGAACAATGACTGGAGGGGAATCTTCGAAATATGTTATACTTTATTGGATTAAACTTTGACCATATGCCGAAAACTCGACGCATCCTCGTTATCGGAATTATCCTCATCCTAGTTGCCATGGGTGTTGCGATTTGGTTTGTGCTCAGAAACAACAAAGATGACACGAACTCGACCGCCTACGGCAACACGAATGTTAATCAATCAGTAAACGCTACCACCTTGCC
Organism: uncultured Gammaproteobacteria bacterium; assembly: GCA_964637345.1. GTDB lineage: Bacteria > Patescibacteriota > Patescibacteriia > HK-STAS-PATE-3 > HK-STAS-PATE-3 > CAZWTD01. The sequence goes on from CAZWTD010000036.1 coordinate 1,787, forward strand.
TCTTATCCAAGCTGAACGGCTCGCCGCCTCTCCGACCGCGAAGATCGAAACAACCTATGGAACGATCACGATGCGCTTCTTCACGGCTGAGGCCCCTGAGCTTTCGAAAAATTTTATTGAACTCGCCAAGCGTGGGTATTACAACGGCCTCACCTTCCACCGGATTGTTCCAGGTTTCGTGATCCAAGGAGGCGATCCGAATGGGGATGGAACCGGCGGAACGTCGTACACCGGAGAGGGAATGGCGGATGAGGCTGGGGCCTTAGCGCTCAAGCACGTACGCGGGGCAGTAGCCTGGGCGAAATCGAGCCTTCCGAATTCGATCGGCAGCCAGTTCTACATTGTGATTGATGACGCGTCTTATCTCAACAACCAATACTCGGTTTTTGGCCAAGTCGTCGAGGGGATGGACGTCGTTGATCGAATTTCAGCCGTGTCGACCGACGGAAACGACAAGCCGCGCGTCCCGGTTCGGATGACCAGCGTCACGGTCGAAGAGTAGTTCATCAATCCAAAATCAAGCGACCCTACCGTAGAACGAGGAGATTTACACTCGTTCGGTGTATTCGCCGGTTTCGGTGTTCACCCGGATAAGGTCGCCGGTTTTGACGAACATCGGAACTCGGATCGTCGCTCCAGTTTCGACTTTCGCGTCTTTCATTACTGAGCCCTGGGCTGTATCACCGCGAGTGG